>JBJLCA010000035.1:0-28409 GCA_045567915.1 Candidatus Poseidoniales archaeon | reverse complement strand
TTACAGCTGAAAGTACTGCATCCTCATGGAATCCATATCTACAGTAGCTGCCACAAAAATAGAGCTTATTTGAACCGCTTACTCTTTTTATTTTTTCTTGAGTAGAAATTGATTGATGTGTGTATATTTTGGATGGGTATATTCAGTTTCATAAATTATTTTATCCTTAGGTATAACTTTAGTTGGATTGAGAGTTACTAGATAATCTTCATTAGTTTTTAAACCTTGAAGCCGATTCATATAATAGGTAACAGAAACATCATCATTATCTTTACTATTTTTATTTTTAATGTAATTCCAACAGGCCCATGCAGATTTTGAAGGTGGCATGATTGATGTATCAGTATGTAATACAGTTTTGTTTCTTGAATATTCCCATGGTTGTAGTATTTGCTCTTCTTCTACTGTAATGTCTTTAATCATGCGATATGTTTGGTCTGCGTGGGAGGCGCATACTAGTTTATCAAAAGTCATTCGTTCACCATTATCTAAAGATACAGACACACCCTCATTTTTACGAACAATTGTTTTAACACGATTTCCAGTTATAATTTTTCCATTGAAATTATTTATTATTTTGTTGACATAAGTGCAACTACCTCCAACAACAGTATGCCATTGTGGCGCGTTACTCAAATCTAGGATTCCATGATTGTCAAAAAATTTAAGAAACATTTTAACAGGAAAATTAGCGATTTCCTTTCTAGATCCAGACCAAACAGCAGCTCCCATCGGAATCATAAATTTGTCAATAATATCTTTTGGAAAATTATTTTTTATCAAGTATTCACCTAATGTTTCATCATTTAGGGCATCGTTGGCAACATCATTTGCAGCTTTTTTTGAATATTTCTTAACATTCAGCAAAAATTTGTAGTGTTTAGGGCTAAATAAATTCTTTTTTTGTGAAAAATAGCCTGAAATACCCGTTCCTGCATAATTAAACCCATCATTTTCATCATAATAACTAAAAGACATGTCTGTATCTCTTATTCTTACATTCAATTTTTTCAATAATTCCTTAAAATTAGTATAATTTCTATCATTTAAAACAATAAATCCAGTATCAACACCAATTTTTTGACCGTTTTCTTCCACATATATGGTGTTAGTATGTCCTCCAATACGTTTATCTTTTTCAATTAGGGTAATATTGTATTTCTTTGAAAGTAGATGGGCGGCAGTTAATCCAGCTACGCCAGCACCTACTACGCCTATATTCATTTTTCACTCTTTTTGAATAAGTGATGAGAGATTACCCATTCTTTACCATTGTCATAGCCAAAAATCTCTGCACAAGCTATGTAGAAAAGTCTCCAAAAATGGAATTTTCGTTTTGCTATACTTTTACTATATTTCCTTTCAAACAATGAAAGGATTTTGTCCCTATTCAAGTCCATTTTCGCTAACCACGCATTTGAGGTTTTTTCGTAGTGAGTTCCGGGTAGCATCCAAGATTTTCTATAATCTAGGTTTGATCTTAAATCTTTGAATAGATCATGATTTGGCATCATACCTCCGGTAAAAAAATATTTTGCCATCCATGCGTTTTTTTGGTCTCTGTCAAAGTAATATGGATTTTCTCTATGTGCGAAAACATGCATAAAAAACAGACCATTTGGATTTAGCCAGTCATTGATTAGGTTCATTAACTTTTTAGTATTTTTAGTATGCTCAAACATTTCTATTGATAGTATTCTATCATATTTCTCATTAGCTCTAAAATCATTTATGTCTTTAGTTATTATCTTTATGTTTGAAATATTTCTTTCCTGAGCTAATGAATCAATGAATTTTTTTTGCGAATAAGAGTTAGAAACTCCGGTAATTTCAGAATTTGGATATTTATGAGCTAAAAAAAGGCTAAGAGAGCCCCACCCACACCCTATGTCTAGAATGCTCATTCCATCTACAATTTCAGCACGTTCGGAGTAAATTTCCAGCATGTTATACTCAGCAGAGTCCAAATCTAACGTCTCATCTTCCCAAAAGCAGCAACTATATTTCATATTTTTACCAAGGCAGTAATTGAAAAATTCGGAATCTACTTCATAATGCTGATTATTGGCATCATCAGTATTTACAGCAATATCTCCAGAACTTGCTTCATCCATGAATTTGTTGTATTCTTCTGGAGCATCAACAGCATTCATCATGCTTAGTCTTTCTTTACCTTGACTCCTAACTCCCCTTCTCAGTAACCAATCGGGAATTAATCCCCTGGCAAGCAGTGAATTAAACCACATTCGAACCGTAACGCTTCTCTATTATTGAATCTTCAGGTACATCGCGTATATCCCAGACAATACCTACCTTTGAAAGAGACCACAGGATATAGTGGCAAATATCAATTTGGTACCATTTATGTCCTTGTCTCTCCGAATTCGGAAAGGCATGATGATTATTATGCCAGCCTTCACCTAGTGTTAAAATTGCAACTATCCAATTATTTACACTTCCATCTTTTGTATCATAAGTTCGATATCCAAAAACATGACACACCGAATTAACGGTAAATGTGGCATGGTAAAGTATAACTGTACTAATGAAAAATCCCCACATTAGTAACTCCATTCCATTTGTATTATATTGAGTGTAGTGTATAGACATATAGTCTCCCAATGCAAACAGAAATACAGCCATACTGAGTGGAGCAATGTAATGGTATTTATCTAAGAATTTAAGCTCTGGGAATCGTTTTAAGTCTCCAACATATTCCTCTTTTGTAGGGACGTTAGATGGAGACATTATCCATCCTACGTGAGCCCAAAAGAACCCCTTGAGTGTTGGAGTGTGTGGGTCTTCTATTTCATCAGTGTATTTGTGATGGTGCCTATGATGAGATGCCCACCATATGGGCCCCATTTGAGCCGATGAAGTAGCCAAGTAAGCTAGAATAAATTGAAATACACGGCTAGTTTTGAAAGTCTTGTGAGAGAAAAACCGATGAAAACCAGCAGTTATTCCAAACATTCTAATAAAATACATTAAAAAAACCATGAATAGTGCGAAAGGAGAGGGAGATATTGTAAGGGCAAACAGAGCACCAATGTGGACTGAGATGAATGGTAAACTAACAAGCAATGAAAGCTTTTCTCCAGGCAATCTATTTTCGTATGCTTCAAGCATTAGCAATTCCTCCTTTGATTACTAGTTGAACATCATCTATAGTATTATTTGCAAAACCAGCTTCACAATAGCTGAAGTAATAATTCCACAAGTTTATGAAATACTGATCAAAGCCCATTTCTTTTATTTGTTCAATATTATCGTTAAAGTTCTTATTCCAAATATTTAATGTAGTAGCATAATGACTACCTATTCTTTCCATATTATCAAGCTTCAACCCGGTTAAATTAATAGAATTTTCCATAGCACCTACAGATGGAAGTAAGCTGCCAGGAAATATAAACTTCTGAATGAAATCACAACCTTTTCTGTATGTATCATAATTTTCATCCGGATAAGTTATGGCCTGAATAACTGCAGTACCATTAGGTTTCATTAATTCTTCAATTCGCTTAAAATAAGAATTGAATAAGTCATAGCCAATAGCTTCAATCATTTCCACTGAAACAACTCTATCATAGTGGCCTTTAACATTTCTGAAGTCAATTAACTGAATATCTATATCTTTCTCCAGTCTTTCCTTTTTTATCATTTTTTTTACATACGAGTATTGCCTTTCAGATAAGGTAATTGTAGTTACCTTGCAGCCCTTTGTCTCAACAGCTCTTTTAGCTAAAGCTCCCCATCCGGATCCAATTTCAAGTATATGATGTCCTTCTTTGATGTCTGCCTTATCTAATATTTTATCAATCTTATTTAGCTGTGATTTGTGAAGTGAATCATTTTTATTTTCAAAAAAGCCACAAGAATATGTCATAGTTTCATCTAAAAAAGTTGTGAACATTTCATTGCTTAAATCATAATGCTCTTGAATATTTTTCTTACTTCCAGATAGAGTATTTTTTCTTCTCCAATGGCTTAATCGAGCAAGCATCTTTGTTAAAAAGCTCCATTTAACATCTAAACCAGATAAGCTATCTTTGTTTAGGATTAGTATAGTAATTAAGTCAGTCAAACTATCAGTAAACCATTCGCTCTTTGCATAAGATTCAGCAAATCCTAGATCTCCGCCTAGAATAGTTCTTCTGTAAAATCGTGGCGATACTACTTCTATAGTTACTTTTGGTTCACCAGAGCCAAATGTTTTGGAAAAGTCATCATTAATGGTAATTTTACCGTACTTAATTTTTTCTAAAAAACTCAGCAAATTTTTTTTGTAAAAACCACCTAGCATTAACATTAAATTAAAATGGGAGAAATATAATTAAGCATATCCATTGGATGTTAATGCAAAAAGCCCAAGCTCTTGTAATTTCTTTTATTTTTTTAGCTTCAGGGTGCTTAAATTCCAATCAGAGAGATGACAATGATATTTCAAATTATGAGTGGTGGGAAGTTCCATTAGAGAAGAGATATTTAATGGATTTAGATTTTTCATCTTGGCGTTCAACGCTTCCCGAAAAAGGAATTTATAATTGGACTGGACCTTCCGAATTCTTTGTTGAAGTAGACTTACCACTTGAGGAAAGAGATGCAGGTTATCCTGAGGATCCTTTGATGCATGTGGCACTGTGGATGCCAAATGTACCTCCAGGAACTTTAGTTCCAGTAATAGCAACGATTCATCCTTACTATGAGTTTGCAGGTTCTAATCCAAATACGATTCCAGACTTAGGAATTGGTCAATGGGTTCTTGAAGAGTTTGTTCCACATGGATATGCCTTAGCTCAAATCTCTACATTTGGCTCAGGTAAATCTACACATTGTCAAGATGTTAAGGGACTAGGCGAGCAAATTGGAGTACAGGCTGCAGTAGATTGGCTAGGAAAACAACCTTGGTCTAATGGTAATGTAGGGTTAATGGGAAAATCATATGCTGGCACAACTAATTGGGAGGCTGCTCAAAACCCCTCTCCACATTTGAAGACAATTGTTCCTATTTCGGGTTCAATTGGAGTTAGAGAAATGTTCTACAGAAATGGTTCAAGTGAATCTCGAGCAATGCTCTATGATGCTTTGTATGAAGGTGCCACAGCCGGTGCTTCAACGGATGATATGAGAATGTGTACTGACGATGCCATAGGCCCCGCTAGTCCGTGGACAACTTATGCTCTTGCAGAATATGGTGGAGATCAATGGAATGATTATTGGGAAGAGCGTTATCATCTTCAGGACGTTCTCGACAACTACAATGGGAGTGTCTACATTGTTTGGGGTATGCAGGATTGGAATGTAGACCCATATCATGCTTTTCCTACTTACCAAATGCTTAGAAATAAGGGACTTAATGTAAAAGGAATAATGGGCCAATGGGGTCATAATTATCCAGATCAGCCGAATGTTCATGAAAATATGAGTAGTGGATACGGAGCTGAGGCTTTTCCAAAAGTAACTAGAATGGATTGGTCTATTGAGCTATATAATTGGTTTAATTATTATCTGAAAGGAATTGGTCCTGAGCCTCAATCACAAGTTCAAATACAAAGGAATGATGGTGAATGGCATGTTGAAGAAACTTGGCCTTCATTTGATGTTAAATGGGATTTACATGATGTTTCTACTTGGGGAAATCTTGGAACTGTATCTTCTTCCTCATCAATAATATTGTCAAGTCAGCCACTTGAATCAGAAATGCATATCTCAGGTTTACCTACTTTTCATGCACAAGTAAGGGCTAATTCTTGTAACGGTGGGCAACTATTTGTCACAATGTCAGATGGAACTTCTGGATTAAGATTAGGCCATGCTACGATGGATTTAAGGTACAGAGATGGTGGCTATGAGTCTAAATCTGTAACTCCATTTTCAAGTTATACAATGAAGATGGAGTTCAATCCAATGGACGTAATCATACCAGAGGGACATGTCATAAATTTAGAAATTACGGAATCTGGGGAGGATTATTTACCTTCAACATGTGCATCAGCAGGAATAACCTTGAGTGAAACAGAACAACCTTTGGCCTTACCTCTAATTGATAGATCTCAAACAGATGAGCGTTGGTTTGAAGTCCCTCCATGGTGGGAATGAAAGAGTAAAGCATACTATTATATTTGACCACCTGAGTTTCCATAAGCCTCGGCTATCGGAGAGAGTCTACATTCATTTCCCTCATTCCATCCCGAGGCATCTTTCTTCTACAATCTTTTAAATAACACCTAATGTAGTTTAATTTGTGCGTATATTATCATATATCATTTTAGCATTCATGCTGAATTTGTCATTGGTAGGCTGTCTGGCTCCAGAAGATAATAGGACCGTGATAGAAGAACCAACTATTTTTGATTTTGAAAGGCCAATTCCTGAAACAACTTGGTATCATTACTCAGGAGGAATTAATGCGTTAGATCCTGCTGCAGTGGAACAGGCAAATTTAACTGCAAATTTGTTTGGTAACAACGTACCTTTTTGGACTCAAGGGAGTTATTACAGTATAGGCTTAACTACATTTGAACCTACCATGGGAATAACTTCAAGCGATAATTTGTATATGTCAAGTTATGGTAATGGGCCTGCAGGTTCAACAGCGATTGTCCAGTGCTCAGGACTTATAGAGATGACTAACTTATCTGACTATTCTTGTGCTAATATTTACGATCCTATCTCACCAGTACCTAACAGCAATGACCCTTACGTATACGTAGACAAATGGACTGATAGAATAATGAAATTTGACATGCACGCATTAGCAGGAATGACTGTAGAATGGTCAGATAATGATGGTTCTTCATGGTCACCTCCAACTTTCGCGACATCTTATTCAGTTCAAGATCATCAAACTATTGGCTCATCACCTTATCCTGCCTTGGCACACCCAACAACTTGGGTATTCTGTGTTAATGGCAATTGGGCAGCTCCACTCTGTTCGACAAGCTTTGACGGTGGTTTGACATGGACTCCTGAAGTTCCAGGTGCACCTATTGATTGCAATAGTGGAGGGCTAAGTGCACACATTGAAGGTGCTGACAATGGTAATTTTTACAGAGGAAATGTGGGTTGTAATGGTAGTGGTTATTCAATTTACAGAAGTACAGATGGTGGGTTTACTTGGACGGAACATCCCTTGCCTACATCAGAATCAGGAACTGCTGATACTTGGAATTTCGAAGAGGCTCAAGTAGCAATTGATGACAACAATAATGTTCATGCAATGTGGATGGGCAGTGATAACATGCCATATTATGCATATTCTAGAGATAATGGTGGTTCTTGGAGCGAAGCTATGATGGTTGCACCTCCAATAGGTCTTGTAGGTACTGGATTCCCAGTAGTGACTGCGGGTTCAGATGGAAGAGTAGCTTTTGGATATGTAGGAGATGTTGGTAACCAAACCTGGAATGGGTTTATGACAATTTTAACAGATGCTTTTTCAGAGAATCCTCTTTTTACGACAGTTCAGGTTAATTTACCTGAAGATCCTATTGACAGTAGCAATGCCTATCCAGAGGGATGTGGCTACGAGAGATGTGGAGGTCTTGGGGATTTCCTTGATATGGCTGTAGATCAACACGGTCGCCCTTGGTTTAGTTTAGCAAAAACAACACGATGCCGGGGAAATAGGAATATTTGCTACAATTACAGATGGCCCTTCCTTAAGGGGCGATTTACAAGAATTAAATTCAATGCCATTAGGCGGCGTATTAACACTTTAAAAAAATTCAATCAATTTTTGATTCTATATAATTTATCATTTTTGAAGCAATATCTTTTCCTGTAGATGCTTCGATTCCTTCTAATCCAGGAGATGAATTAACTTCAATAACTAAAAGTCCCCTTTTAGATCTTATTAAATCTACTCCAGCAATTCTCAATCCCAATGTCTTAGCAGCTTTGACTGCCATTCTTTTTTCATCATCTGATAGATTAACTTTTCTACCTTCGCCACCGAGGTGTATATTTGCTCTGAAATCACCCTCAGGTGCAGTTCTTTCCATTGCACCTACAACCTCATCTCCAATGACTAAAGCTCGAATATCCTTACCATTCGCTTCTTTTATAAATTCTTGAACAAGAATATTTGCCTTCAATTGTCTAAATGCACTTAGTACACTACTTGCCGCTTTCTTGGTTTCAGCCAGAACAACTCCTTTTCCTTGTGTACCTTCTAATAATTTAATAACAAGAGGAATTCCCTCTACAGTATCAATCATGCCATCAATATCTGCAGTGTGGTTAGCAAATCCTGTAACTGGCAATCCAATACCTTCTCTTGCCAATATTTGTAAAGATCTTAACTTATCTCTAGAACGAGTTATAGCTTTTGAACGATTTATAGTATAAAGTCCAGCCATCTCAAATTGTCTAACTACTGCAGCCCCGTAGAAGGTATAACTCGCCCCAATTCGGGTGATAACTGCATCATAGTTTTCTAGGTTCTCACCCCTGTAAATCACAGTAGGTTTTTTTGAGGTTATATTCATGTAACAACGTAAGTAGTCTACGACACGAACTTCATGTCCTAATTTTTCAGCTGAAAGTATAATTCTCCTAGTAGAGTAAAGATTTCTATTTCTAGATAAAACTAAAATTTTCACTTCTTCACCAACTTTGTAGAATACGATTTTCCTGAATCAATTAAGAATTTTTTTCTAAGTGCCGTCCTTCCAATTAGCATGTCATAACTCATCCGAGATCTTTGCGTTAGTGTAAGTTCAATATTCATGGTTTTCTTACCAATTTTTATTTTAGTATTTATCACTGGCCGATATTCCTCATCGCCTCCAGAATTTTTTACAATTCTCCATTCTTTCAATTCACTTTTAAAAAATTTATACTTGGTATTATTGCCGATATTCTTAAGTCTAAATGTAACATATTTCTTACCTGAATTATCACTCTCAGAGATATGTGTGGCATGTAAAGAAGAGGTTCTCGCCCCAGTATCCATCTTTGCCTTAATAATGCTGTTATCAAAATCTAAGAGCTCTACTCTTTCTCTCCAGCCAATTGTTGCTTTTACCACAAATATGGCCTAACTCTATATTTTAATAGTTTTCCTTAGTTCTAGATGTAAGTTTTTCCAGGATTTCTCATAGCTTCTCTAATATCCATAAGGCCTTGGGTGGAATTTTCAGGAGTGGCATCTTCCAAGTCAAAATAGACAAGTTCATCAATACCTTCGCATGTATTTTTCATTTCGTCTTCAGTGAATGGATCTACAGTTTCGAAGATGAAAAGTACATACCAGTGTTTTTTTTCATCATTCCAATGGGATTGAGTAGAAACATATTTTATTTCTCTGTCTTCAACTTCTAACTCTTCGGTAAGAATTCGGTGGCCAGCTTCGACAGGATGCTCTCCAAATTTTAGAGCAACTCCAGGAATGTAATGCTTTCCAGCAGCATAACCTCCTGCATCCTTTGACACTTTTTCGACCATAACTTTTCCGACGTAATCTTTGTTTATTAGTTGGGCTTGCAACATCATTAAATTTTCAGCATTGTAATCAACAACATCTTGCTTAACAGCGTAAGCTCTAATCTCTTTAGACATACACTTCTATGAAGTCCAGTATATTATAGACTTCAAATTAGTGCCTAATAGTTTGATTGAGCGTTAAAGCTAAAATAGAGTATATTATTGAAAAATTATGAGGCAACCTACAGAAGTTTTTGATGAGTGGGCAATAATTGGAAAAGATAAGGGAATGGAAACTTCACATGAAGCTTCAGTTTCTGAAATTTTGGAATATGCTCTGGCTAGAGTTAAAACAGTAGATGGTAAGTTTACATTTTTAGATGTGGGTTGCGGAAATGGATGGGTCGCAGATCAATTATCAAATAATGAGAATTGTAGCTCTTCAGTAGGAATAGATGGAGCTGAGAATATGATTGCTAATGCTAATAAAAGACAAAGTAGTGCTATATTTTACTTAAAAGATTTCAATAATTTCGATTTTAAAGACAAGTTTGATTTGATTTTTTCAATGGAAGTTTTTTACTATCTAAACAGCCCTTCTGAAGTTATTAAAAGAATATATGAGATGCTCAATCCTAATGGTCGATTTATAATGGGTATTGATCATTACTTTGAGAATAAAGAGTGCCATGATTGGCAGGAAAAAGTAGGAACCCGTATGCATTTATTTAATGAAAAAGAATGGTTAGATTTCTTTAAAAATTCCAAATTCAATGAAGTAGATTCATGGAGAGCAAATTCTAATGACTGGGCAGGTACGTTAGTGATAACAGGTACAAAATAGATGTCTAAAGAAGTTTACAAAAATATAGCGGAATCAATCATTCAAAGTTCAACTCCAAACATAGATCTTGAAAAGCAAATATCTATAGATAATTTCACGAGAGGATTGGATGCTTTTTCACTTTACAACTCAATATATTTAGAGATAATAGCTTACGAAGAAGATGCTAGTAAACAAGACCAATCAGCTACCTTACTAGGAGCGTTTAATCATCACCATCTTGAATCACAAAAAATACTTACTAACTCCATTTTCCAATCTTTCTGTGGGAATTACAACATAGCCTATTCATTACTTAGAAGTTTTATTGAATGTCATATGAGAGGTATTTTTCTCAACCAATTAGCCCTTTCCCAACATGAGTCGGGACTTTGGAAAGTTCAACTTTCATCAGCAGTTTTAGATAGTTATGGAGATTTAGTAGATCAGTTAAAGAATTATAGAGCAAATAGAGATAAAATATTAGATAATGTTCAATTTTTAGATATGATTTCAGGCCTTAAGCAAGAACTTAGTTTTAGCGATTTACTTAAAGAATTAATTTCTTGGGAGCTAACTTATCCTGAGTCAAGTTATCCAAATTTTAGAAATTATTCAAGGTATAATAAATTATCCGGATATGCACACTCGGAAGAAAAAACACACGATATATCTAGATTAAAGAAGTACTTCGGTAATGACGATCAAAAAGCAGTGATTAGTGAATCGATGGTTGTCCCTCAACTTACTAAAGAATATTTGAGTGATATGTGTTGTATTGTTGATTCTTCAATGGTAGTAATGTTCAATTTTATCTCAAAAGTATTAACATTCGAATTTACGGGTTTCCAAGATTATATTTCAGATTTAAAAGATGATGCTAGATTCACCAATGCACGTTTGAATTATTGTACAAAATGGTTATCAGCTTATTTGTCAACAGATTAGTTTAGTTTGTCTTCAAGTTCAATAGTCAATTGTTCTAATAGTTCTTCTAAATTGTCACTTTTAAGGGACATGACGTTAGGAGTCAAACCTTCAACACGAGCTTCAAATTCACCTTCATTTCGAAGAATTTCAATGTCACAGAAGAATTCTGCCATAACTTGCCGACTTTCCCCGATATTTAATATTTTTGGCATTTACACCTACCCGTTCATTTCATAACATAGCTTCAACAATACAATATGTGAATGAAATAGATGTGGCTGCATTTTTTATTTTATTTTTAGGGATAGTTATCCTGACATATCCACTTTTTCTTTTGATTTTCCAGAAAGCTACTGAAAAAAAATCTAATGATTTACTGATTGGAGGTATTCTTCTACTTTTGAGTGTTGCGTTTTTGATTGCTCTTTGGGCAATCTATTTTGCCTCTACCTCTCCGCAACTTCTATGGCCTTTGGCAATATTTACATTAATCTTTAGATTCATATCTCCGTTAATTTTTGTAAGAGTATTGAATAAATGGCAATTATCTGAAAATATAATAACTAAACCTTCAACCAAAATTTTGATTGAATCATTTCCAGGATTTGGAATGGTTCTTGGAACGTTTATAATTCTTTCACCATATTTTGATTCAAATAACTCAGAGACATTAGAATTATTCATAGCAACAGCATTTGCAATATTCACATTTTCCCAGTTTTATCTTTTTTTATTTATAGATTACATTAGAAAAGATAGTTTAGCATTTGCCTGGTTAGCTGGATTTTTGATCGGCGTGGGTTTGATGGTGATGGTCCCCTATTATTTGGATGGTTTTGATTCAGCCTTTAGATTTACATCTGCAGCAGGATGGTTTGCAGGATCATTCATTATGATGTATGGTGACAGAGAGCCTTATTCTGAATATTTGAACAAATTAGGTTGGTAACTTTGTCATCACCCTCCAATATGAAAA
The DNA here is from genome assembly GCA_045567915.1 of Candidatus Poseidoniales archaeon. Lineage (GTDB taxonomy): Archaea > Thermoplasmatota > Poseidoniia > MGIII > CG-Epi1 > CG-Epi1. The sequence continues at coordinate 16,254 of JBJLCA010000035.1, read as the reverse complement.
TTTATGGTTCATTACTTTTAGTGCAAGTAATTTTTGGTTTTCATTACTTGACTACATCTATTATTGTTGAAGAAGTAGATCCCTTAGAATGGACTGCAATAAGGATACTAATTGCAGGGTTTGTTATGTATTCGTTATATGGTAATAGAATTATTAACTATCCAAAGGGTAATGAATGGTATTATTTGATTTTTCTATCACTATTAGGAATTGTCTTGAATACCGCTTTTTTTACAAAAGGTTTAGAATTAACAACACCAGCACACGCTTCACTAATCAGTTGTATGATTCCAGTTATAACGTTCATTTTTGCATGGTTTCTAGGGCGTGAAGGTCTTAATATGTACAAATCGTTATCATTAGTTGTTGCATTATCAGGTGCCCTTATCCTAATGGAGATAGATAATTTGGATGTTAATAGCAATTTATTCATTGGAGATATGTTTATTTTTGTAAATTTTATATGTTTTGGATTGTTTTTGGTATTGTCTAAACCTTTGATTGAGAGGCACAGTCCATTTGGCCTTTCAGTAATAGTCATGTCGATTGGAGCTGTAATTTTACTTCCAATATCAGTTAATGGGTTAGTCAATAATTGGGAAAATTGGTTAAACCTTTCTTGGTGGATATATTTCGCGGCATTTTATTCAATATTCTTTGCTACCATTATTACCTATTCATTGAATTATTATGCAATGGAATTTGTGGATTCATCCAAAGTCGCTCTATTTATTTACTTTCAGCCAGTAGTTGCAGGCACGATATCGGTTGCTTTAGGAAGGGATGAAATTACTACTAGATTAATCATATCTAGTGTTTTGATAATGTTAGGTTTGCTATTATCTACAATTGAGGTTAAATCAAGTCCTAAAGTTAGCTAATAATTCATCTAGAGTTTCTTTTGATGGCCTTAACATATCTTCTGATAATTCAGAAAGAGGAGTGTCCACTAAGTTTTCAGTTTCATCTAACGTTGGAATTCCTTCTTGGAAGTACAACAAACCAGTAACATGTTTGTCTTTTACGTCTGCATTATGAATGGCATCTAATGCCATCATTCGATCTTCAACATCATGTTCCTCACTTATGGTTTCTAATCTTAGATAAGAGCCATCGTGCAATTTAACTTCTTTATACCCTCCAGATGGTATTTCTACTTCTTCTATTGGGTTAAAATGAGGAATGTAATCTAGTCCGTGAAGTTCTTCGCTGTTATTCTTCACATATTGTAAGGATTTGTAAGATTCTTCATTATTATTGAACGTAACACATGGAGATATAACATCAATTACAGCCATTCCTCTATGGGACATCCCAGCTCGAATTAATGCAGTTAATTGTTTTCTAGATCCTGAAAATGATCGAGCTACAAACGAGCATCCCAAATTTATGGCCATAGCACAAAGATCGATTTGCTTCAATTCATTTGGAGCACTTTTTCTTTTCTGAGAGCCTTCTTCAGCGGTTGCAGAATATTGGCCTTTTGTAAGTCCATAAACGCCATTATTTTCTACAATGTATAGCATGTTAAGATTTCGTCTTATTGCATGTATAAACTGTCCAATACCAATACTGGCAGTATCTCCATCTCCAGAGACTGCAAGAAAATTCAAATCTTTATTTGCCATGTTAGCTCCAGTAGTTACTGACGGCATTCTTCCATGAGCTGTATTGAATCCATGGCTTTGTCTTAGGAAATATGCAGGAGTTTTACTTGAGCATCCTATTCCAGACATTTTAGCAATTCCATCTGGAGTTATAGAATTCTCCCATGCGGCTTTCATAATTACGCTAGATATGGCATCATGGCCACAACCTGGGCAGAGGGTAGATTTCCCTCCTTTGTACTCATCTAGCGGTAAATCGAGTTTGTTGACTTTTGCCATAATTAAATTTCGAACGACTCCAATGTGCCTATTATTGCTTCAGCATATTCAACAGCTTTTGGTGGCAAACCATCGCTGAATGCGACAGAATAAAGTTTAGGAACTAATTCGGTAGCTATTTCTTTTCTTAGGATGCCATACATTTGACCATCTCTATTAACTTCTAAAACAATAATTTTTTCATGTCTTCTAACAAATTCATCTACTTCAGGAGAAAGAGGCAGCGCTCTTACTCGACACTGAGATACTTTCATTCCAGTAGATTCTAGAATATCATCTATTTCTTGTATAGTATTTTCCATAGATCCGTAATAAATTATGCCAAGCTCTTGTTCCTCTTCTTCCCGAATTATGGGTTGAGGTAAATCCGTCCTCGATCCTTCAATTTTCTTTCTGAGTCTATCCATATTGGTTCTGTAAACTGATGCTTTCTCGGAGTAAACTCCGTCTTCATCTCTTCCAGTACCTCTTGAAACAATAGGTTCTAATCCACTTCCAGGTAAAGTTCGATAAGGAATTCCATCTCCGTCTACATCACGGTATCTTCCATAATTTTCAATTTTTTCAAGTTCTTCTTTAGTTCTAAGAACTTTTCCTCGATTCATTGGCTCATCAGGATATTCAAATCCATTTGAAGACCATAAATTCATTCCTAAGTCCAAATCTGTAAATCCAAAGACCATCGTTTGATACTTTTCAGCGTAATCAAAGGCTTTCCATCCGAACTCAAAGCATTCATCTACGTTACCAGGAATTAGAACTATATGTTGTGTATCACCGTGACTAGCTTCATAGAGCATTGATATGTCGCCTTGTTGAGTTCTTGTTGGAAGTCCTGTTGAAGGTCCTACTCTTGTCACATCCCAAATTACACTTGGTATTTCAGCATAATATGCAAGACCAATTAATTCAGACATTAATGAGATTCCAGGGCCACTTGTACAGGTCATTCCTCTTGCTCCAGCCCAACCAGCTCCCAATACCATACCAACAGCGGCCAATTCATCTTCGGCTTGTATTACGGCACAGGTTGATTTTCCATCTTTATCTAATCTTAATTTTGGGACGTATTTATCAATTCCTTCAGCTAGAGAAGATGAAGGTGTAATAGGATACCAAGATAGCATACTTATTCCACCATAGATACATCCGAGAGCTACAGCTTCATTTCCGTCTATCAAGAATCTATTTTCATCCTTATCTCTTTTTTCAACGTAAAATTGATCTTTCTTTTCCAGTTCATTTTTGAAGTATTCTCTTCCAGAGATTGAAGCTTGGGAATTAATTTCAATGGCTTTTGCTTTTCCGCCGAATTGCTTGGATATGGCTTCTTCCAAAATATCTTGTGGTATTTCTAGCATTTCTGCCATTATTCCAACATAAATCATGTTGGCTACCATTTTAGACAGTTTAGGATTAATTTTACGAGCCATGGAGGTCATTGGAACGGGATAGACAATGAGATCATCTCTATTGACTGGCGCCTTAACATCCGTATTATGAATTAAAACAGTACCCGGCCTTAAACCTTCGATATCTTCACTCCAAGTATCTATGTTCATTACAACCTGAATATGTGTATTATCTCCTGGAGCTTGGTATCCATGATCACTCACTCTTAAAATATACCAAGTAGGCAACCCTGCAATATTTGATGGAAATAAATTTTTACCAGAAGCATGAGTCCCCATCCTGAATAAGGCATTGAGTAAAATCAAATTAGCGCTCTGAGAGCCAGTACCATTTGCGGTAGCTATATTTATCGTAAAGTCGTTAACAATTTTTTGCATTATTTGTGCGTAGTACTATGTACTTATTACATGTAGTTAACGTCGCATTCTTAAGCATTCGTGCCTAGTACTAATTTACTTTGTAAAAACCATGTAGTTTATATAGGAGAATACAGTTCGTAAATTCTAGTGGATAAAGCTAGCTGCAACGAGCAGAGACGTATTTGCGTTACCCCGAATGGACTTTGACTAGGGAGTCGAAGGGTGACAGGGAGAGGTAGTGCAACGAGCGCAAGCTTTATTTATTAAAATTGTTAAGTTTTAAGATGAGAAATCCGAACGACGTTTGCCACATCGCAGTCCCGTGCAAAGATTTAGAATCAACAGTAGATTTTTATTGCAATAAGCTCGGATGTGAATTAGCAAGGACAAAGAGCGACAGGGTAACGTTCAATTTTTTTGGTGATCAATTAGTCTGCCATTTAAGTCCAAAAAATGTACCCTTAGAAGTAAAACCATATCCTTACCACTTTGGCGTTACCTTTTCATCATTGTCAGATTTTGATTCTATAAGGGAAAAGCTTTTATCAAATGGAGTTAAATTATTGCAAGATTCTAACAGATTTGAGGGCAAACCTGATGAGCATAAAACATTTTTTATTTCCGATCCTTCAAATAATGTTGTCGAATTCAAATATTATTTTAATGACAAAATGAAATATTAGTATTATGATTTTTTTATCATTTAATCAGAGCTATCAATGAAAGCTGTAATACCTGCAGCAGGACTAGGCACACGATTTCTTCCACTCACTAAGGCTCAGCCTAAAGAAATGTTACCTGTAGTTAACAAACCTACGATTCAGTGGGTAATAGAAGAGGCAGTAGATGCAGGAATCAATGATATTGCTATAATTACAGGAGATCATAAGCAATCAATAGAAAAACATTTTAAGCCAATGGAGGCTTTAGAAATAGCTTTAGAAAAATCAGGCAAGTTTAAAGAGTTAGAGCAAATAAGAAAGGTGAATGAAATAGCAAATCTTGAGTTTATTATTCAGAGCGAACAAAAAGGTTTAGGCCATGCGATATTATGTGCTGAACATTTTGTAGAAGGAGACTCTTTTGCAGTTCTTTTAGGAGATACAATATGTACAGGAAATCCAAATTGTACAAAGCAATTAGTGGATTTTTATAATAAAGAAGAATCAAGTGTTTTCTCTGTAGAGAATATAAGTAGAAATGAAACTAAAAGATATGGTGTTGTATCAGGAAGCCATGTTCAAGACGGAGTCATGCTAGTAGATTCCCTGGTAGAGAAACCAGAGCCTGACGAGACACCTTCTCTCTTAGGTATTCAAGGTAGATATGTATTCGATTCAAGTTTATTTCGGCATTTACGTAACACCAAAAAAGGTTCCGGCGGAGAGATACAATTAACTGATGCTATGCAATCCTTAGCAAAAAGCCAAGATATGTATTCTTTAGTTTTTAATGGCAAAAGGTATGATATAGGAACTATGGAAGATTGGTTTCAGTCTCATCTGGAATTATCTTTAGCTTCTGAATATTCTTCAGTCCTAGAGAGGTTAATGAAACGGTCATGAAATATTTAGTCACTGGTGGAGCTGGTTTTATAGGTTCTAATTTATGCCGCCGCCTTCTTTCAGATGGCCATGAAGTGGCTTGTCTTGATGACTTAAGTACAGGTAAATATGAAAATATAGAGGCTTTAGAAACAAATTCGAATTTTGAATTTTTTAGTCATGATATAACAAAACCTTTTTTCCCAGACAAAGTAGATGCAATTTTTAATTTAGCATGTCCAGCCTCTCCTGTCCATTATCAATACAATCCAATACGCACTCTAAAAATGGGTACATTAGCGATGTATAATGTACTCGGAATGGCATCAAGATTGAAAATCCCAATACTCCAGGCTTCAACTTCTGAGATATATGGCGATCCTTCTCAGCATCCTCAGAAGGAGTCCTATCTTGGCAATGTAAACCCCATAGGTCCTAGAGCATGTTATGACGAGGGTAAGAGAGTTGCTGAAGCATTGTGTATCGCGTACAAAAAGTATAATAACGTTGAAATTCGTATTGCTAGAATATTTAATACTTATGGGAAGTTCATGGATCCAAGTGATGGCAGGGTAGTAAGCAATTTTATCGTCCAAGCACTCAAAGGTGAGAATTTGACAGTTTTCGGAGATGGCTCACAGACACGTAGTTTTTTGCTATATAGACGATCTTGTAGATGGGCTTATTCAGTTGTTGAATTCCAATTATGATTTACCAGTTAATTTAGGCAATCCAGATGAGTATAGTATGCTTGAGTTTGCAACTATAATTAAAGAAAAAGTTTCTAGTCCTTCCAAGATCGTATTTAAGAATTTACCAATAGATGACCCAAAGAAGCGTTGTCCAGATATATCCTTAGCTAATAAAATTCTTAAATGGAAACCCAAAGTAGGTTTAGATGAGGGTTTATCCAAAACAATAGATTGGTATGAGGAAAAAATAAATGAATAAAGAATATGAAATAAGAACAGGAGTTATAGGTGTAGGTTCAATGGGGAAAAACCACGTGCGCATATATAGTGAAATTTCGAATTTAGTTGCAATTGCAGATCCAGACGAGGAACAAGGAAAATTAATAGCTGAAAAGTTCGGAGTCGAATGGTTTAGAGACTATGAGTCTTTGTTGCCCCATGTGGATGCAGTTACCATATCAGTACCAACAGTTTATCATAAAGAGGTTGCCCGTAAATGTACTGAGCAAGGCGTTCATATTTTAGTGGAAAAGCCTTTAGCAGATAATGTAAAAAATGCGGAATCAATAATCAATTATGCATTAGCTAATAAAGTCACGCTAGGTGTAGGTCATGTTGAACGTTTTAATGCTGTTGTAGAGACGGCTAGGCGAAATATAAAAGATGGTAATTGGGGAGAAATATTTACAATTACAGCTAGACGTTTTTCAAATTACCCTAGTCGAATTCATGATGTAGGGGTACTTTTTGATTTAACAATACATGATGTTGATGTGATATGTCACTTAATATCAGATAAAGCAATCTCCGTTTATGCCTTAGGCGGAAAGTCTAAGAATGATTTCCACGAAGATCACGTTAGTCTTTTGATTAATTTTGAGCAAGGTCAGATAGGTCTTTGTGAAACTAATTGGTTAACTCCAATGAAAGTAAGAGATTTGAGTTTAACCACAGATAAATGCTACATTAACTTAGATTATCTAGAACAAAATATAAATGTATTTTCTTCTAACTATGGAAAAATAGATAATAGTAATTTGTACAAGCCTCCCATGGAAGTGAAAAAGAACACAATATCTCCAGAAAGTAAAGAACCTTTAAGATGTGAATTGGAGGATTTTCTTTCGTCTATCATCCAAAAAAAGTCTCCATTTGTTACAGGGCAAGATGGGCTAAGAGCAGTTAAAATTGTAGAGGCGGGTCTTAAATCACTGAACACAGGTAAAGTAATAAATTTATAAAATGTATCTTTTCACATTATTATTTTTGATTTCCTTTTTTGGTTGTCTTTATGCTATACCTATTTCAACAAAAAAACTGATTGAGAATGGTTATGTTGTTAGAGATATGTACAAGAAGAATCAGCCTAAGATCCCGACTAATCTAGGCACTATTATTTTATTTGTCTCTTTTATTACCATAGGCATATCGCCATTTCTATCTCGAATATTGAACACATTTTTTTTGATGGATAGCGAACATCATAATCTTTCGGAATCTAACTTAGCAGTTTTACTGGTAGTTACAATATATTCCTTGTATGGCCTTGTTGATGATTTAATTGATTTAAATAGAATATTTAAATTAATATTGCCTATAACTTTTGCTTTTCCTTTAATATCTATAATTTCACCTACAGTCATTATTTTACCCTTTTTAGGGGCCTACAATTTAGATATTGAAATTATTTTTGAAATAACAAGAGCCGATATTTTCAAACTTCTTATTATTCCGGTTTATGTTATGGTTGTGGCTAATTTAGTTAATATGCACTCGGGATATAACGGCCTTCAGTCTGGTTTATCATTAATTTTATTAGCTAGTATAATCACAAAATCGTACTTAGATGAAAGTATCAATTCAATAATATTTGTGAGTGCTTTTTTGGGTTCACTTCTTGCATTTTGGACTTTTAATTTTTTTCCTGCAAAAGTTTTTGAGGGTAACGTCGGTTCACAGCTTTTCGGTTCATTAATAGGATGCACGATAGTTTTACAGGAGTATTGGCTGTTTGGTTTTTTCATACTATTGCCTCACACTTTCAATTTTTTTTTATGGTTGGTATGGCTTTACCTCATGAAAAAAAATCCGAAGGAGTATTTAGAGCCAGATGGAAAACATAAAAAGTTTGGCAAAATTAAGGCAGATGGTAGTATTGAGGTTCCTAATGTTCTAACTTTGAAATGGATCCCAAATCATTTTGTTAGAATAGGTGAACATCATTCTGTTGTTATTATGTATGGCATAACATTATTTTTCTGCATTACAGGCTTATTTTTCTTATGAAAAGAGATTTTACTTTATCAGCATATAAATCATTGTGCAATTCTTTAATATCTAATAATTTTAATTTTAAAACTATCGAGGCATATGTTTCTAGTGATACAGATACCTCCAAATTGGCCCTTATTAGGCATGATGTTGATAAAAATCCCCTTAATGCACTAAAAATTGCCAAAATTGAAAATTCTCTAGGCATATGTTCAACTTTTTATTTTAGAATAGTAGAAAATGTTTTTAACAAAAATATTATCAAAGAGATATCTAGTTTAGGGCATGAAATAGGATATCATTATGAAGTTTTAGCTAAAAATAATGGAGATAGAGAAAAAGCGATATATGATTTTGAAATAAATCTTAAAAAATTAAGAGCAGTTGTCCCAATAAAAACAATATGCATGCATGGTTCTCCTCTTTCTAAATGGAAGGATTCAAATTTATGGAATGATTATAATTTTGAGGATTATGGAATTAAGGGAGAGGCCTTTCTTTCCTTAAATTATGACGAAATTTTGTATTTTACAGACACAGGGAGAAGATGGAACGGTAGTGGCTCAAATGTAAGGGATAAAGTCTCTACAAACTTGAATTATTCACGTCCTAAATCGACATATGAGTTAATTTCGCAGCTGTCTGAGATAAATAAATCAGTATCCATAAATTCTCATCCCCAGAGGTGGCATGAAAATTTTTTTTACTGGTTTTCAGAGTATTTTTTGCAAAATTGTAAAAACATTGGGAAAAAATATATTTTAAAAAAATAATTAATGAAGATCATATTTGTAGTATCGCATCCAGGCCACGTGCATTTTTTCAAAAATATTATACATGAGTTAGTGTCAGAAGGTCATGAAATTTTAACTATTGCAGTAGATAAAGAAATGACAATCAAGCTTTTAGAAAAATTTAATATTGATTATATTAGGTTGAGTTCGCATGGTCAAAATATTTTTTCCAAAGCTTTATTGTTTCTTAAACAAGGATATGATTTTTTTAAAATCATTAAATCTTTTTCTCCAAAATTAGTTATTGCTCGTTCTCAAGGATTTGTATTTCAAGTTTGTAAGATTGTAGGAATACAGTCCGTTCTTTTTACGGATACTGAACACGCCAAAATCAATTATTTTTTAGCTTTACCTTTTGCTAATAAAATTGTTACTCCCTCAGCTTTTACTGAAGAATTAGGTTCGAGACAGGTGAAATATGATAGTTATTTTGAATTATCATATTTGAGTAGAAAAGTATTTCAACCTAATTCTCAGGTCCTAGATAAATTGAATTTATTACCAGATGAAAAATTTATTATTCTAAGATTTGTTTCATGGAAAGCAGCTCATGATATTGGTTATAATGGGTTAACGAAATATGATAAAATCAAATTAATAAGTTTTTTATCTAGCCGATACAAAGTATTTGTGTCTTCTGAAAAACCGATTGAAGGCTTTGAAACAATCCCCATCGATATGATTCATGATGCTATGCATTATTCTTCTCTTTACATTGGTGAAGGAGCTACTATGGCATCAGAATGTGCCGCTCTAGGAACTCCTTCAATTTATATTAATCCTTTGTCAGCAGGAACATTAGAGGAACAAGAGAAAAAGTATAAATTAATAATCAAAAGCGGTAATTTAGATGATATTTTGTTAAAAACAAAGTTGATATTAGATAATCCCACCTCAAACTTGAAGTGGAATAAGAGAAAAGAAAAGATGTACTCAGATAAAGGTGATTTTAATTCATTTATTAGTAGCTTAGTTCAAAATATGGAAATTTAAATTAAATGAAAGTTGCAGTCTTAAATTGTTTTAGTAGGAATGGTTTAGCAACAATTAATTCCATTAGTAACGATATTGAATTATTCGGCGGTTATTCATCAAGAAACAAATCACGAACTTTTTTAAGTTATTTTTTTAAATCAAAAAAAGTAAAAGATATATTTCCTTATACTAGTCCTGAGGCAGATTCAGAACAGTTTAAAGAGGATATAATCTCAGCTATAAAAAAATTTAAGCTGGCAGGTATAATTCCGGCAGGAACCATTCCTTCTAATTTTTTATCTATACATAAAAAAGAAATAATTAAACGCACTAATGCCAAAATATTTATAGAAGATTATGCAACATTCAGAATTTTAAATGATAAGTGGTCAACGTATAAATTATGCAAGTCTTATGATATTCCAGTTCCTAAAACTATTTTATTATCAGACGTCCTTTACAGTTCTGCATTATTAAGTAAATTTTCATTTCCTGTAGTGATTAAACCTCGTAGCCTTTATGGCTCACAAGGTTTCAAAATAATAGCGTCTAAGATACATTTATTGAATTTTTTTAAAAACAGGAAAGATATTTTATTCGAGGTTTTCACCAAGAATTCCTACATTATGCAGGAATACGTTGAAGGAAATATTCATGATGTAAATCTTTTTTCATGGAGGGGGGAAATTAAGTCTGTTTTATCGCAAGAGAGACTAGTTACTATGAATGATTTTGGGGGTGGTGGTGTGATTAATAGAACAACTAATGAAAAAGACATAATGCAGTTATCAGAAAAAATAGTAAAAAAAACGGGTTGGTCTGGGATAGCTAATTTCGAGTATCTAAAGAATCCAAACGGTAAATGTTACCTTTTAGAATGTAATCCTAAAATTTGGGGTACAACTCAACTTACTATAGAATCTGGATTAAACGTAATTGATCAATATGTTAATTGTTTACTAAAAGAAAAAGAAATAGATAGGGTAGAATATTACAAGATTAATATGGTTTATAGATGGATATTTCCCTGGTGTGTAAGTAGTTGGTTCACATCTCCTTTATCTATTAGGCACATCTTGACTAGAATTTCTAAAACATTTAAAAGATACGATTCCGAAACTGACATTCACAATTTAAAAGTGGATGAGTTGAGACACTTGTTTGGCATTGTAATTAATAAACTAAATATATTATGATAATTATTATAGATTATGGATTGGGCAATCTGGGTTCTATATCCAAGGCTCTCGATAGGATAGGCTACGAAAACCGTATATCTCGTAATCTAAAAAATATTAATCCTGGGGATAAATTTATTTTGCCAGGAGTTGGACACTTTGAGAAAGGAATAAAAAATTTAAGTAAATTTAATTTAATCAATAAATTAAATGATTTTGTTCTAATAAAGAAGCATTCAATTTTGGGAATATGCCTTGGAATGCAATTAATGACTAATTTCAGTGAAGAAGGAAATTGTAATGGTTTAGGTTGGGTAGATGCGAGTGTAAAGAGATTCGTTTTTAATTCTACAAACTTCAAATTACCTCACATGGGTTGGAATTCATTAAATATAAAGAAAAATGATAGTTTATTTTTAAGATTTGATTTAGATGAACGTTTTTATTTTGTTCACTCATATTATGTAGATTGCAATGAGAAAAATATTATATCCTCCACATCAAATTATTATTTAGAATTTTGTTCTTCTTTTTCTAAAGAAAATATTCATGGAGTTCAATTCCATCCTGAAAAGAGTCATGATTCGGGATTGAGATTACTAAGGAACTTTTTGGAGACTTAATGTTTAGGCCCCGTATCATTCCTATTTTACTACTACAAGATTCTGGATTAGTAAAAACTAAAAATTTTGCTAAACCGAGATATATCGGAGATCCGATTAATTCAGTTAAAATTCTTAATGATTTAAAAGCTGATGAGCTCATATTTTTAGATATTAACGCTTCAAAAAAAAAACAATGCATGGATATAGATTTTATCAAAAATATAGGTGATGAAGCTTTCATGCCTTTCTCAGTAGGTGGGGGTTTTTCTAGAATAGAACAGATGAAGGCCGCATTTCGTAATGGGGCTGAGAAAGTAGTCATTAATACTGAGGCTATAAATAATCCAAATTTAATATTCGAAGCCTCCAATTATTTTGGTAGTCAGAGTATAGTAGTATCAATTGATGTAAGAAAAACTTTTTTTAGAGGATATAAAATTTATAAAAACAGTGGAAAAGTTAAAACAAATTTAAATTTATTTAACTGGTGTCGTGAAGTAGAAGAATTGGGAGCTGGTGAAATTTTACTTAATTCCATAGATAGAGATGGAATGATGGATGGATATGACTTAGATTTAATCAAAAAAATAAGTAGTAACCTTTCAATTCCTCTTGTAGCAGCAGGCGGAGCAGGAATGTTATCCCATTTCAAAGAAGCCATCGAGGCCGGAGCTCATGCAGTTTCAGCGGGAAGTTTTTTTGTTTACCATGGACCTCGTAACGCGGTTTTAGTTAATTATCCGAATTTGGAAGAGCTTCAAGAGGTATTTAGATAAACATGAAATACAGAAGGTGTAAACTGGGACTTTGGGATACTTCAATTCCAGATGTTAATTTTGACAAAAATGGAGTTTCTAATTATTGTAAAATGTACAAAAAATTAGATTTAGCTTACCCAAAAGGTCTGAAAGGTGAACAAACTTGGTCTTCTATTTTAGAAAAAGTAAAAGCGGCTTCATCGTCATCAAAATATGATTGTATAATAGGCCTTAGTGGTGGTACTGATAGCTCGTACTTGCTTCATCTTGCTAAGGGTCAATGGGGTCTAAATCCTTTGGCAGTAAATTTAGATAATGGTTGGAGTAGTGAAATCGCAGTTTCTAATATAAGGCGTTTAACCACCTCATTAAATGTTGACTTGTATACTCACGTAATTGATTATGACGATGTAAAAACAGTTCTCAAATCGTATCTTAAAGCTTCATTGCCGTGGGTTGATGGGCCAACGGACATGGCTATACGAGCCACTCTTTACAGAGTTGCAGATAGAGAAGGAGTAAAGACGATATTTTCAGGTTCTGACTTTAGTTCGGAAGGAAGACAACCACGACTCTGGAGTAAGAGCGATTATCGTCAGTTTAAGTATATTTTGAATAATTTTGCAGACAGGAAGGTAAATGAGTATCCAATTCTTTCTTTATCAGAATATATTTTCTTTAATGTATTTAGACGAATTAAATTGTATCGGCCGTTTTATTACATAGATTACAGTAAGCAATTAGCTCAAGAATACTTATCTAATGAATATGGTTGGAAATATTATGGCGGCCATCATTATGAGAATATTTTCACAAAATTTATAATTGGACATTGGCTTTATTCAAAGTTTAACATTGATAAGAGGATAATTACTTTGTCTGCACAAGTAATAAATGGTTCAATTACACGCAATAATGCTCTGGACATATTAAACGAAAAGCCTTACAGTGATGAAGACCTACAAAGAGATAAGAAATTAGTCTTAAAAAAATTGGATTTGACAGATTCCGATTTCAAGTCAATTTGGAATATGCCTAGGAAAACCTTTCTTGATTATCCTTCATATGATTACATACAAGATAATGTTAAGAAAATATTAAAGCATACGCATAGCTTTTTGCTACCTGAAAAACCTAATTTCCTTATCTTGGAAGATTAAAAATGCAGCGTACTAAAAGACCATTATATTTCTATACACTTTTTTCCATGTTAGTGTGTTTAAGTTTATTAATAAGAACTACTTGGAATTCAGCTTATCCTACTGGCATGGATGGATTTCACTATCACGATTTATCAAACAGAGTTATTGATAAAGGAAACATTTGGTGGTATTACAGTATTTTTTCTTTATTCGACCAATACCCTATGTCAGAATCGTCAGGTTCCATTGCATTTTATTCTTCCTTGTCTATAATTATTAATTTAGAAATTGACAAAGTAATATTTATTGTTTCACATTTGATGGGTATATTTTGTCTCCTGAGTGGAATTGTACTTTCCAATAAATTATTCGGTAAATCCAGCCATCCCTTAATTTTAGCAACGGCTTTATGCTTCTCACCTTTAATGGTATGGGAAAGCACTAATATTTTTTCTTTAAGAATATTCGTACCGATACTCTTGCTCCCAATACTATTAGTAATTAAAATCCCTTCTAAAAATATTTTAAAGAAGTTTTTCTTATTAACAGTTCTTATCATTACAATGCTTTCAACCCATAAAATATCAATTTTAGCAATAATATTTATTATAATTTTTGGAATTTGTAATTTTATCTCTGATAATTACTCTTCAGTTATGTTAATGAGAAAGGTTAAAAAATTTAGTTTACTAGTTATAGTAATTTTATTAATTTCTACCTTTATCATAGTGAATTTCCTTCCTTCCATAACATTAGATTTAAGTCTAGATGGACTAATAAATCATACAATTTATTTAGTTCAATTATACAGCTTTTCACAGGGCTCATTTTTTCTTTTTAGTTGTTTAGCTATTTTAGTATCGTTTAAATCCAAAAATGTAAATCTTTTCAAAAAGATTTTTCCATTTCTTTCCAGTTTAATCTTGTTATCGTCAATAATATTCTTTTATCCTTACTTCAGATATTTAGCAATAATTCTTGTCTGTATTATAGGCAGTATCGGTTTATCATATTTATTAAAAAATTACAATTACACAAAGTTTCCAGTTTATACCTCATTATTGTTAATCTTTCTTACATCACTTGTTGCCCTTGTACCACACTCATTCACAGAGTCTCCGGATGTTTCAGAGTCTAATTATGATTCTGCTATGTATCTCAACCAAGAGTCTTTGGATGCTATAATAATTACAGACAATGCAGGCACTCCAGTTAACACTTTGCGAGTTTACAGTGAAATATTGGTTCTTCCCGCAACACAACCCGTTTATCTTTTAATTCCAGTAATTGGTGCAGAATTTGATTCTAAAGAAAGCATGGTGAGTATTAATTTATCTAAAATTATTACGGATCCAAAAGAAATGTATGATTTTGATATAAAAATGAAATATAGTGAGGAACAAACGCTAAGATATTTTATAAAATCGGTTAAAAATCAAGAATGGTCGAGTGTTGAAAATGACTTTGAATATCTGGGAATCAATAGGTTTGTTCATTTCAAAGCTGAAGATGAATCAGTTTTTTATAACTCTTTTAAGAATGAAAAATATGTTATTTATGAAAATAATGAAATTGAATACTACAAAGCTTAATATAACCTATAACTATTATTAGCGAGACTATGAAATTAGAAAATATCGGCAACACAAGAATACATCTAATACAAAGTGAGGTTATTAATCCTTTTAAGAAACATAATAAGATATACGTAAAACTGGAAAGTCTCAATCCTACTAAATCAATTAAGGATCGTATGGTACATTACATAGTTTCTAAAGTTAAATATAAAGCAAATAGCGAAACTACATTTATCTCAGCATCTAGTGGTAATACGGCGAGTTCATTAGCTTACATATGTAATAAATTTGGTTTTAAGTGTATTGTTGTTACAAATGATAAATGTAGTGATGAAAAGATAAAGGCCTGTAATGACTACGGAGCTAAAGTAATAATTACAAAATCATCTGAAAGTCCAGATTCACCCAATCATTATCAAAATTTAGCATTTAATTTGGCTAAAAAAAACCCTGATTTTTTTGACATTGATCAATATTCCAATGAAAGTAACACAGAAGCTTATTATAATTCATTAGGTCCTGAAATTTGGAAACAGACAAATGGAAAAATAACTCATTTTATTACCGGAGGCAGTACATGCGGAACAATTATGGGTGTAGGCCGTTATCTCAAAGAAAAAAACAGTAAAATAAAAATAGTTTTAGCAGATCCTGTAGGTTCTAGAATATCAGATTTTGTGCTAGGTAGGGAAGTAATTCAGGGTCTCAATAGTTATGTTATTGAAGGAGTTGGGAAAGATAGTATTCCTAAATTATTAAATCGGAAAATGATTGATTCTGTAATCAGTGTAAATGACAAAGAGTCTATAGATATGTGTCATTTACTTAAATCTGAAGAAAACCTACACCTAGGAGGAAGTTCAGGTCTTAATGTAAGAGCAGCAGTAAATTTCTCTTCTCAAATGAGAAATAAAAAAGATTCGGTTATTGTCACTATTGGATGTGATTCGGGTGAGAAATATAATACTAAGATTTTTAATGATAAATGGCTAAGTGAAAACAACTTTTTATAATATGGGAAAATTTATCCTAACAAGCTCTAAAAATAATTCTTTTTCAA
>JBJLCA010000034.1:0-28647 GCA_045567915.1 Candidatus Poseidoniales archaeon | reverse complement strand
AAGAGACTAATGTTTGTCTGTTAGTCGTAGGTGATGCATTATCTGCTACTACTCATGTAAGTTTGTTGCTTGACTGCAAAAAAAACAACATAGAATGTAAAGTAATACACAATGCTTCCGTCCTTACAGCGGTTGCAGGTGTACTAGGACTTCAACACTATAATTTTGGACCTGTGGCTACACTAGTTTTACCTGAGGGTAACTACAGACCTCTTAGCCCCATAGATAAGATAAAGGCAAATATGGAAAATGGAAATCATTCTTTGGTCTTACTCGATATTAAAGCAGACAATCCAGATAAAGAGCCAAAATACATGACTGCGTCTCAAGCTGCCGAACAAATGATAGAAGCTGGAATACAAAAAAACACAATGGTAGCTGCAGCTGCAAGGGTTGGAAGAGAGGACCAACAATTATGGTACGGAAAGTTAAAATATTTGGCAAATAAAGACCTTGGAAAAGAACCACACAGCATAGTTGTTCCTTCTAGATTACACTTCACTGAGCAAGATTTCCTCGAGAGCTTGTAACCGTTCCTGTTTTAACCCCATCTTGAACTAGTTCTACCTAGATGCAGGGATGGATTGCACTAGAGAACGGTTCTGTTTTTTTTGGTGACTCGTTTGGTTATCAAGATACAGTTGAAGGAGAGCTTGTTTTCAATACATCAATGACGGGCTATCAGGAAGCTCTTACAGACCCCAGTTACGCGGGTCAAATTCTAATGTTTACATTTCCACAAATTGGAAATTATGGTTGTAATAAAGAAAATTATGAGTCTGGAAATATTCAAACGAAAGCGTGCATTGTCAAGGAATGGTGCAGATCTCCACACCAAGGAGAAGAAAACTTTGATGAGTTTTTAAAACGCGAAAAAATACCGGGATTGGAAGGGATAGATACAAGAGAATTAACTATTACAACAAGAGAATCTGGAACATTAAGAGCTGTTATCTGTACTGATGAAAAAATTACTCCAGAGGAAGGCGTGAAAAGAGCTAAACAAATGAAATGGCCTTCTGCCTCTAACTTAGTAGCTGATGTTTCAACGAAAGAAATTTACAAGCAAGGGAAAAAAGGACCAAACGTAACTCTTTTCGATTGGGGAGTCAAGAAATCAATCGTTACTAATTTAGCAAAGAAAAACAAAGTCACGGTCGTACCATGGAATTACAGCATTAAAGAAATTCAAAAAACAAAACCTGATTTAATTTTTATGAGCAATGGCCCAGGTGATCCAGATCACCCTGAAATGAAACCTGTCGTTGATAATATTAGACAATTGATCAAGGAGTATCCGACAATTGGAATTTGTTTAGGCCATCAGATTCTTGGACTTGCTTTGGGTGGGGAAACTTATAAGCTAAAATATGGACATAGAGGAGGTAATCAACCAGTAAAACATATTAAAACGGAAATTGTTTACATTACTTCACAAAACCATGGTTTTGCACTCCATAAATTACCAAAAGGAGTTCGCGAAACTTTTGTTAATCTAAATGATGGAACCTGTGAAGGTATTAGTGGGAATAACTGCTGGTCTGTACAATTTCATCCAGAAGCCGCACCAGGTCCAATGGATGCAAATGTTTTATTTGAAAAAGTAGGAGAAATGATTAATGAATAGAATGAAGATTCTCGTTCCCGGTGCTGGCCCTATCATAATTGGTCAAGCTGCTGAATTTGATTACTCCGGGTCTCAGTGCTGTTCGGCACTAAGGGAGGCTGGCCATGAAGTAGTACTTGTGAACTCTAATCCGGCAACAATACAAACAGACCCAGATACTGCAGATATAGTTTACATTGAGCCGTTGACTGTAGATTCAGTAGAAAAAATAATTGCAAAAGAACGGCCTGATGCTATTATTCCAGGCATGGGAGGCCAAACGGGACTAAACCTTACTGTAGGTCTTGACGAAAAGGGAGTTTTGGAAAAATACGGTGTGCAAATACTTGGAACATCTTTGAAATCTATTGAAATGGCTGAAGACCGCGATTTATTCAGAAAAAGAATGGAGGAGATTGGAGAGCCTGTTGCAAAAAGCGGTATTTCACAAACTATCGAAGAATCTCTTAGACTGGCTGAAGAATTAAACTATCCTGTAGTTGTAAGGCCTGCTTTCACTTTAGGAGGGACTGGTGGAGGCATAGCATACACAAAGGAAGAATTGGAGGTAATTTCTGGGAGAGGACTCGCTCTTTCACCTGTAAAACAATTACTTGTTGAAGAATCAATTTTGGGATGGCTAGAATTTGAATTTGAAGTATTAAGAGATAAAGATGACAATGCCATAATTGTTTGTTCAATGGAGAATCTTGACCCCATGGGAGTACACACTGGAGAATCTGTTGTTGTTGCTCCATCACTAACTTTACCAGAAAATGCATATCAAAAATTACGGACTTCAGCATTGAAAGTTGTGAAAAGTTTAGGAATTGTTGGAGGCTGTAATGTCCAATTTGCTTACAATTCAAAATCACAAGATTATATTCTAATAGAGGTAAACCCTAGAGTGTCTCGATCATCTGCGTTAGCTTCGAAGGCAACTGGAGTTCCTATTGCAAGAATTGCCGCAATGCTTTGCTTAGGGCACAGGATACATGAATTACCAAACAGAGTCACTGGTAACACTAGTGCTGCATTTGAACCTTCAATCGATTACGTAATTACGAAGATACCTAGATGGCCTTTTGACAAATTTAAACTGGCAGATAGGGAATTAGGTACCCAAATGAAGTCAACCGGAGAAACAATGTCTATTGGAAGGACATTTGAAGAATCTTTAATGAAGGCATGGAGATCCATAGGCCAAGGTGAGGGCTATCCTGAATGCCTTGATTGGAATGAGACTAAATTAAAGAAGAATTTGAAGATTCCCAATGACCAACGGTTACATGTAATTTGGACATATTTGAAGAACCACAAAGCTACGCAAGAGAGTATTGATAATGTATGTGAAATAACAGATTTCCATGCTTTTTTCATAGAAAGAATTGCCAACCTTGTTAAATTAGAACTAGAAGTAGAGAAATGTAAAGAGAATATCCCAAATGAACTTCTAACTCAATTAAAGAGAAACGGTTTCGGAGACAAACATATTTCACATCTAACAGAAATAAGCCAAAGAAAAATTAGAAATCAAAGGAAAGAATTAGGAATCGCTTCAAGCTTCTTGATGGTCGATACCTGTGCTGGCGAATTTGAGGCAAAAACTCCATACTTTTATTCAACATATGCAGATAAAAAAGAACCAACTGAAACCGGGAAAAGTATTGTTATTTTAGGATCGGGACCCATCAGAATAGGTCAAGGTATTGAATTTGATTATTCAACCGTTCACGGAGTTCAGGCTGCAAGAGATGCAGGATATGAGGCTGTTGTGATTAATAACAATCCTGAAACTGTTTCAACCGATTTTGACGCCTCCGACAGGCTTTACTTCGAACCTTTAGATCGTGAGGCTATTTTTGAAATACTAGATTTAGAAAAACCTCATGGCATTGTCTTACAACTTGGTGGGCAAACTGCAGTAAACTTAGCCACACATATTGAGGAATATATTAAGCAAGAAAAGTTGCCAACCAAAATTTTAGGTACTTCAGTAACTGATATGGAAATGGCTGAAGACAGAGAAAAATGTGGCCACATTATGGAGAAAAGCGGCATTAACATGCCAGAATGGGCTGCGGCTAAAAATTCTGAAGAAGTGGTTGAATATGCTGAGAATATAGGATACCCAGTACTAGTACGACCTTCATTTGTACTTGGCGGAAGGGGAATGGAGATAGTACACAATCGTTCACAATTAAATAAATATTTGAAACTGGAATCTCACGCTACTCCTGAAAAACCTGTATTGGTTGATAAGTTTCTAGAGGGTGCAGTTGAATTAGATGTTGATTTGATATCTGATGGAAAAAATATAGTGATTGGAGCCATAATGGAACAAATAGAGATGGCTGGTGTTCACTCTGGCGATAGCGCCTGCGTAATGCCTCCTCAATCGCTTGATAAAGCTACTGAAAAAGAGATTATCAAAATATCTAAAAGAGTGGCCAAAGCACTAAACGTAGTTGGTGCAGCTAATCTTCAACTTGCAATAAAAGATGGAAAAATATACCTCTTAGAAGCAAATCCTCGTGCTAGCCGTACACTACCTTTTGTTAGTAAATCTACAGGTTACCCTCTTGCCCGTATTGCTGTAAACTTAATGTTAGGTGAAAAAATAAAAAATGTACCTGATATATTGCCAATGGAGGGGGCTTCTGTCAAAGTTCCTACTTTCTCTTGGTTAAAAATTACTGGCCTAGATACAGTACTTGGTCCTGAAATGAAATCTACAGGAGAAGCAATGGGACATGGACCAAACTTTGGAACTGCATATCTGAAAGCTATGAAAGGAGGTAATAAGAAAATACCCACTAAAGGAACTGTATTCGTATCTATTTCGAATAAACTAAAAGTTGAATTTATAGATCTTGCAAAAAGGCTGAAAAAATTAGGATTCAAACTTATAGCTACGAAGGGGACTGCCTCCCATCTCCGTTCTTCAAACATAGATTCAAAAGTGATATGGAGAATTTCAGACAATAAGAGTCCAGATATTCTTTCAATTATGAGGGAAGGAAATGTTAGTCTAATTATTAATCTACCTACAGGAAAAAGAGCTGCAACTGACGGTGCGCAAATGCGAAGACTTGCTGTTGAACTAGGTATTCCTTTCATAACCACAATTACTGGGGCTGATGCAGCAATCAAATCCTTAGAAGAAGGTGAGAATAATTACCTAGTGCCCATTGGTAAAAAATAGTTGGCACTATAGTATCTCTTTTATATAGAAGTACATCAAGATAAAGTATCGGTAATAATATGTCTGAAACAAGAGAAATAGTGAGTGTAATAACTTGTGACTTAGAGGGAAGAATTGAAACCTTCAATCCAAATGCTGAGAAGCTTTTTGGTTACTCTGCTGATGAAGTTATCGGCAAAAAAAGAGTCTCCCTTTTCTCACCTGGAATGGTTGTACTTGGCCATGTAGCTAATTGGTTAGACAAGGCTAAAGAAAACGAAGAAGGTTATTCTACTGAAACCACTTTTGTCAGAAAAAGCGGCGAACAATTTGCAGCTTCATTCAAAATTACAGCCACAATAATTAAAGGTAAACACGTCGGCTATTGCGGAAGAACTCGAGAACTGAAAGATGTCTCTCCTGAAGATACTATGCCAGATACCTCATTGCTAACAAAATTTATTTCTATTGTAGCAATAACAAGGTTACCATTCTTATCTGCTACTTGGATCCCAATTATCGCAGCAGCAATATGGGGACTTAATGCAAATTTATTTGAAATGGACTGGGGGTTGTTCACTCTAGTTTTCTTAGGTGGTTCATTTTTACACCTTGCTGCAAATACATTCAATGACTATTTTGATTGGACAAGTGGAACTGATCAATTGAATAACGATTACTTTTTGCAACTTTCTGGAGGTAGTAGAGCCATCGAACTTGGATTGATAACCGAAAAGAAGTTATTCCAACTAGCTACAGCTTTTCTCGTTCTGGCAGGTGCATTAGGGCTTGCCATCATGCTTTCGCTAGGAGATGAAAGATTAGGATTACTCTATTATGGTTTAGCAGGAGCTTTCTCTGCTTATTTTTACACAGGAACTCCACTTAGATTAGTAGCGAGAAAAGGAATGGGTGAATTGCTAATAGGTTTGAATTATGGACCATTAATGACAATGGGAACTATCTTTGCTATGACTGGCGTGCATAATTGGGAAGCTTTTCTCTTTGGTATACCATTAGGCTTGTTAACTACTGCAATACTTTGGATTAATCAGTTTCCAGATAGAGCATCGGACCAACTAGCTGGTAAAAATCATCTGGTAGTTGTGTTAGGTTTGGAAAGAGCAAGCTGGGGATATCTAATTCTTATGATTTCTGCTTTCGGATCTTTGTATGCATTGTACATGTATGAAATTGTTACAGAAGGTGCATTGCTAGGCCTTGTAGCTGCTCCTTTCGCATTATACCTATCATATTATGTAATGAATAACTACGACCGCAGAGAATTGGCTTTATCCAACTGGGGAACCATAGGCATCCACTCTTTTTGTGGAATTTTAATGATATTAGGGATACAATACTGGTGATTAAATGGGTCTGAAAACAAAACTAATATTCAATGATGAACTAAACAGCTATTATGAATTAGTGAAAGCTGAGTTTGAAGATTTTTTGAAAGTTGAAATAGCCAAAGAATCAAAAGAAATGGCACCATTGATTGAGAAAGGTGTACTAGGCGGAAAGATGTTGAGACCTGTATTATGTCGGCTAGTTTCCGATGCCCTGGATGGAGATGCACACTTAGCATTTGAATGCGGAATGGCACTAGAACTAGTCCATGGTGGAGCTCTAATACACGACGACTGGATTGACGGAGATTCATTTAGAAGAGCTGCACCCGCATTGTGGGAAGAACTCGGACCAAGATCTGCAATTTTGATTGCTGACTTAATGGTCGCAACAGGATCACTTCATGGAGCAGTATCAATGGCAACTGGAAAATCTCTTGCACAATGTATAAGGAATCTCTCAGAAGGAGCTATAGCAGACTTCACAGATAAACAAAATTACAGTGAGTCAGTTTACCTTCATCGAATAAAAAAGAAAACTGGGGCCTTGTACGGAACTGCTGCTGAACTCGGGGCTTTGGTGACCTCTGAAACTCATCTTGATATCCCGTTGTACAAATATGGAGAAACTGTAGGGATAATTTACCAAATTACTGATGATTATCTTGATTTATACAATTCCATAGCGACAAAAACCCCAGTGGGTGATTTAGCTATAGGAATACCAACTCTTCCGATTACAAGGCTGTCTAAGTATAGTAAATATCAAACCGCAGTTAACGAATTCTTGAATGAAAGTAACCCAAGTAAATTAATTGAAACTGTAGACTTAGCAGATGCTCAGAATATATATGAAGAATTAGTAACGCCTTGGATGCAAGTAGCAAGGAAATCTTTGGATGAAGTCCCTGAATCAAATTATAAGACACTTTTGGAAGAAGTTCCAACGTCTTTCTCCAATCAATTAATTAGTAAAGATAAACTTTAAAATTTGCGAAGATGACGTCTTGGTGGCGTTGATATTTTAATGTCATTCTTGATAATGGAATCGGCATCTAATTTCTTAGATAATCCAGAAAAAACTAAAAATGAATTTACCTTTGAATATTCAAGACCCTCTTGATTGCAAGAATTCTTCATGCGTGATCTAAAAGAATTTTTTTTATTTATATTGATACCTTTAGGCGTTTTACCCTCCCAAAGTCCTTGAAAAAGCTTGTACTGTTCACTATCTTCATCAATCATGAAAATAGGTCTCTAGAAGCATCTTCACAAAGAGAATAAAGATCTTGATAGAATAATGGAAGAATTATAACGAGGAAAAGAATAACTAGTAAAGAAGTGTACCTTATAGGATTTGAAAACTCAACTTCATCGCCTTCTTCAGGATCATAAAGATACATAAAACGAATAACTTTCAGATAATAATACAATGAAAGCGCTGAATTGAGAACGCCCGCTACCACAAGGGCGATAATCCAAGTCTCACCACCTACACCAGCTTGTAAAACACCGTAAAACAGGAGGAATTTACTGATAAAACCTGCTAATGGTGGAAGGCCTACTAAAGATAACAAACAGATCGTCATGGAAAGGGCCAAAAGTTGAGACCTTTTTGCTAAGCCTTTGAAAGAACTAATTTCATAGCCCAACCCTGCAGCGCCAACTCCAGCTACCACAATGAAAGCTCCACCTTTCATGAATGCGTGAACCATAGTGTGCGCTATAGCTCCAGAAACTGCCTCCTGTGTCAATGCTGGGAAAGCAATCAAAATGTAACCAGCTTGAGCGATAGAAGAATAAGCCAGCATTCTTCCGATATCTCTTTGAGATAAAGCTGCTAAATTACCAATTGTCATTGAAACAAGTGCAATTATTCCAAATACTAATTTCCACTCTTCTGAGAAAGGTTCCAAAGTAAAAATAAATACTTTAAACAATGCTACAAAACCCATTGCTTTACTTGCAGCGGCCAACAATGCAGTTACAGGTGTAGGGGCACCCTCATAAACATCTGGAGCCCAAGCATGGAAAGGAACTACTGCAATCTTAAAGCCTAGACCTGCAATAATAAATAAGCTAGAAATAAAAACTAATTCAGTAAAATCCCCATCTATAACTCCATTTTCAATGCCTGTCAAAAAAGCATTAACGCCTTCAAAGGTAACTGAACCTGTTAATGCATACAAAAGAGATATACCATAAAGTGTTAAAGCTGAAGAAAAAGCCCCAATCAGCAAATATTTTGCACCAGCCTCTGCTGATTTATCGTCAGTCTTTCTAAAAGCTACTAAACCATAACTACTGAACGCAGATATTTCAATACCAACAAAAATTGTAAGGAAATCATTAGCTGAAGCTGTGATTAACATACCAAGTGCACTTGACAATAATAGAACATAATACTCTGCCTGATGAGGTTCATCTTCTTTGAAATAAGAGGAACTAATAACAGACACTGCCAACGCAGACATCAAGAATATAACTTTGAAAAGTTGCGAAAAATCATTTATCACAAAATGATCGTAAATCACATAGGAAGAGGAAGACTTATCGAATGAAACTTGTTCTGGCGAATACCAAAATAAAATCACTATCAACAGACTAACAAATAAAGAAATATTAGAACAAATAGAATAAGATTTAGTACTGTTTGTGGCAATATATATTGCAGGTATAGACAAAATACTAGCTATCAATATAAGCTCAGGCAAAAACAGAACAGTTGAACTCATTATACTTCCCCCATGAAATCTAAAATGTCATACGATGCTGTAGATATAGGATCCATCAAATAGTGTGGAAATATTCCAAAGAAAGTTGCGATAAAAATTAAAATAAACATTGGGTACATTTCATACCATGGAGCTTCATGTACTTTGGCTATATCTACACTATCATTTACTTCTCCAAAAATAGCTCTCTGCAAGGCCCAAAGATGATATCCTGCAGTAATTACCATTCCGAAAATTGGTAATAGTAACCAATAACCATGCGATTCAAAGAAAGCAATGAAAACAGATAACTCTGAAACAAAAACAGCCATGCCTGGAACACCCAGACTGCCCATAAAAATAACAACAAACAAACCTGTAGTTGTAGGTTGGCTTTGTGCTATACCTCCTAACTTAGGTATTTCTCTTGTACCAAGTTGGTGCAATAAGACTCCAGCGACCATAAACATAGCTGGACTTAGTATACCATGAGCAAACATCATGAAAACTGCACCTGCGAAACCTAACTCAGTCATTGTCGCTACACCCAATAGGGCAACACCCATATGGGAAACACTTGAATATGCGACTAATTTTTTGAGATCTGTTTGTCCTAAACTTAGTACAGCGCCATAAAGTATGGAAATAATTGCCAAAGCTACCATTAAAGGAACGAAAAACTCAGCACCAATTGGTAAAGGCGGTAAAGCCGCTCTCATAAGGCCATACAATCCCATCTTTAGCATAACGCCTGCAAGAAGTATCGAACCTGCTGTTGGTGCTTGAACGTGAGCATCAGGTAGCCAAGTATGCCAAGGTACTGATGGAATCTTAACTGCAAAACCAATAAACAAAGCTGCAAAGACCCAAATTTGGAACTCACGTGAAAAACCAGAACTATTATTAGCAATATCAATCATCGAAAATGAATTTACACCAGCTTCAAAATAAAGTGCCATGAAACCTACAAGCATAATTACAGAGGCTGTAAATGTGTAAATGAAAAATTTAATTGAAGCATATCGTCTATTTTCACCACCCCAAATGGCAATTAAGAAAAACATTGGAATTAAAACAATCTCCCAGAAAATGTAAAATACAAAATAATCTAATGTAATAAATACTCCATAAAGCGCTGTTTGCATCACCAGTAATAATGAGAAAAATAAAGCTGGCTTTTCTTTCTCATGCCAAGAAAATATCACAGTTAATGGACCAATAATTCCTGTCAATAGTACAAGTGGACTACTAATCCCATCTACTCCTAAGAGTAATGACACTCCCAAATTTGGAGCCCATTCATATTCTTCTACTAATCTGAAACCGCTTCCACTACCGGCTCTAACAAAAACAATGCAAGAGATGATAAGAGTGAACAGAGTTGTAGATAATGCAATATATTTGTGAGCTTCAGGACTATTTCTAAACGCAAAACACCATATTGACCCAATCAAAGGAAACACTAAAAGATAGGATAACCAAGGAAAATCGCCAAGCTCCAAGGTCATATCTGGCCTACTCTCAATTACAATCTGACCACGCATTTGTAATCCTGCATGTGGTTCACAAATATAATACAAAGTACCTTCCTCTTGAGTATATGTCGAATTAAGTACCCAAGTAGCTCCATCTTCAGGTTCTCCAGAATAAAAGAAAATAATATCTCCGTTAGAAACATAAACATTTGAACTAGCCGATTCAACCTGCGCTACATTATGCGGTTGGCCTACAGTCCAAATAAATGTAACATTGTCTCCTGGAGAAATAACAAGATTAGCATCACTAAAAACATAAGGGTTATCTTCAGTTCCAACATAAACTGTATGGTCCTCAGCTGAGGAAAAACCTGATAAAAATGTTACTAAAACGAATGCAAATAAAAAGTTAAATCTCTTCAAATTGACCACCCCATAAATGGCATCACAACTCTAGTAAGTAGAACTAGAGCTCCTAAACCACCTATTGTTAAAGATGCATAGTGACCTGTAAAACCTGTAGTTATATTTCTTGCATAAGTGCTGAAAAACATAGAGAGGGAAGCTATTTTGTTAACAATACCATCAATTATGTTACGATCAAACCAATCTGACATCTGTGCAAAAGTATCCCAAGTTCGCATACCAAACCAATTAAATAAATCTGACATGTAGAGTCTATTAGACAAAAATGTGTGAGTTATATTCAAAATCCAAATATCTTTAACAAAGTTTGTAGAAAATGCTGAATTACCATCAGGACCTCTTTTGTAAAAAAGTATACCAAATAAAATTCCTGTCAAACCAACAGTTACTGACAATAAAGTCAGTGATGAGGACAATATATGGTCAATAATGTCCCATTGTATCATTCCATGACCTTCATGTGGTTCACCGTAATAAACATGAGAACTGAAACCACCTCCAAAAACTAAGGATAATCCTGAAAAAACTGCAAGTAAGCCAAGGATCATCAGTGGCAATGTCATAACAAGAGGTGCTTCATGGGCATGAGACTCGACTTTTCGTTCTTCCACAACCCAATTACCTGTCTTTGAATGATCTGCAGCTGAAACAACACTAGAAACAACTCGACTCGACGGCCCGCTAAATGTCATCATCCACATGCGTGTCATGTAAAAAGCTGTCATTCCTGCAGTAATTAGAGCCATAAACCAAAGTCCACCGAATATTCCTTCATATTCTGCATTATGATGAACTGCTTCCAATATTTCATCTTTAGACCAGAAACCTGAGAAAAAGGGAACTCCGGCAATAGATAAAACTCCAAGACCCATTGTCAAAGATGTGATTGGCATCTCTTTTCTCAAACCTCCCATTTCTCTCATATCTTGCGTATGAACTGCATGAATAACTGCTCCTGAGCCCAAAAACAGTAAGGCTTTGAAGAAAGCATGATTCATTAAATGGAATAACCCGGCCATGTAACCTTGGGAACTACCTGGACTCATGCCTAAATCCGCGGAATGCCAGAAAGCCCATGCCCCGGTTCCTAAGGCCAAAAACATGTAACCTAGTTGAGATATAGTGGAATAGGCAAGCACTCTCTTGATGTCATTCATTACCATTGCCATACTAGCTGCTATCAAAGCTGTCAGACCTCCTGTAACTGCAATATACAATGCAGTATCTGGACTGTGAACTATCAATGGAAAAGCTCTAGCCACAAGGAAAACACCAGCTTTGACCATTGTCGCAGCATGGATTAAAGCTGAAACTGTTGTAGGACCTTCCATAGCATCGGGAAGCCATACATGTAGTGGAAACTGGGCTGATTTCCCTACTGAACCACCAAACAAACAAAGTGTTGCCCATTTGACTTCTTCAAGGTTATTCATTAATATCTGAGGATCCGCAAACAATTCTGAATATCTAAGTGTACCAAAAGTATTGTATAATATGACAAGGCCGAGAAGTAAAAATACATCACCCACTCTCGTGACTAAGAAAGCCTTCTTTGCAGCTGATGCTGCCGAAGGTTTCTCATACCAAAAACCAATTAGCAAATAAGAACAAACACCCATCAACTCCCAAAATATGAACATGAGAAGGAAAGAATTGGCTACAATCAATCCGTACATTGCTGCAATAAAAAGAGAAATTTCCGCAAAATATCTAACTCTTCTATCGCCTTGATCATCCATGTAGCTCATTGAAAATAAAACTACAAGATAAGAAACAACACCAACAACCAAAAGCAATAAGCCAGCTAATGAATCGATGTAAGTACCAAACTCGAATGAATATGTAGAACCGCTAAACCAAACTCTTGTTGATTCGACATACGAACCACTTGCAGTTCCATTAATGAACAAATCATATGCAATTGCGAGAGAAAATACTGAAGAAAAGCTGACACCGAATAAAGCTATTGATCCACCTTTTTCAGAATCTTGTAAACCAAATACTAAAATTAGTCCAAACGAAATAAGTGGAAAAACTGGAATCATCCAAGAATAGTGAATAGGAGACTCAGATGAAGAGAATAACAAATATGCCAAAAAAACAATTGCAAATACCAAAGACAAACCTATCTTGTTAATCAACAACTGCGGTATACCTTTAGTTTCGCCCACGATTACCACCTAAGCCTATTAAGTAAATCAAGCTCAATAGTATCTCTCTGCTTAAAGAGACTCAAGAGAATCGCCAAACCTATTGCAACTTCAGCTGCAGCAATTGTAGTTATGAACAAAGCTACTACTTGACCTGTAAGATCGTGATAATAAGTAGAAAATGCTACAAAATTAACGTTTGCTGCAGTTAACATTATCTCAACTGACATCAGAACAACAATTGAATTTTTATTTCTAATAACGCCGTAAGCACCTATTAGTAAAAGAAGCGATGAAAACAGAACAAAGTGAATAGGATCAATCATCTTTTTCCTCCCTAGCTAAAAAAACACCAGCCTGAAGTGCAATTACCATCATTACTCCAAGAAGAAGAAAAGGGACTTCCCAATCATTAAATAACATAAAAGCTAAAAATTTAGTTGTACCTATTCTCAAGTCACTCTGTGAAGAAGCTTCAGAACTAAAACCTAAATCATCTTCTGCAAAAACGGACCAACTATATTCGTTCCCCTCGACAAAGTCTGAATAATCATATGTTGTAGCTGTTAGGTTTTTCATTTCGTGAATTATAGGAACGTCTGTATCCTTATACTCTCGTATTTGTATTGTATAAGTAACATTTACTTTATTCCAATTTAATGTTATTTTTGAAGAATCGTCTAGCTGATGATTATCAGTCTTTATTAGCTGCGTTAAATTCGAACCAACTATTCCAGTATAAAAAATCGAAGAAGTGTAGTTGCCCACTTGCAAACGTGAACTTGTTGTAGATGTAGAATCAGTCAAGTTAACTTCATGAACTATCTTATCATCTGAGTTAATAATTGTTGCAAGATAAGTGACTGAAACGGAATTCCAATCAAAGGTAAGTGAATCATCATAATGATGGTAATTATCTTCAGGGAAATTAACTGACGGTGAGCACCCAGTCGGACAACTTATTGGAACTGGATCAGTAATTTTCAAGTTTGACCAAGGCACCATAGCTATGGATACAACTACATATATTGCAAAAATTATAACGAAAGCATCTCTAAACCAAATTGTTGTTCGACTAGGCACTTTCTCCTCCTTTCAATGTTCTCTTAGTTAACATAATTCCAAAAATTATGACAACTGAAATTGCCCCTACATAGACTAATACCTGAATAACTGCCAAGAATTCAGCATCAGCTAAAATGAAAAGGCATGCAGTTAGCAAAAACACCGCAGAAAGCCAAACTACAGAGTGAACTATGTCATTACCATTAACTACAGCCCAAGCTGAAGATAAAATCAAAAAAGCTATAATCCAAAATAGCACTACAATCATCTCCATAACTTAAGCCTCCGATTCAGGTACTGGGATAGTAAGACCACTAGAACTTGAAGTGGAAATAGGCTCCATGTGTAAACATGATGCCGGACAAACTTTAACACAAGTAGAACAACCTATGCAAATAGTGTAATCGAAAAAAGGATTCTCAATATTTCTAACTTTACCACTCTTTAATTCTTTGTTAACTGCTCCTTCATCCATAATTATACAATTCGTTGGACAATTATCAACACATTTACTGCAGCCGATACAAGTTTCAGCATTAAGAGCAGGTGATTCCATCATGAAATTAGTTAAAGGTAAAGTTGGTGACTCTTCGAGGTCGACTTTCATAGAACGTGCAGGATAAATCAAAGCTTCCCGATTAGTATCTGCTAATTCATAAAAATCAGTCATAGTCATAGCACCAGTTGGACAATAATCTTCACAAAATCCACAGAACATACAGTGTCCGAAATTAATAGCTGGTCTTTCTGCTACACTCTTCTTCTTTGCAACGTGAGAACCATACCATGCGTTGTCCTTCTCTTCATCAGATAGATCAACAGGTTTCATTTTCAAACATTTGTTGGGACAAACCTCACCACAAATGCCACAACCTATGCAAAGATCCCAAATGACTGCATTCATTCCTCTATAAGTTGGCGGTG
Source organism: Candidatus Poseidoniales archaeon (assembly GCA_045567915.1). Lineage (GTDB taxonomy): Archaea > Thermoplasmatota > Poseidoniia > MGIII > CG-Epi1 > CG-Epi1. Next base: position 13,754 of record JBJLCA010000034.1, on the reverse strand, counting down.
GATCCCTCTTTTCAAGAGGATACATAACGGTAGTTGGCTTGCCAAAAGTAGATTTAAAAAATTGTTTGAGCGTTACTTTCATAGGATTTACAAAAATATCCATTAGGCCAAGGTTTTTCCTGTCAGATGCCATTAGAAAATCTCCGGCAAACTAACTATGTCTGCAAAATAAGGATAAATTTCTACCATGAAAATTACAATCAATATGTTAATCAATGAAAGAGGTAAAAGCTTTTTCCAACCCAACTCTAATATTTGATCTGTTCGAATCCTTGGAACTGTCCACCTAATAAATATCCAGAAAATAATTATCAAATAAACTTTAAGTAAAAACCATATTTCTGGAGGAACTGGCCATGGCCCTGCCCAACCACCTAAGAATAATATTGTAGCCACCGCAGCACCCGCGAAACCTCGAATATATTCGGCAGCTAAGAATAACATATACCTAATACCACTATACTCTGTAGTCCAACCCTCCACAAGTTCAGCTTCAGCTTCAGGCAAATCAAATGGAACCCGTTCCACTTCAGCAAGAATACATATCATGAATACAATGAATCCAATAAATTGAGGTATTGCATTCCACATGGGCAAACCAAATAGCCATGTCGCCTCTCTCTGTTGTTCCACGATATCTACTGGATTATAAGAACCAGCTAAAAGAAATACACCAGCCATACTCAACAATAAAGGAATTTCATAAGACATTAATTGAGCTGCAGAACGCATTCCTCCAATCATTGAATATTTATTGTTTGAAGCCCATCCAGAAGTTAATACTCCAATTGGAGCTATAGAAAATGCAGCCATTATAACCATAAGACCTGCTGGAGCCGCAGAAGCTGCAAACCGGTCGGAAAGTGGAAATAAAACAAGTAAAAAGACCGAAGAGGAAATGAAAATAATAGGACCCATGGAAAAAAGAAACTTATCTGCCTTATTAGGAATAATCAATTCTTTAGTTATTGCTTTGATACCGTCAGCCATATTTTGAATTATACCTATACCACTATAATTACCCTTAAATCTCCAAGTGGGAGCTTCACCTGCTAAATCTTCACCAAGCTCTCTAAATGCACGGAAAGAAAGCATAGGACCTCTACGATCTTGTATGCGTGCTGCAATCTTCCTTTCTAAATGTATAACTAAAATCAAATTTGTCATGCCTACCGCAAATGCAATATTAACTGCGTAAACCCAAGCCAATGTCACGATACCGCCTTCGCTTGCGAACCAATCTGCCAAATCTCCTGCAGGATAACTAAAAGGTGGGAAAATATTTCTTTGAAAACGTAGTAAAGGCACTATAAACATGTCTGCAGTTAATTCTGCCATAACTTTACATAATCCAAATAAGGTCATTTGTCAGTCTCCCCTATACAAATATCAATACTACCCATTATAGCTGGAATGTCAGCTAACTTGTAGCCTTTAAGATAGTAAGGACATGCTGAAATTGTTGTAAACATAGGGCTCTTTATTTTCCATCTGTAAGGCCTATCTGAACCGTCACCTACAAGATACATTAACGCCTCACCTCTAGAATCTTCCGTTCTCCTGAAAGCTTCACCTGAAGCCCTTATAGGAACACGTGATGACATTGTTGGGCCTTTTGGCATCTTCTTAAAACAGTCTCGTATAATTTTAACGGATTCTTTCATTTCATCAATACGAATCATATATCTGCTAAAACAATCACTGTAACCAGGGCCTGCCTCTCTTGTGCAGACATCCCAGTCTAATTCTTCGTAAATTTCATAGGTGTCTTCAACTCTTAAATCATGTTTAACACCACAGCCCCTTAAATTTGGACCTGTGATACCCAAATTCATGGCTTGAGTACCTGTGAATTTTCCAACATCTTCAGTTCTCATTCTAAATATTTTAGAGTTTTCGAATAAATCTGCATACTCATCAAGCCTTTGTTCGAAAAGTTTCAGAACACGTTCTGTCTTTTCCTCAAAACCATCGGGTAAATCTCTCTTAACACCACCTATTCTCATGTAATTATATAGCAAACGGCTTCCACTTGGAAGTTCTAATAAATTCAAAAAAAGTTCTCTATCTCTCCAAAAATAAAGAGCTCCTGTAATATGGCCTAAGTCTGGCATGTATGCTCCAGCCCACATTAAATGTGATGCTAATCTTTGCAATTCAAGCATTATTGTTCGAAGATATTGAGCACGTGTCGGAACTTCAATTTCCATCAATTCTTCAACCGCAAGAACATAATTATGAGTCCAAGTTGTAGAACTTGCATAGCAAAGCCTATCAGTCAAAGTCGTATTCATAAAATACTTTCTTCTTTCACCCATCTTCTCTACAGAACGATGCAAATATCCTAATTCAGGATCTGCATCTACTATCGTCTCACCATCTACCTTAACTTTCAATGTCCACAATCCATGAGTCATAGGGTGCTGAGGACCCATACTAATCCACATTTCAGCCATTACCATTCCTCCTCGTGTATTTCATACACGTAATCTTTTCTGAGAGGATGACCTGCAAAACCTTCCGGTAAAAGAACTCTACGAAGATCAGGGTGGCCAATAAAGTAGATACCCATTAAATCATAGGCTTCACGCTCATGCCAGTTAGCTCCAAACCATAAGTCAGATATTGACTCAATAGAGGGTGAATCTCTTTGCAAATGAATATGAACTTCAACCATAGCAGACATTTTAGTATCTCCTACTGATAATTCCCCACTTAAGCAAGATAAATGATAAACTAACTCAAAGTCTGGTTGATTATCAATTGCAGTTATCAGTGAGCAATGCTCAAAAAAGAAATTTTCTTTTAATGTTGTGAAAAATTGTTTAGATACACCTTTATCCAAATCTAATTTAATTACATTCTTTCTGATTAGGGAAAGTTTGGAAACTCCTTCCATTGCTTCTAACTTTTTTTGCAAATCGTTAAAATTCATAACTATCGCCTTAAGAACATCCCAGGTTCTTTTTCGCGTATCTTCTTCTGTAATGTTAAGAATCCATGCATCAATGCTTCAGGCCTTACTGGGCAACCTGGAATGTAGACATCAACTGGCATAAATGTATCTGCACCAGCAACTACTGAGTAGGAATCCCAATAAGGACCTCCTGAAATTGCACACTCTCCCATTGCAATAACCCACTTAGGTTCTGGCATTTGTTCATATAATGTTTTTAATTTTGGCCTTAACTTTTCACAAACTGGACCATTAACAATGAGAACATCACATTGTCTGGGCGATGAACGGTAAACTAAACCTAACCTATCTATGTCATGGTCAGGAGCTGAAGCTTGCCCCATCTCAATTGCGCAACACATAATACCAAAGTGAAGAGGATGAGGTGAAAATCTTTGAGCAAAATTAAAAATTGGACGAGTAACTCTATCGACTACCTCTCTCATACCTGTAGCTTCAGCTCCACTGTAAACTGCATCATCAATCCATTTTAGTAACTGATCTGAACGTAAAGCCAACCAATCGCCCGCAGGCGGATCTTCCATAATTTTGTCTGAATCTGTAGTCTTTGAACCCACTCCACGCCTCAATTCAGGATTGCCTCGTATGCCTTTTGCGCTCATATCCAGATTACATCCTCCTTCCTAAAAGCATACCACAATCCAAGCAGCGTGATAAGTAAAAATAACATCATTATAACTTTTGCAGCAACCTGAAGCTCCAAATACACTTGAACCCACAATATCAGGAAAACTACGACTAAATCAAAAACAACAAACAATATAGCAAACATGTAATATTGAAAATGGAATTGGATGTGAGCTTCACCAACTGGCACTTCACCACACTCATATGTCGAATTTTTTAGAGCATTGTCATTATTGGGACGGAAAAATCTCCCTGCAAAGAATGTCAAAATAGGAAAAGATAACGCTATAAGCGCGAAAATACCTATCGGAACGTACTCATGTCCAAGCACATTTCCCCTTTTGTATAACCCTATTAAAAGCGTTCGGGCTAATGCCGAAAAAAAAAGCCATAATAAACCATAACTAGACATCTTCATATAATAAAAAACTGATGACTAAAGATTACAAGAGAATTACAACAAATGTTCTCCAAGAAATGAAAGATAACAATGAAAAGATTTCGATGCTTACTTCGTATGATTTCACGCTAGCCAAGATAGTAGACAATGCTGGAATCGATGTCATTCTAGTCGGAGACTCAGCTTCAAATGTAATGGCTGGACACGAGACTACACTTCCGATTACACTAGATCATATGATATACCACGCCAGCTCAGTAGTAAAAGCTGCAAAGAGATCATTAGTTGTTGTAGACTTACCATTTGGATCCTATCAAGGCGACTCGAAGAAGGCACTTCGCTCATCAATCAGAATAATGAAAGAGTCAGGAGCTCATGCCGTTAAATTAGAAGGAGGAAATGAAATAATAGATTCCGTTGAGAGGATATTAACTGCAGGAATTCCTGTTATGGGCCATTTAGGATTAACGCCTCAATCCATCTATAAATTTGGAACATATACAGTTAGAGCAAAGCAGGAAGCTGAAGCAATGAAACTGTTAGATGATGCTAAAGCATTGCAAAAAGCAGGATGTTTTGGAATAGTACTCGAAAAGATACCTGCTGACTTAGCTACAAAAGTATCCAACGAACTAGATATACCAATTATAGGCATAGGTGCCGGTAAAGGCGTTGATGGACAAGTCCTTGTTTTACATGACATGTTAGGAATGACACATGAATTTAATCCGCGCTTCCTAAGAAGGTACTTGAATCTTTACGAAGACATTAACAAGGCAGTTAAAAATTATGTCAAAGATGTTAAAAGTCAGAAATTCCCAAACGATAAAGAAGAGTATTAATACTCATAAATAAGTAGCTACCCATTTTATTTAATCCGTACTCTAATATAAAAATGTGGAAACCAAGATTATTATCAACTGCGCAATGTCAGCGGATGGTAAAATAGCACTTCCAAGTAGAAAACAAATCAAACTTTCTAACCAAGAAGATTTGCACAGAGTAAATGAACTTAGAGAGAATTGCGATGCCATTTTAGTTGGAATAGGGACCGTAATTGAAGACAATCCAAAATTAACTGTAAAAGGAGGCGAGGATTTCTCTAGGAATCCTCTTAGAATTGTTCTTGACACCAAAGGAAGGACACCACTAGATTCGAATATTCTTGACTCTCAAGCTAAGACCATAATTGCTGTGGGCGACAATTGCATCATCGAAAAGCTTGGAAATGCAGAAATCATTAAATGCGGTAGCGACAAAATCAACATTAAACAATTAATTAACAACTTAGCAAATCGAGGAATCAAAAATATACTTGTAGAAGGTGGAGAAACCGTTCTATGGTCGTTTTTAAATGAAAACTTATTTGATGAAATTAATATATTTGTAGCAAGTATGATTGTTGGGGGTGAAAAAACACCTACCATGGCCGGAGGTTCGGGATTTGCTACAAAATTAGAAGCACTTAAACTAAACCTAGAAACCGTTGAAAAACTTGGCGATGGAGTTTTACTAACATACTGCAAAAAATAACCATAAAAAGGGCTGTGAGATTATTAAAACAATGGAAATAGCAGTGTTAGCCTCTGGAAACGGCTCAAATTTTCAGGCAATAATAGACGCTTCGATCAGTGGTAAAATTCCAAATGGCAATATCAAACTATTAATTGTAAATAACAAAGAAGCTTACGCTATTGAACGGGCAAAGAAAAACAATATTCCTTATTATGTAATAGAGTCTAATAGCAAAGAAAGAGCCCAGTTTGATTTAGAAATATTAGATAGACTGAAAAAAAATAACATTGATCTAATCGTTTTGGCCGGATTCATGAGAATTTTATCTCCAATAATAATAAAGGAATATCGAAATAAAATTATTAACATACACCCTTCATTACTGCCTCTTTTTCCTGGAGCGCATGCACACAGAGATGCAATACTCGCAGGTGCCACTAAAAGTGGATGCACAGTTCACTTTGTAGACGAAGGAATAGATACGGGACCCATTATTTTACAAGAGACAGTTACTATTACCAAAGAAGAAACTGAAGAGACATTATCGAAGAAAATTCTGCCGCTCGAACATAAGATATTTCCTAAAGCTATCGACTTATTAACCTCTCAGAAATTGAAAATAAATGAAGGGAAAGTAACCATAGAGGCCGACTAATACTTTAAATACGGCACAGTCTGGCCGCCAATCTGACTTTACGAAAGACCATGTCAAAGAAGCAAATTTCAAGGAAAAGCAACTCGGAATTAGTGAAAACTATCGACGAATTGAAAAAAGCATCAAGGGAAAATGATGCACCTATATGGAAAAGTATTGCTAATAAATTAGAGGGACCAAGCCGTAATTGGCCTGTAGTCAACATTAGTAAGCTTGAATATAATGTGTCTAAAAATGGTAAAGCTGTTATCCCTGGTAAAATAATGGGAAGTGGTACCTTAAGTAAAAAAGTTACTGTTTCAGCATATAGTTTTACAAAATCTGCAGTCGAAAAAATTGAAGGAGCAGGTGGAAAATGTATGATTTATAATGATTTTATTAAAAAAAATCCAACTGGTAAAGATGTAGTGGTGATCGGTTAATGAAAGTAATAGATGCAAGTGGATGTATTATGGGAAGATTGGCCAGTCATGCAGCAAAAAGTTTACTTAATGGAGACGAAATACACATTATTAACGCTGAAGAAGCAGTTATTTCAGGCAACAAAGATAGTGTTGTTGGAGAATACGTCGAGAAAAGACAACTAAATCATCCAAGAAAAGGACCTTACTATCCTAGAATGCCACATCTTATGCTAAAGAGAGCTGTTAGGGGAATGATTCCATATCAAAAACCTCGCGGCAGAGAAGCATTCAAAAGATTAAGAGTAGATATAGGAAAACCCGCTTCAGTAACCGATGAGAAAATCGAAATTATAGAGAAAGCACAAATGAATGATAATACTAAATATGTATCACTTGGTGCTGTATCCAAAATATTAGGAGCTAAATTCTAAAATGGCAAAAGTGATTCATACTAGTGGTAAAAGAAAAACCGCAGTTGCAAGAGCTACTTTCAAGTCTGGAAAGGGCCGTGTTAGAATAAATAACAAACCTGTAGAATTTTACCAACCTGAACTAGCAAGACTAAAAATTCAAGAGCCTCTTGAGTTAGCAGGCAAACAAAAAAATCGTGTAGATATTAATGTTAATGTAGAAGGAGGAGGAGTTATGGGTCAAGCTGAAGCTACAAGAACTGCAATTGCTAGAGGAATAGTAGAGTGGTTCGGAGATGAAGATTTACAAAAATTATTCCAGAGTTATGATCGTGCACTCTTAGTTAATGATACAAGGCGCAAAGAACCAAAACATCCACTTGGACGTGGAGCAAGGAAAAAGAGACAAAAGTCGTACAGGTGATCAAAAATGTTAATACCAGTTAGATGTTTCAGTTGTAATAAAGTAGTTGGCGGAACTTACGAAGAGTTTGTAGAAAGGCGCGAAAGTGGCGAAGACCCAGCTAAAGTTATGGATGATTTAGGGATAAATAGATATTGCTGCCGTAAAATTTACGTGTCGCATTTAGATTTAATAGACGAATTACTTCCTTACGATTAAGTTAACACTAAACAGGGGCTGAATATTGAGCCCGTGGGGTAGCTTGGCATCCTTGTACCTTGGGGTGGTATAGACTCCAGTTCAAATCTGGGCGGGCTCACCACTACTATCTTGCTAATTCTAATGAACCAATTATCCCTGAATCTTTACCTAGTAAAGGTTCAATTATTAAATCTGAAAAGTTAATCGGTGTATAATTATTCCATAATTTAACCACACGCTTTTTAATCATTGGAAAAAGGTGCTTTTGGTTCATAACACCACCTCCCAAAATAATCTTATCGGGAGAATGGTTTGCAATTATATTTATTAATCCAGATGCTAATAACTCCGCCTCAACCTTCCAAGCATCATGTGAAGTTGGAATAATACTCGCTTTAGTTCCCCATCTAGATTCGATTGAGGGACCGCTCGCCAAACCTTCCCAACAATTACCATGTATATTGCAAACACCTTGGAAATCATCAACTGGAGGTATTCTCATGTGCCCAATTTCTAAGTGGAAATTACCAACACTAGGTTTTCCATTCAACAAGATTCCTACCCCTATTCCTGTGCCTACTGTAACATAAACAAGAGTCTCACACTTTTCTTCCAAGCCATACTCATATTCGCCAAGAGCTGCAGCATTAACGTCAGTGTCAATGCAAATATTTGAGCTAATATTTGATAAATTTTGAACGACATTTACTCCGTTCCACCCTACCTTACTCTCAGACACTAGAGTGCCATAATTTTCTGATTTTGAATCAAGAATCAAAGGACCAAAAGAACCAACTCCTAATTTTTTAATATCACACCCATCAAAAAAAGAAACTATATCCGAAAAGGTACTTTCGGGATCTTTTGTCAATATAACTTTCTTGGATAATATCCTATCTGGAGACTTTCCAATAGCAACAATACATTTGGTACCACCAAGTTCAACAGCTCCAAGCATAAGTAGATACTAAATACGAAATAGTTAAAGTTTATGTAAGTAAAAAATAAATGGTGCGGGGGGAGGGATTTGAACCCACGTACCACTAAGGACTGGGACCTAAACCCAGCGCAATTGGCCTGGCTATGCGACCCCCGCTTGAAATACCTCTGTAAAGCTGAATTAATAATAGAATGGTCTACAAAGTTTATAAATATGAACTCTAAATTTAAAGTATAGAATAATATAAAAATATGGGAAAAAATCTTGACCAAAAAAAAGGAAAACATTTTTCAGATCTAGAAATAGACTACCTAGAAAATAAATACAAAGACTTCGTCCTAAAAAGTTCAATAATATCTGTTTGTGTAATAATACTATTATTCATACTTAGTCCTAATTTTTTTGACAGATTGCAATACGAAGATGGCTATGTTGAAAACTTAACTGTAGTCTTTCTAGTAATTGCCATATTAGGTATTGGAAAGTTTTTGATCAAAGCACTTAAAGATAGAAAAAATAAAGATTGGAAATATTTATTTGTTTTGCTACAACTCCTAGGATTTTTGTCTGTTGCACTTTATGCTTCACTTCAAGAACTGGAATTTGGACAAAGAGCATTAGGATATGAAATGTCTGACACCTCGAAAGAGGTAACAAAAGGAAATGGAATGAATTTACACCATAGAGAGAATATGGAACTTTTTCTCGCATTTGGAGCAATTATATTTTCTACGTACACCGTAATAATTCCTCACATATTCAGAAAACCATTGATTCACATGCTAGAATCCACTAAGTTAGTTCAATTGGACACCTGGACATTGAAAATTCCTCGATCTCTAGTGCCAGCCTTCTTAGCAGGAACTGCTTTAGCTTTACTACAAGTTTTATCTTCTTTTGTTACAGAAGAGCTTGAAGAATTCAATGAGTACTCTGAAGTATGTTTTGCCTATGCATTTGCACTATTGGGAAGTTATCTTTGGACTGCATCAGAACGGGACAGATTTAATTAACATAAATCTGTTAGTAGGTTATGCTTGAAGATATCAAAAGCAAAATTAACAACAACGCGAAGGAAATAAGTAAAGAAATTAATAATTCAGCCTCAGCAGTCACAGAAATGGCAAAGAGCAAAGTAGACTCAGTTGTATTAAGTGTTGCAACACAAATTGTAACTAAATCCATGAATGGTATTGCATCTAAAGGATTTTCATATATTAATAATGATAAGAAATATCAAAGTATTATAGATAAAACGTGGGAAATACTACCTCTACCAATGAGATTAATCGGAAAAGAAACACTTCATTACGATGACAATATGTATTTTCTAAGAAAATCAATATTTGGCAAAGACAAAGAAAAGCCTCAAGTAGATAATGAAGACAAAGGTATTATTACTAGAACAATAAAGAAAATGTTTGCATAATATGTCAGTAATCAGTTGTAGTAATCTATCAAAGCAGTATGATGATGTAGAAGCTCTGAAAAATGTAGAGTTGGAGGTAGAGGAAGGCGAATTTTTTGGACTATTAGGCCCAAATGGTGCTGGAAAAACCACATTATTGAAAATATTAACTTGCCAACTAAAAAAGTCTGAAGGCAAAGCTGAAGTATTTGGACTTGATACATTTACTGAATTCAAAACTATAAAACCTAAGATAGCTATCGTCCCCGAACAAGAATCCCCGCCCAGTTTCTTGACTCCTAGAGAGGTTTTAGAATTGGTAATTAATATAAGGCAAATAGAAGACAGTGACATCGACTACTGGCTAGAATTTTTTGAGCTCGATGCAATGGAAGGAAGAGTATGTAGGAATTTGTCCCGAGGTCAGAAGCAGAAAGTAATGCTAGCTTCAGCCTTTATATCAAAAACCAAATTAATGTTCTTAGATGAGCCATTCATAAATCTAGACCCACTGGTGCAATCCAAAGTTAGAGAATGGTTAAAAGAATATGTAAAAACAGGTGGAACTGTTTTCATAAATACGCATTTACTTGAAAATGCTGAAAGATTATGTGATAGGGCAGCAATTATACACCAAGGAAAAATACAATCCCTAATCACTTTGAAGGATTTAAGAAAGCAAGACCTTACATTAGAAGAATTATTCCATGAGATTGTTAAATGAATAAATTAATTTTATTCAGAATGTTACAAGAAGAAGTCAGATTGAACACTAGTTTTGCAAGCGGGAAAGGTTTTTTTTCATTCCCTATTTTAGTACTTATTTCAGGATTTCTAGCAGTCATGTTTTCTGATGTAATGATTGAAGATATGGGATACAATGAATACTTACAAATATTACATATTTCAGCTATATTCTACGGCTTATTTGCGGGATCATTAGCCTTTTTTGGAAATGAATTTCTAGAAAGAATTTTTGGATACTTTGGATTAATACTTGGCCTTTCTACTACACAGCCAATTACACAGAGAAAAATCACTTTTCTCTATTTTTGCAAAGAAATAATATTCTATACTTTATTCACTATGGTCCCCGCACTTTTAGGAGCTATAATCGGAAGCTACTATAGTGAAATTAGCCTTAGTAATCTAATGATATTTAGTTTTACACTTTATGTCTCCTTTTGTACTGGAATCGCATTTTCTTATTACATTTCGAGCTTTTATCGGATTTCACTGAGAGCTACACTCATTTCTGCGTCACTATTCACAGTATTTTATTCCATAATTTTTTATGAAAAAGAAATTACTGGAAGTCTTGACTGGTATCTTGAAGGAAATATTAGTTTACTAGTTTTAAGTTTAATCGTTCCACTCACATTAACTGCGGTAGCTACTGTAAACATCAAAGAGCACAATAATAATACTATCATAAATACTATTGGATATAAGAACCGATTTAAGGAATATAATATCAATTACTCTTGGGCAAGTAAAATGAGTATGCCAGGAATAATTGCTAAAGAGCGAATTGATTTGGAAAGGAGTAAGACTGGAACAAAAATGTTCTTTTCATTCCTTTTCCCATTAGGTTTTCTCACATTCATGAACTGGTTTCTCGATAAAGGATTACCAATACAAATCGATTTCAATACTATATTCTATGGAGTTATGATTGGTTTTTTTGGAACAATGCTGTACTCCTGGTTAAACTCTATAGATACTCCACATTTTTATTCAACATTACCTATACAAGTATCTGATGTAATAAGGGCTAGATTATTCCTTTTTGGAACTATAACTTGGTGGATTCCTCTAATTTTTATGGCACTGATATCATACATGAGTAATGAGTTGAGTTTGCTCCCTATCGGATTAATAGTTATGATTACTGTTGGAATATACATTGTAAATTACACAGCTATGTCTACTGGATTGAAAACGAACTCCGCCTTATTCGATGCATTTGTTTTCATTAAATTTTTCTTAATTTCTGTACCACCAATGATTGCCATGACTATTCTTAGTCTTGCCATCAATCATAGACCATCGACTATACTAGTGGCCTTATCTGTCATTTGTGGAATATTATCACTATTAAGTCTAATATTTTACAAAGGTATAGATAATAAGTGGGATGCAGAAAGTTTTGATTAGCAATAAATAGATACGTTAGATAATACATATATGGCTGAAAAGAATACTAAAATTAAAAATAAAAATACCAAGAAAACTTCTAAGCCTAAAAGACGATTCAGAATTAATAAGAAATTAGATGGAAAAGTAGGAATAATTTTCATTGGACACGAAGATCCTTTCCTCTACTTCCCAGACATGATGTCATATTTTGATAGAGATGAAATTGATAATGTACATCTGAAAGCTAGAGGTAAATCCATCTCAAATGCTGTAAATGTTGCTGAGCAATTTAAAAATAGATTTGGTAGAGAAATTAAAGTCAAAGTAGACAATGTGGAAATAGGGACTGAAGAAGTACCTAGGAAGGATAAGAAAGGTAAAATCAAAATGTCATTTATAGATATAAAAATGTCCAAAGATGAAGTGACTGAGGACTAGGTAGACTCTTGCATCTCTCTGTGAGTAGCCGATGGGATAACAGACAATTTACCTTTAAATTCAGTATTGTAACATTGTGAACGTAAATTATTCATTGCGATTGCGAGAGCAGCTACCTCAGAGTGCGGCTGATTACCTATAGATATATTATAATCTGCAAACTCAAATACCCATGGGGGAACTTTTTCAGCCCCAACAATGAATAAAATATCTCTATCTTCCTTGGTTATTTCACCAAGCTTTTCATCTATTGGAAGGCCAAACATAGTCAGATGAACTATCAAAGAATTAGAACTTTGAACTACCTTTTTGGGATTAGATGTAGAAATAATAGAAAAATCTCCTCCAAACTTAGTAACAACCTCTTCAACCGATTTTACCACCCTACTGTCTGGATTTGAGATGTAAATTTTAGAAGCTCCGAAAGCTCGAGCCGTCAAGGCAACATGAGTTGTTATCCGCTTATCTCTTTCAGGTCTATGTCCTATTCTTAATATTTCGCAAACTGGCATTGATTATTCTTCAACAACTGCCGGTTTATCATCCACTCGCCCACGGATACTATCGTGCACTAACAAGCCTATAAATTGCAAAATTAAACCACTAAGAATGTAAGTCACATTTTCAGAATTAAAATTGTCTTTAACGAAAATATCATCTACAATTTCAACTATACCTGCAAATATGAGACCCATACTTGCCACAGTAAAAATAAATCTAACGATATTGATATTGAATACGCCATCTCGCAGATAAGTGTCAATCGTTCTTGCTACTTCGATAATAACTAATGCGAATAAGAATAATAATAGAATTCCATCTAATGATAAAAACGCAAGAACCATTCCCAATATTCCTCCACCCACATTAGCAGACTCTTGCATTTGATCAAGACCCCTTGTAAGCCCTACTATCATCATTAAAGCAGCTATTAGCCACGCATATGAATAAAGCGGAACTCGTTCACTTGTAACTGTTAAAAGATCAGTGTAAAACTTTTTGATAGCTTCTTCCCAACCTGCTACTTTAACTAGTAAATAACTTCCAAGTATAACCCAAATCGCACCAGATGCAATTTCAGAAGAACCTAGGAGACTAGCCAACCCCAAGCTAAAGCTATAATGCCATTGTAGGATAACTGCCTATGAATTTAGGGTCTTCCTTTTATGAATTATTGTGTAAAGTGTGTCTTCATAGGTCTGATGCTGACATTCTGCTGAACAACCCGACCCCAATC
>JBJLCA010000033.1:0-28989 GCA_045567915.1 Candidatus Poseidoniales archaeon | reverse complement strand
TATGCGAATCCCAGGTTTGGCTCCAGAGTTCTTCATTGTTACCAAATTTAATACTTATTCTTCTCCATAGTTTTTCATCAGGAGACAATGGCTTTTTTCTTGATTTATTTTTTTGACTCATCTATCTAGGTATTGCGATCCATATTGCTACGCAGAAAAGTGAAAAACCAAAAGCTCTGTTAATTAAAATTCCAGACTTTGCATCATTAAATTTAATTTTCAATGCACTACCAAATAAAGCCCAAGTAATCCAGCCCATTAGTTTGATAGACACATTAAGTAAAGCAATAATCATTTTTCCCATTAAGTCAGTCCCAAAAGCAGTTCCAAACACAGTCATTAAAATTAATAGATGTATGAAAGCTTTACCGTTTACAATTTGAAGTATTATGCCCGTTTTTATTCCAAGCTCGTCGCTAGAAATAGTAGAATCTTCAGGACTTAGAGAAAAGGTTATCCTGTAAGACAAATAAATCATGTACAAAACACCAATGTATGTCAATAGTGTAAGTAACGTAGAGTTTTTTTCAATAAATAAAGCTCCAAATCCAACAGTGACGCCTAGTAAAAACCATCCAATAACCATTCCAGAAATCAGAGGTAGTGTTTTGTTAAATCCGAACTTTGAAGAGTGAACTGCCGAAAGAAGGTTGTTAGGGCCAGGTAAGAAAGAGACTGGCAATGTAAAAACCAGCATGGCAATTAAATTTGAAAAGTCGATTATACGTAAGACCTCTCAAATATTAGACGATACATATTCCCAAAAGTAAGGCGGTCTATATTTCGTCTTTTATTTTAAATAATAATTTAACTTTTAGTTTTTAAAATTCTGAATCATTAACATAGCCTAGTAAGAAGAAGACCTATTTTTGACCCATTCAATCTATAACCCCTTTTCAATAGACAATTATGGCTTCGGCAGTAACTGAGTTAGAAGAGATAGCTGCGCAAATTTATGAGCAACTGAATACAGGTAAAATCCCTGAGATGTCTGTTCCCACCCGCAGTAAGAATAACATAATATTCGATGAGAAAGCTAAAGTCTGGAAATATGGAGATTCAGAAACAACTAGAACAGCTAAAAAGTTGGATGGAGCATATATGCTTCTTAGAACAACGTATCTTTTGGATTTTATAAGAGAAATGTCTACACAGAGTAAATCTTCAACCTTAAGGGAATTGTATTATATTTCAGAAGCCTGGGAGTTAGGTAAATTTCATGCACAAGATGAATCTAATAAATTAATTGAAGACTTAGAGATTATTACACACTTTCAGAGAGAAGACTTTAAAATTAGACCAGAAGAAGACGGAGCTAAAGTTTTAGGAGATGTGACACTTACAGAAATTAATAGGAAAGGCAAACCGATGAAAATCAATTGCCGAAATGACGTAGGAGATACCGGATACAACATACCTTACAATGTAGAAGAAAATAAAATAACTTTTGATGATTTTGGTAAGTCTACATGCATCATTGCAATTGAAACAGGCGGAATGTTTGATAGGTTGGTAGAAAACGGATTTGATGAGGCACATGAAGCAATTTTAGTTCATATTAAAGGACAACCAGCAAGATCAACCCGGCGGTTTTTACAAAGAATGCACAAAGCTTCAGACCTTCCTCTTTTATTATTTACTGACGCCGATCCTTGGTCTTATAGAATTTACAGTTCGGTAGCTTATGGAGCAATTAAAACGGCACATATTTCTCATATTTTAGCAACACCTAGTGCAAGATATTTGGGAGTTACTCCATCTGATATTATCAATTATGAACTTCCGGCAGATGAACTAACTGACAGAGATAAAAGTGCATTAAAATCAATTTTAACAGACCCAAGATTTAAGAGTAAATATTGGCGTAATGAGATAGAGCTACAATTGGAAATCAATAAAAAATCTGAACAGCAAGCTTTAGCTAAATACGGTCTTGATTTCGTTACGAATACATATCTTCCTGAAAAATTGAAAGAAATGAATATTGGTTAAAGAGTTAAAAGCTTAGATTAGATCTTTAGAAACCTTACTAGTTCTTCAACAGAATTAACTACAGGAGCCCATTTACGTAATTCTTCTGAACTGTGATGACCCCAGCTTACGCCAATTCCCTTAACTCCTGCAGCATTAGCCATTTCAAGGTCGTAAGTAGTATCGCCAATCATTACAATATTTTTTGTTCTAGTAGTTTTCATTATGGATAATAATAAATCAGGATTTGGTTTAGGATTAGGAACAGAATCTCCTCCTAAGATAACTTCAAAACGATTTTCAAATCCGAAGTGTTTGATAATTCGATTGGCCCCACGTTGACTTTTACCAGTTGCAACAGCAGCACGAAATGGCTTAGCTAAAAGTTCAGTTATGCCTTCGAATAGACGTTCATGTTGAGTCGCTTCCACATATGTTTGTGAGTATGTATTAGCTAAAGTTTGAGAATCGTATTCAGGCCCAAGTTTTTGCATAATTTCGATCAAAGGTAAACCGGTAAGTTTGAGTATTTCTTCTTTAGGAGGGCATTTTGCATTTACACTTTTCCAAGCAGCTTCATGAGATTCTAGTATGGCTTGGGCCGAATCAACAAGAGTCCCATCTAAGTCAAACACTACGAGTATTTCTTTCATAATATTAAACTAGAGCTTTAGCCATAGTGTCTCTAACTTCTTTGATATGCTCATCTATAGTTTCCTTATTCCAATCACTAGTGTTTATTGAATCTAAGATATCAACTTCCACTTCTCCAGGGTAAAAATCTAGCGTTTTGGAAGGCCATCTTTTATGCGCATTATGCAATATGACTGGAACAATTGGAAGTTTGGTAGAAAGTGCTAAATGAGCAAATCCTTTTTTGAAAGGAAGTAATTTTCCATCTTTACTTCTTGTACCTTCCGGCCAAATCCAGATACTTAGATTATTTCTTTTAACAACATTAGATAAATGGTTCATAGATTTAATTGCTTTTTCTCTATTACTTCTATCGATTAATAAATGACCTGAGAGCCAATAGACTAAGCCAAAAAATGGGATTTTTATGATTTCTTTTTTTCCAACCCCACATGCCCCATAAGGGCAAAGTGCCATACCTACAAAAATATCCAAAGCAGAAGCGTGATTCATTACATAGATTGCAGGTTTGGTTTCATGTATTTTATCGTAATTAGAATAGTTTATTTTTGTACCAGTAATTCTAGTGATAAAAGGGCCAATAATTTTTCCTGTAAAATTACCTAACCTAATTCTTAGATTTCGAAATGGTAAACATATAATCATCAATAGTATCGAAACTAAAGACCAGAACGAAAGCCACGTAAAGCCAATAATCAAACGTAAGCTTAGTGAAACTAGATTTACCTTTTTAGCACCCATAGAGCACTAGTCATATGTTTCTAAAATACTTTCAAATTCTTGTGCAATACGAAGGTCATTATCTGTAATTCCGCCCTTATCATGAGTAGTTGTAGCGACAATAACACGATTATATTCGCATACAGTCATATCTGGATGGTGATTAATGTTTTCGGCTACTTCAGCCAACTTATTGATAAATCCTATAGCTTCTTTGAAGTCTTTAAAGGTAGTTTCTCGTACTAACATCTTATCTTCCGGGTCATAATCCCAAGGTCCAATCATTCTAGTTCGACTTGTGATTTCATCATCTTTCAGTAAGCCCATTATTTATGGGACGAAATGAACACTATTTATCTGTAACTCAACAATACATTTTAATTGCCCTTTAAAGTGAGAAGATATAATGGAAGAAAAACCGGGCAACATATCTTGGATTTTAGGCAACATGCCTTTTGTTGCAATAATAGAGGGTGGATTTCTTGTTATAGTTGGAATAATTGCTTATTTTTATTCAGGCCAATCTTCGTTTACTGCATTGATTCCTTCAATTTTTGGACTTGGGATTTTGATCCCAGGATGTGTGGCGTATTCTAATACTGAGATGGCGAAGCATGCAATGCATGTCACTGCAGTTTTTGCCTTACTTGGAACTTTAGGCAGTTTAGATTCAATTTTAGGATTTTTGGATGGGAAGTACAGTCTTGCAAATATATCTAAAGGAGTTTTATTGATTGTCTGTGGAGAATATTTGTATTTCTGTATTTTATCATTTAGAGCTGCAAGGATTAAAAGAGAGCAAGAAGCTTCACAACAATAATGGAACAAATACAGCGAAATCAATATGCAGTCGGAATATTTTTAGCAGTAATTTTAGCAATTACTTTTGTTCCTCAAGTTAATTCATTTTGGGAAGAGCATTTTGTAAGCCCGATACAATCTGATGCGTGTGAAGCAGGAGAAGTAGGCTGTGATAAAACAGGGGCAAAGTACAACACTTACAACACATTAGCCTATGGGTTTTGTTTTTTCATATTTTTTACAATAATTAATGAATTATTGGAATATTGGAAAATAGTCATAGACGATAAATTTGTATTTAACTCAATTCCTTTGTTAATCTTAGGAGGAGTAGTTCGAGTACTTGAAGATGCAGATTCATTTGAACCTCCTATACAATACATAATGATTTCACCCTTGATCTATGGGACTATAACTGCAATCGCATTATTTTTCCTATCGCTTGGCGTTTGGCTATCTAAAAGCGACTTGCCTTCTAAAACAAAAGCAATAGGGTTAATTTCTTTTGCAATTGGTAGCTATGGTCTTTGGTGGTATTTTGCTCCAGGAGAATGGATACATCCTTCCTCATGGAGTTTGATAGTTCTTTCAGCAGTAGCTCTCACGGCCGAATTTTTACGAAGTAAACCTCTGAAAGACCCAGTTATGTTTTTTGGAATTGCTAGCACTTTGTTAGTAATTTTAGCGTATTTGAATCTTTCTCAAAATGAATTAGTTAATCCTGAAATGCTTTGGGATACTGTAATTATTGCGGGACTTTTAACAGCTCTAATCTGGTCATTAAGTTGGTTTATTTCTAATCAAGGAATTCCAAATATTATGTTTGGATTATTATTTATTTTGTTCTCTTTTAATTTGTATTTAGTAAGAGGTGTAGAAAACAATTCAATAATTATCATGTTTATGAGCCTAGGTGTGATTATTTCATTAATTGGAAGTCTATCATTCTCACATTCGAAATGGGCGCCTGCAGCTCACATGTTAAATCCCTTGTATTTGATTCTTTATTTTGGTCACTTTATAGACGGCTCAGCAACATATTTGGGAATAGATAACTATGGCTATGTGGAAAAGCATGTTTTACCTACTTGGTTCATAGAAACTTTTGGTACAGCTATTGTTATGTTGCCTTTGAAATTTTTAGTAGTAACGGGAGTCATAGTAGCTTTAGAAAATGAAGAGCATAAGGAAGATCAAAAACAGATGATTAGTTTGTTAATTCTATTCTTATTAGCCTTAGGCTTGGGTCCAGGTACACGAGATATTTTGAGAATAATGTTTGGTACTTAATACTAATTTTTTGAGTTAGGAAACCTTAAAGTACTCTCACGAGTGATTCACAAGCATGCAGATGTTAAAAAAGAGCCTCGTTGCAATGGCTTTTTTCAGCTTTTTACTGTTAGTACAACCAAGTCAAGCAGAAACATCTGAAGATTTTAATGAATTAGACTTATTTCTCTATGGCGATTTAGATAATGGAAATGGTAACGTGTCTACGCTAGCGCCCGTTTCAGATACAGACACTCAAAGTGACTGCCCTCAAGAAGCCAATAGACTATCATGGCCTGGACAAGATAGACAATGGACTAGCGTTGGAAGTTGGGTAGTAGATTTGGAAACTCCAGGATCGATTGCTTCAGGCGAACATATGTTTACAATTTGGGCTAATTCAACTCAAGGAACTGTTGAAGATGTTCAATTTAGAATATCTGTAACAATTGGAGGAGGAACTGCAGACGGTCAAGCCACTTCTCAGTCAAAGACAATTACAGATTCATCAGAAGAAGCTACTAAGTTTGAAATATCTTTTGATTTAACAAACGAATCTTTCAATCAGAATGATCAATTAGAAGTCGAAATAGAATATTCGGGAGGCGACCCAGGACAAAATCCAGTAACAGGAGGCCAATCAACTGAGCAAATTGTAATTTTAACTTCAAGTATTGACCATCCTGCAGGCATTTCAGAAGTAATGTTCAATCATTTTCAAGCAGATTTCCCAATAATTAGTATAGAAGACTCGGCTGAACGCGTTGCAGTATCGGTCATGGTTTGGAGTGCATTTGGAACTTCAGACATTAACTCCAACGAATGGACTCTTGGAGTAGTTGGAGTTTCATCTGGGAACCAAGGATATACTGCAGATTTTAACATGAAATCAATGCAAAACGGTTCTTACAAAGCTTCTTTTTATTGGTATTACAACGAAGCTCAGGCAATAAGTGATACGTATTCTTTCTACATTCAAGCAAAGGATATTCAAAACAATCATTGGAAAGTATTTTCTGAACAAGAATTATATCTTGTAATACACGGATATGAAATAGATAATGTAATTTCTCCAGGTAATATTCAAATTAACAATCAAACAGGAATTTCTAAGGTTAAAGCAGGCAATTCATTTACCATTGATATCACAGTTTCAGCTGAAGGAGACCCTTTGGTTGCTTACAATCCAATCCCAGTGACCGTAATCTGGGTTTCAGGAGGTAACGAAATAGTATTGTACGAGACTGCAGTATTCGCAACTCCCGGAGCTTCAGCTTCGACATCTTTTAGATATACTTTTGATACTAATGGCGAATATTTAATCAAAGTAATAATAGACAGGAATAATGTAGTAGTAGAGTCTAATGAGAATAATAACGTAGCAGAATTTATCCTTGTGGTTGCAGAACCAGAAAAAGAAGATTTCGTACAATCTTTAGTTGATGAAGTTACCGAGGGCGGAACAATCACTTTACTAGTTCTTGTTTCAGTTACTTCAATTGTTTTAGCAGGATATTTTGCAACTAGAGGAAAAGAAGAGCCAGATTTTGATTGGGAGGAAGATGATGAATTCTAAGATGGACATCCGAGGCTATAAGCCAGCAGATGAAACATTTTATGATTATAAAGATGAAGAAGAAACTCCAAGAGGCACACACCATACCAAAGAAGATGATGAAGATATCAATAATTCGACAGTTGGTAGATATGCCGCAGGTGAAGACTTCAAACACTGG
The DNA here is from genome assembly GCA_045567915.1 of Candidatus Poseidoniales archaeon. Lineage (GTDB taxonomy): Archaea > Thermoplasmatota > Poseidoniia > MGIII > CG-Epi1 > CG-Epi1. The sequence goes on along the minus strand of JBJLCA010000033.1, from coordinate 21,838 downwards.
CCATTCAAAGTAGGAAATGCAATGACTAGTAATGTTCCAGACGACGTTCAACACAAAGTGAACGACGGAGGGAGTTCAGGTTACTCTTCAATGGATCATTTCATGAAAGAAGATGGCGCTAAAGAGCAAGCCTGGGTAGATCGTGAGAACGAAAGTATTATCTCTCTTGCAATTAATAATTGGTTTGGCTTGAAGAGCTATATTCTCTCTTTTTTCCCTAAGAAATAGGTTTAAATTTTTGAAAGGATATACTCTGTCTTTTCCCTCAGCCAATTAAATTCGTTAGGATCTTCCCATACAGGTTCCAAATTATTTAGAAATTTTTTCAATTCGCTAGCCATCTCTAATCCCATCCTCAGTAATCGATACTAAAGCTTCGTTTTCAGGTAAGTGTGGCGAGTCTACTAGTCTGCAAACACGTTTTCCAGCCTTTCCTCTTCTTAAATATATTCTAAACTTTGACGTATGCCCGACAATATTCCCACCAATAGGTTTAGTAGGGTCCCCAAAAAAGGCGGCTGGATTCGAAGAAACTTGATTTGTAACTACAACTGCAGCATTATGCAAATCTCCAAATCGCGCTAATTCTGTCATATGGGCATTAATTTTTCCTTGCCTATCTGCAAGAGTTCCTCTTCCAATGTATTCAGCACGAAATGCACCAGTCAACGAGTCAACAGCCAACATTTTGATAGGTCGCTCTTTTGCGATTTCATTAACTTTTTCTACCATCAACATTTGCTGATGAGAATTGTATGCTCTTCCTACATGTATTTTACTTAATGCTTCATCAGGATCTAAATCTAGAGCTTTAGACATAGAAATAATTCTTTCAGGCCTGAATGTATTTTCTGTATCAATAATGGCTACTTCACCACCAAGACCTCCTTGCTCAACAGGAAGCAAAGCATTTACTGCCAATTGAAGAACAAATTGAGTTTTACCAGAACCGTATTGTCCATAGAACTCAGTTATGGATTGAGTCTCTACGCCACCACCTAATAATTCATTAAATGCTTCAGCGCCAGTAGTAAGCTTTCCAACGGTAGCTCTTTTCTCCATTAGCTCTGTTCCGGTTAAGAAAGATCCAATATTTGCTGCCTTTCTAGCTTCAGCTATAAACTTAGAACAAGATTCTTTTCCAATTCCTGTGGCATCCGAAAGGGTGCCAGGTGCTTGCGTTCCTATTGCTTCAAGAGTGTCGTAACCAGCTTCTCTTAATTTTTCTGCGATTGCAGGTCCCACTCCAGGCAAATCTTCTACAATTTTTACTTTTACTTCGCTCATTTATGCCTCCTTATAATGATTAAATCTAGGTTGGAAAATCAAACCTTGATCAGTCAAAGAATCTAATATTTCATCAAGCATTGGCCCGTCTATTCCTTCCAATGAAACAGCGATACCTAAATCATCGTAATAAATCCCGTCTCCCTCATCTAATTTTTTAATTGTTTCCAATACTTTATTTTCATTCCCAGAGGATTCAGGTGCAGGGGACTCTTTTTCTTCGATCGCCTCTTCTTCAGTAACCTCTTCGTTAACAGGCTCTTCCATGGGCTTATCAACTTGTTTTTCATCTGTAGAACCTGAATTTGCAGGCTCAAACTCCCCAGTAAAATTACTAGCTTCATTAGAATCGCCTTCATTATTAGCTAGTTTTGTCAAACAATCATATAACAATGCACTATAATTTTCGACAGCCACATTAGGGTAGAAGTCTTTAGCTAATTGCATACCATCTTTTTCACGAACTGTTAAATTCATTTTATTATATTCATCATCATCGCTACCAATTACTTTTGTTGCATTGATACGTTTAATTAATTCTTCACAGGCTTTTATTGCCCAATGATTAATCTCATCCATAGAGACTGCCCTTACGCCTTCAGGTTGAACACTTACATATGTTCTTTCACTATCCTCAGGAGTTCTTGCTCTGACTTTTCCAACACAAAGAATAGGCACTCCATTTTCTAGTTTAGAGAGTGCAGCAGCACCTTCAGGATTGTATTGCCCAGCTTGTAGATAGTAGAAGTCTCCGTTTGGGTCAATAACTCTTGCAGTATAGAAAGGATCACTTTCAGAACCTCGATTTTCTAATTGATCTAAAACGCCACCAATTAAAACGCGAGATAGCTTTCCTCCAATTTCAGAAATTAAATAGGTAGGTGAATATTCTCTATCTTCTACGTGTTTTTCTATTGCGCCGTTTAATTCTTTAGCTAAGACAAGTACGCCAGGTTCTCTCCTTTGCGCCATTTAGCCCTCCAGCGCGGCAAGGAATTGTCTAGCTGCGTTTGGCACATCAATTTCTGTTGCAGCTTCACAGGATTTAGCAAAAAAGGATAACCCATATTCATCAGATCTTGCAAATCCTCTGAGCTTCAAAGGTTTCAGTAGAAGTGCATCTTCCATTTCTTCTAGCAAAGCTTCAGGTCCAAAGTTTTCTTTTACAAATTCTAAGCATGAATCTAAGTCTCTTCCGATTAACTTTTCAGTAATCTCTCTATTCAAATATGCTGTACAAGATCCACTTCCATCATCAAAAATCATCTTAACTCTTAGATCAGGTTCAGCATTCTTACGGTCATCGCCATTTCGAATTAATCTTTTAGTTTCTTTATCTCTAAAAATAAGTCCACTTCCCTCTCTAATATTAAACACGTGACCTTCCACAACTGCATCTGAAGCTCCGTTACGCTCATCTAGTTGAGCTAAAGTGTAGTTCATTCCGGCTTCATAATCAGAAAGAGATGGCAAATCATCATTTTCAAGTTCTGTAAATTTAGTATATTCGCCAAATTGTAAATCAGGTCCATTGAATTCTTTAACATATGCATTTTCTACAGAGTATGCATTTCCAGCAACGATATTGTGGTCTTCCCAAGAAGTAAAGCGACAGGTGCCACTCTGATCACCTATATTTCCTCCAAAAATAGTCTTTTCTTCACCTTTTATGTTAATTTTGCGAGGTTCAACATCTATGACTCGTAATTTAACAGATACGTTTCGCATTCCTGGCTTAAGATTTACGACATCTAATTTCTGACCGGACTGAGTATTATTATTTGTAACAATTCCTAAGTCAAGCTCTTTTAAGTCATTATCTTCAATTGTCTTCATGACTGCGCGGTCTCCAATATTTACAGTAATGATGTCGTTCCAGCTTTTGGTATATGCATTTGAAATTTCAACAACATCATTTGGTTGAAATTTAAATTCATCATCCCAAAAAGTATATCTTAGTCTACTACTAGCATCTCCGATTTCACCTTCGTAAATCGTTTTCTTAGATCCTTCTTTAGTATTTATTTCTTTTTTGTATACTGATACAATCTTAGCTTTGAAGCTTACACTACTCTCACCAGGTCCAACTTGAGCGAGTAATTTTTCTCCAGCTACGCTCAATTCGTTTGGGTTTCCATAATGTTTCCTTACTATAGATTCTTTTGCAGTAGCTAAATCAATTCCGTATTCATCTACATATCTTCTCAGTTCATTCGCAATTACATTGCGTTCTAGCTTATCTCCGATAGCTTTTACGATATCGTCGATGTGTTTCTCAAAATTAGGTTCGTTTTCTTGCATTAGAGCATCTCCTTGTTTTTTAGATTCGGACTCCACCCAAATCTATCCATTACTACCAGTAAGGGTATATATACTTTTGGGTTTTACCCCTTTTCCCCCTAAATGGCTATAAGGTTGCTATGGGGTTTTAACTACCTCAGGGAAGTATTATAATCGGGCCTCTCGTCGTAAAAATAGGTAGATAACTTGAAAGTAGATGAATTGACACCAAGAACAGGCCGTGTAAACATGCCTGTCAAGGTAATAAGTTTGGATGAACCACGTTCTATGGATAATGGTACAATGGTTTGTGAAGGTTTAGTTGGAGATGAAACAGGTACAGTAATTATGAGCTTCTGGAATGATGAAATTGAAGTAGCTCAAAATGATATTGTATTAGATTTAAAAGATGCTAGGGCTAGTTTAGTAAGAGGCCACATGCGATTAAGCCTAGGAAAAAAAGGCAGCATGAAAGAATCTGAAGCCGTTTTAGATAGCATAAAACAATCAGTAAATCTCTCGGATTTAGAGTATGAAATGCCACGCATGGGCGGTAGAGGTAGAGGTGGACCAAGTCGTAAACCTTTAGGGCGTTGGGGAGATTTAATGAAACTTAAAAGAGAAACTGGAAATAAGAAATTCTTTAACAGGGATGAAATGACAGAAGATCAAATAGTCGCAGCCATTAAGGAAATGGGAGGGGAGTAACCCTGGCGAGAAGAGGGAGGCATAGGCGAAGAGGTCCAACCAAAGCCCAACCTCCTGTAAGAAAAGATAAAAAAATACAAAAGAGAAATAAGCCAAAGGCAATGTTAGACGAAGGTCGTCGAACAGAAATGATTTATTTTCTAAAAGAAGTAGTTTCTGATGCTGGAGTTTCTGATAAGTTAGCAGAACCGTTTTTGGCATCTTTAGCGGCTAAAGGTTCAAGAGAATCAGTAAACAGCGCAGTAGAATTCTTAGATTCAAAAATAGAAGAAGAATTTATTTCTGAAGAAGTACGAGATCCAATTAAAAAGATAATGAGACGTTTTACTAAATATCGTTAGATGAGTTCAATTCCTAGAAGAAGTAATTTAGGACAGCATTGGAATTTAAAAGAAAGTACAATTTTTCTAAATCATGGTTCATTTGGAGCTTGTCCAAATGAGGTTCTTGAATATCAAAATAAACTAAGAAGTGAGCTTGAAAGCGATCCAGTAAACTTTTTTGATGTAAATGCTAAAAAGTTGTGGGCTGAAGCAATAGAAATATTTTCTGATTTCATAAATGCTGACAAAGAAGGCCTAGTTTTTGTCCCAAATGCCACATCAGGAGTCAATACAGTTTTACGTTCTTTAGACTTAGAAAAAGATGATGAAATACTAGTTTTAGATCATACTTACCAAGCTTGTTGGAATACAGTTGATTTTGTTACAGAAAGAGCTGGGGCAAAGACAATAGTTGCAAAATTACCATACCCAATCAAGAATTCAGAGCAAGTAATTCAAGTAATTTTAGATCATACTACAGAAAAGACAAAATTAGCTTTGATAGATACTGTAACGAGTCCAACAGGCATTAGATTGCCTTTTGAAGAGCTCACTGAAAAACTTCAATCTAAAGGAATAGATGTGTTATTAGATGCAGCTCATGGTCCAGGAATAGTTCATTTAGACTTAGAAAAATTAAAGGCAGCTTATGTCACAGGCAATGCACACAAGTGGCTCTGCGCTCCTAAAGGTGCCGCTTTTCTCCATATTAGAAAAGACATGAGGCCCCACATTCGTCCTCTTTCTATTAGTCATGGTGCTTCAGTAGATGGAAGTATAGATGAAAAAATACGTTTGGAATTTGATTGGACAGGAACTCAAGACATTACTCCTTGGTTATGCATTCCTAAATGCATAGAATTTGTTAGTAGTTTAGTAGAAGGAGGATGGCCTGAAGTAATGAAACACAATAGAACTTTAGCAATAGAAGCTAGAAATATTCTCCTTGATGCTTTAGGGACGCCGCAATTGTGTCCGGATTCTATGATTGTAGGACTATCTGCAGTAGCCCTTCCAGGAGATGCACCAGTTATCAAATCAGTCTTAGATCCAGACCCACTTCATACGTTACTTTTTGAAAAATATAATATTCAAGTACCAATTTTTGGATGGCCGCACCATACTAGACGCTATCTTCGCACAGCTTCCTATCTGTACAATTCAATAGAAGAATATCAGTATTTAGCAAAAGTATTGCAAAAAGAAATTTGACCGGACATTTTTAAAACAGCTGAATCTGGACAGAGTATCTATGAATTCAGATGATGATAATTTTGAGGATTTGCCGGAGGAAGAATTACTCGACGAAGAATTGTCAGAAGAAGAAAAATTAGATGAGGAATCTGAAGAGGAAGAAATAGATCCAAATGCACCCCTTCGTCAGCCAATTGTTGCAGTTTTAGGCCACGTAGACCATGGTAAAACATCACTTCTAGATTATGTAAGAGGAACAGCAGTAGTCAAAAGAGAAGCTGGAGCAATAACACAACACATAGGAGCAACAGAAGTCCCATACGATACAGTTTCAAAAATATGTGGACCTTTACTGAAAGAAGGGACCACAAATCTACCAGGATTACTTTTCATAGATACCCCAGGTCACCATTCATTTTCAACACTAAGATCTAGAGGAGGTGCTTTAGCAGATATTGCAGTATTAGTAGTAGATATTACCGAAGGATTTAAACCTCAAACGATAGAGTCCATAAATATTTTGAAGCAACATAAAACACCTTTCATTTTAGCACTAAATAAAGTAGACAAGTTACCAGGATGGAGGACAACTACGGGATCTTTTTTAGCAAATAAAGCAAGCCAAAGCCCAACAGCTCAACAAACGTTTCAAACTAGAATGTATGAAATAATAGGAGAACTTGGAACTCACGGTTTCGATTCAGCATTATTTACAGACATACAAGATTTCCAAAAAACAATAGCTCTGATTCCAACATCAGTAAAAGAGACAGGAGAAGGAGTCCCTGAATTGTTTATGATTTTAATGGGGTTAGCACAAAGATATCTTAGAGGTAGGCTGTTACTAGCTGAAGGATCATCCGAAGGGACAGTTATTGAGATCAAAGAAGAAAAAGGGCTCGGAAAGACATTAGGCGTAATTATCTATAATGGAGTCTTGAAAGCTAGTGATAATTTGATAATTGGTGCACAGCCAGAACCTGTAGTTACAAGAGTCCGTTCAATACTAAGGCCGAAGCCATTAGACGAAATAAGAGATCCGAGACAGCAATTCGATTCTGTAAAAGTAATAGGCGCAGCAGCAGGATTGAAAGTAGTCGCTCCTGACATAGAAGGAGTAGTTGCAGGAGCTCCCTTTTACAGCGCTTCATCTGAGGAAGAAATTGATGCAGCATTAGATAGACTTACAGATGCAATGAAATCAAATGTAAAATGTACAGATGAAGGAGTTGTTATTCGAGCAGATGCCATAGGTTCACTAGAGGCTCTAGCTTACGAATTATCTGCGGTAAATATACCAATTGTAAAAGCAGTAGTAGGAGATGTATCTAGGAGAGACGTTGTTACTGCAGATCCTTCAGACGAAGAATACAGAGCTATATTGGCATTTAATGTAAAAGTACACCCCGATGCTAAAAAAGAATTACATGAAACGGGCGTAAAAATATTTGAATCAGATATAGTTTATAAATTGTTAGAAGATTATCAAGAATGGAAAGATAAAATAAAAGATAAGCAAGCACAACATCTGAGAGAAGATTTTTCACACCCAGGTAAGTTTGAAATTTTAGAAGGACATACATTTAGAACTCGTGATCCTGCAGTAGTGGGCGTTAGAGTACTTGGCGGGCGTATTGCTCTTAATCAGGCAGTACTTAGAAATGATAATTCAGTAGTGGGCCATATCCGTTCACTAAGATCAGGAGAACAAGTTTTGAAGGAAGCTTTACAGGGAGACGAAGTGGCTATAGCAATAAGTGAAGCTACAGTAGGCCGTCAGATATCAGAAGGAAACGTTCTCTATATTGAAATGGATGAACGCGCCATATTAAAAATAAGAGAAGCGGGCGTTAAATTAGATCCTATTGAAGAAGATATAATTACAGAAATGCAAAAAATCAAGAAAAAGGATCAACCTTTCTGGGCAAGATAATTATCTATTTTGAAGAATTAAACCAGGGAATTAATATTGAAGTATTGGATTTATACTGAAGATACTCCGAATCGTCCCCATATTTTTTGTCTGCAGATGCTTCTAAAAGAGGTATTCCGCTTACAAATAGAAGTAAGAAAGTAGTCCAAAGAGGTCCAATAATCGTCCATAAAGGTACACCATAACCGTAGCAGAAAACAAAAATACCGAACCATAACAGAATATTTCCAAAATAATTAGGGTGTCTACTATATTTCCATAATCCAGCAGTACACCACTTTTCACCATTTAATTTATGATTAAATTTGCTATAATCAGACCATGCTTCAATAATCAAACCAATTAGAAACATACTAATTCCAATGGTAGCAAGCGTATTCAGTTCGTCCGGAGAGTCTAGACTATTGAAATAGATAACAGGTAAACATGTTAGAAATACCCATAAAATTTGCATTACCCAAAACCCTAGAAAGCTCCAAAATTTTGATCTCATTACATCAAAGCGATTATCTTCACCCCACACAAGAATTCTATAAGACAGGTAGGCACCTAGCCTTAGAGACCATAATATTACCATAAGTGAGGCAATTATTTTTGGGAATGAAAAATCTTCACCGAACCACAGTGTAACTATTGCTAGAAGCAAAAAATTAGCAGTGCCTGCAAAATCAGTTACTTTGTCTATTTGCAGCCCATAGGCTATAGCAAAGAAGCTTAATTGCATACAAACTGTGATTAACAGTGAAACCAGAATAAAATGTTCGTCGTTTTCTATAAACTTAACCATCTCGAGGTTTGGCCTCGTTCACCTTTAATTCTCGACCATCGGCTTCGTGTCCGTTTAAGGCCTCAATTGCTGCTGCAGCATCATCAGAACTTCCCATTTCGACAAATCCAAATCCGCGGCTTCTACCGCTCATGCGATCTACAATAACTTTCGCATCAGATACTTCTCCGTGCTCTTCAAAAAGCTCTCTTAGTGTGTCGTCTTTGAAAGACCATGGCAAGTTTCCTACATAGATATTATTACTCATTTCTTAAATCCTGTCTTGTTGTACAAGACGACCTTCCAGAAAGTACTCCATTTAAGGATTATCGTTAAAATTCGTTCCCTAGTTCCCTTCTAGTCTGTCCGGGGTCAATAAATGGTAAGACAAATGCAATTAGAAGCTGACATGTTCCTCCAATCATAATAGTAGTAGTGTATGTGAAATTCTCTTCAAAATATCCTGCCATTTTAAGTCCAAACAGAGCTCCAAAATTCAGAAGCGCCATATACAATGTAAATTGCGTAGCTCCAACTTTTGGCCAAGTCACATTCATGAATAATGAAATTAAAGAAATTCCCATCGCAGCTCCAAAGAAAGGATAAACAACAATTAACCAAGTCATTACTTTTTTATTTTGCCATAAGTCTTCTGCCAAAGCAATAGTAAAGATAGACAATCCAGTTAGAATAGCGAATAAACTAGCAATACGTCTTGCTCCGAACTTATCTGCAATTAATCCGCCAATTATGGTTCCAGCGATTCCTGCAGTTACGGCCCATCCTCCAGTAACCGCAATATATTCAGCATCACTCCATCCTAATTGTTGAATGAAAAGTACATTCAGAACAGGAATCAAAAATTCCCAGAAATAAGTAAGCATAGCTAATAGCATTCCAATAAGAGGAGCTCTAAGAGACAATGCTTTGACAATATCGCTCTTTACCGGAGCTAAATCAAATGCTTGTTGACCAACTGTGTTATTTCTTAAGAAAAAGAAATATGCCGCACCACATCCAAGAGTTAACAAGTGAACCCACATACTTCCTGCAAAATCACCAATAGTCAATAACAAAAATAAGTCTAAAGCAATTATTATTCCAAAATCAACTCCAAGAGATTGAGGGGTATGGGTTCCCATATCCCAGCTTATTTCCTTTGCGACGTTCTTCTTAGTCTTAGTTGGTTTCGGCTCGACTTTTGCTTTAATTACTGCTTTACCTTCACCCCAAGGGAATAATTTTTCTCCAGGTCTTTCTCTGATAAATGCAGGTAAACACATAATCAATAGTAACATAGGTACAGTCAAGAACAATCCTCCTGCAATTCCTAGAGATCCAATAAAGTACCCAATACCGGCCCCACCAACCATTGTACCAAAACGTTTAGCCCCAAACATGAAACCGTTAATTTTACCAAATTCTTCAGGACTCAAAACATCTACAGCTAAGCCATCAACAGCCACATCCTGTAAAGATGCAAAACAATTATGGAAGAACAGCAAGCCAGTGAGAAGGGCAATTTTACTTTCTATTCCAGGAACTAGTGCAATAATTACAACGGTAATTACCATTCCAGCCTGAGCCCCTAATATCCAAGGTCTACGGCGTCCCATTGGTAAATAATGGTAATTATCAACGAAAGGACCCCATAGGAATTTGAAAACCCAAGGTAAGTAAACCCAGAACAACATATTGCCGATTTCAGCAGCAGTAAATCCTTGTTGTGCTAAATATGCAATCAAAGTATATGAAATAAACCCGGAAGGTATTCCTTGCGCAACATAAAGTGAGCAGAGAGTAATAGCTTTAGCACTCATGCCAGCAAACATTGTAGTCATCAAGTTAGGTTGACCAGCAGCATCACCTTCATCTTCCCAGACAAATTCATCGTCACCAGCTTCTTCAACTTCTACATTACTTTCAGATCTTCTTTTTTGCGTAAAAATATATCCTGTTGCAGCCATCGAAAGAAGAATTACGGGCAGGAATATTCCACCTGCAAGATCAGTTAAGCCTTCAAGTAAAAGACTTGATGGTTTATTCTCATTAAGATAAACAACTGAGAAACTGCTTACAGCAGACATGGATTCTCCATTTTCTAATACTAATCTTGCAGACAAAGTAATAGTTTGGTTATTTTCGATAACCAAGTCAGAAGGAATGGGCAATTCCCATGTAGCCCAATTTCCTTGTGATGAAGTATCTGTAGCTGAATACCATTCACTTGCACCAAACTTAATTTCAATTCCTCCGCCACTTGTTGGTTTGTTTGCAGTAACAGCAGTTCCTTTCAGAATTTCATTTTTGTAGATTTTTGGTTTAACTGGAACCATAGTTCCATTAATTTCTTCCATATCGTATTCTAAAGTCCAATTAACAGAAACATCAGGATCTATTTTACCTGCGATTTCAACAAAAACTAAAGGATCAGCTTGACCATATCCATATTCGTTATCTGGCCTAGTTTCTAGAATAGAACAATTATTAGATGCAGCATCAGGATCGTCATTAAGAATTTCTCTTTCAATCGAGTATCCTGCCACTAATGTATCTTTAACTTCAGCTGGAGTTAAATCAGGATTTGCTTCTAAAGTTAGAGCAACTATCCCTGCCATTAACGGAGTAGCCATACTAGTCCCACTCTTACTGGTATAACCAGTACCAGTGCCTTGGTTAGGCGCCATAATGTTACTGCCTATTGCCGCTACATCCGGTTTAACTCGTCCATCTGAAGTATATCCTCTAGAGCTGTAAATTGCTAAACTCAAGTCCTTATCAAGAGATGCAACAGTTATAGGTAATCTTGAATCGCCAGGTGAATCAATTGTATTACATCCAGCACCAGTGGCAGAACCAAATTCATTTCCAGCACTTAAGGTAACTACAAGCCCAGATTCTACTGCAGCATCAACAATTTGGCTCCATGCTGAGCTTCCGTCATTATCAATGTGAAATTCTACTTGTTGTTCTCCCAAACTGGAAGTCATTACTCTAATGTTAGGAATTACCACATTTTGGTTTTCAATAGTCCATTCTACTCCTCTTATGATGTCCTCAATATCTCCGTCACAACATGCTAAAACATTTACCAAATTTGCTTTTGGAGCAACACCTATGTGCGGAGTACCAGTATTGTCACCAGCACCAGTTCCTGCAGCAATTCCAGCTACGTGAGTGCCATGAGTTCCACTATCAATTGATTCTCCAGGTAAACAAGGCGAACATATTACGGCATCTTGAACAGCATCATAATATGCAACGACTTTCATATCATCAAAAGTAAATTGATTGTCATCCATATCGTCTAAACCAACATGGGCGTTGTCTACTCCAGTATCTACTATTGCAATAGAAATCCCTTCACCATAAATTCCATGATTTAACCAAACATTATCCACTCCCATTGCAGGTACAGCATCAGCCATATCAGGCTCAGCTCTTCCTATGTCATCAAGCATTACGACACCATCCCATCCAGCAACCTCAGAAATCATATCTCGAGGCATAGTTGTTCCAATTAAGTCTATAAATTGAGCACGAAATGTTACTTCAATTCCCGCATTTTCTAATCTTTGAACATCATAGTCTGTTGGATGATGATCATATCTTACAAAAACACGCGCTTCACCAGCATTGAAAAATTCTTCACCTTGCGCCAATTTCCAAATTAATAGGTCTGAAATTCCATCATGGTTTTTATCTCTAGAGTAAACATCCCACCAATTACTTTCATAATTAGGAGTATTTTCTTCAGCGGATAAGTTAACAAAGCCCGTACTAAGAAGTAAAAAAGTCACAATTCCAGCAATGATAGCTCTGCGCTGCATATACTTACAGATAGGACTTTGATTATAGAACTTACGATTTGTTAAAATCTTCGATTCCACTTCGAACTCTTACGGCCATTCCTTGTTGTTTAAGCCCTATTTCTTTAGGTCCAACCATCAATTTTCCAAAAGCAATTAATTCATCTTTAGGAGTAACTACAATACATTCATCTAAACATTTTAATTTTGAATCAATATTTTCTATAAATTTACAAAAAACACTTTTACCTTTTCGATTAAATTCTGCAGTCTCGGAAGTTACAACAACACGATATGCAGGACTATCTGAATGTTTGTGGAGTAATTCAGCACCTCGCTTTTGAAGTATAAACATTCCTCTTCTGTGGGAAAGAGAAGCTATATGATCACCATTTAAGAGTAAATTTCTCAATCTTTTTGTTTTCTTACTTATTATTAATTCAGTTTCTCCATCCGTAAATATCTTTCCAATTCCTTTACCAAATTGATAGTCTAGAATAGTTTTAACACGATCTATATCCCATCCTTGCATTTTCAGGCCTTCAATATCATCCTGTAATAATCCAGGATGGAATGGATAAGTCTCAGATAAATGGTTTGGTACTTTCCCGAAGTAAGGATGTAGCATTTCTCCGGATTCAAACGAATTATTTAGATTAGAAAAGATAGGCCTAATATTGGATTTTTCTCCACTCTTTATTGGAGTTTTATAACGATAAGCAGGTTCAAATTTACCAATCCAATTAATGTTAGTTTCTAAAACTTCAAAGACTTTCATTAAAGCTGGAGACGACCTTAATCGACTTTCTACTAATTCCCATAGCAATCCGTCGTGTATAGCTTGCTTTATTCTTCTAATTTCAGCAAAAGAAACCATGAGATTGTGTTTTGCAATAATTTTTTGCCTTTTATCTTTTTCGAAAGTTTTTAGTTTTGAAGCAGTCATGCCCGGTAGTGCTGAAAATTCGTTTGGCAATTCTTCTAATTCCTCTAAATTTCTAGTTCCCCATGTGAACATTAGACTGTCTCTAGAGGCAAATTTGGCATAGCTTGCACTATCGAAAACGTCACATCCCAAAAAGGCAGCTAAAGCAAAAACCATAGGGTGGCCACAGCCAAAAAGATGCACAGGTCTTGAAATATCAAGTCCCTTTTTAGATGCTAAAATAACTTCAGATAAAAGTTTGAAATTATTTCTCTCCATAAGAGGAACAACTCCTCCTATTGGGAAAATTTCTGCGTTAGTAGTTGAAGCCATTTCAGCAGCTTTTGTTCTTAAATCTAGATGCCGCCCACCTTGGATCGGTGCAGCCAAGAAAATATCTTCTTTATTTGCATCAGCAGCTTCAATTCTTTTTTGGGTTTCTTCTAATTCATTTTTAGCTTCTTCAAACCTAGTTTCAGGTTCACAGAAGACATCCAAGACAGTTCCAATATCTACCTTTATCTTTTTTTGGAAATTGAGAATTTCTTCGGGTTTCATCTCAATTTCACCGTAAACATGAGACTGAAAAGTTCCACTATCTGTCATAATTGGACCAGGCCAATTAACCAATCCATGAACGCCTTCTTTTTCAGCAACTTCTTTTAGTTTTGGATTTTTATAAATAATGTAACTATTTGTAATAATTCCTTGAGCACCACATTCAGCTAATTCTTCCATAGACAAAGTCATAATCTTTGGATTTACAACAGGTAGTAAAGTTGGAGTATCTAGCTTTCCATGCTTAGTTTTTATTTTCCCAAGCCTTGCAAGTCCATCGCGCTTATTGATTTCAAACAATAAATCTCCACGAAGAAACCTTTATTTCAATTCATCTCTAAATTAGATCATGGACGAATTGAATATACGAGTTACAGGAATGACCTGTGCATCTTGTGTCGCATCAGTTGAGTCCATCGTTAGTAATTTGGAAGGCATAGACTCAGTGAGAGTTAATCTCCCTCTTGAAAAAGCTACAATCAGGTGGTCAAAAGGAGCAAATGAAGACTTAGAGGTAGTTAGAGACGCAATTAGCAAGGGAGGATTTGGTTCAGAAGAGTATATAGATCCTAAAAAGTACAGACAGGAATCTTTAGAAAGTGCAAATCGGATGGGTTTACAAGTAATAATATCTCTAATTTTAACAATTCCAACATTTTTTCTGACAATGTTCGTTGACGATTTAGGGCAAATATATGACTTAGACTCAAGATTATTGATTGCCTTTATCTTGTCTTCAATAGTTTATTTTTATGCAGGAGTAGAATTTCATAAAGGAGCTTGGAAAGCAATTTTATCAGGAAGAGCAAACATGGATGTTTTAGTCCATATAGGAACGACAACAGCTATGGTTTGGTCTTCACTTGTAGCTTTTGCACCATATCTTGATTTTCTACCTTCGATTTTTTCATCAACTACACATGTATTCTTTGACGGTGCAGCTTTTATAATTTCATTCATTTTATTGGGTAATTGGTTGGAAGCCAGGGCTAAGTTAAGGGCAACGGATGCAGTTTTTTCGTTAATGGATTTAAAAGCAAAAACCGGGTCAGTTGTGAATGCTGATGGTTCGGTTTCTGAATTGCCAGTTGAGGAAATAATACAAGGAACTGAAATTCTGGTTAAGGTTGGCCAAACAGTGCCCTTAGATGGAATTGTTGTAAAAGGTTCAGCTTCAATGGACGTTTCCATGATGACAGGAGAATCGAATCCTGTTTTTGTCAAAGAGAATAATTTAGTTATGGGAGGGACAATAGTATTAGATTCAGCGATTCATATAAAATCAACAAAGTATCACGATGATACCGTATTAGCAAATGTTATTAATTTAGTGGACGAAGCTCAAATGGGTAAGGCTCCAATTCAAAAATTGGTAGATAGAATCTCTGCAGTATTTGTTCCAGTGGTAGTGGTTTGTGCGGTTTTTGCTTCTCTCACTTGGATGTTTTTTTCAGAGGGATATGGCGATTATAATTCTACTGAATTGGCCATTATGGTTTTGGTATCAACACTAGTGATAGCATGTCCCTGTGCGTTAGGATTAGCTACACCAACTGCACTTATGGTTGGTACAGGTGTTGGAGCTCAGTACGGTTTGTTAATCAAAGGCATAGATGCTTTGCAGAACAGCTATAATACAAACACATTAGTTTTAGATAAAACAGGAACTCTTACTATAGGAACGCCATCAATAACAAAGATTAAGTCAATAAGTTCAGACGAAAATAACATTTTGGCAATAGCAGCTTCTCTTGAATCTGCATCTACACATCCAATTGCTAAAGCTATTTCGCAGGCCCATTTAGAAAATAGCGAAGAATTAATTTCTTTTGACAGGATTGAAAGTATAGGTGGAATGGGATTAGTTGGTTATTTAGATGATCAAGAATATGCTATAGGAAATCAGCCATTAATGGAGGACAAAGGCGCCCTCGTATCTAACCACATTGAAGAATTAGCAGATGTTTTGTCGACTAGTACCGTAGTCTTTGTTTCTAAAGGAAACAAATTGCTTGGTTGGATTGAGATGAAAGATAAATTAAGGGAAACTACAACCTTAGCAATTTCAAAAGCAAAAGAGTTAGGTCTCAAAGTAATTATGTTAACTGGAGATAGAGCTGAAACAGCTTTAACGATTTCAAAAGAAGTTGGAATATCAAGGTTTGAGGCTGAGGTCAAACCTGATGGAAAAGCAGAATTTGTAAAAAAGTTGCAGACTGAAGGTGCGAGTGTTGCTATGATCGGTGACGGAATTAACGATGCGGCAGCTTTAGCTGTTGCAGATGTTGGAATTGCAATGGGTGCAGGCAGTGATATTGCTCTAGAAGCGGCAGATATTGTTCTTCTTCGTGATGATTTACTGGATGTTGTATCGACACTAGAGTTGGGTAAGGCTACAATGGGTAAGATTCGAGGCAATTTAGCTTGGGCTTTTGTTTATAATTTAATTGGAATTCCTTTGGCAATGGGAGTTTTAATTTCATCAACAGGTTGGTTATTGCCGCCAGCTTTTGCAGCAGGAGCAATGGCATTATCCAGCGTTAGTGTAGTTTTAAATTCTTTAACACTCAGATCATGGAAGCCATTTAGGGCATGATTTCTTAATCAACCTTCAATTTAGAAGGTTATGACTGAAACGTTAAAGTTCCAGATAGAAGGAATGACTTGTGGCGGTTGCTCAGGAAGAGTAAAAGGCGTACTTGAATTAAATTTAAATGTTGAATCTGCAGAAATATCTCACGAAGAAAATAGTGGAATAGTAAAGACTAATGGCCAGATAACTGCAGAAGAATTGGTGAAGGTAATTGAGCAAACAGGGTATTCTGCAGCTATTTCGCCCAGCTCATAAAGTACCTCAAACCATTTGGAGTTCAGATCGTCCTCTTAATGTTAGACCTAAATCGTCTACAATTTTGGTTTTAGTTTTAGGACTATGGATTTTTGGAACAGGCGAAGCAATTTTGATTGGTGCAGGGATCGGAGTAAGCCCATGGACTGTTCTTGCCCAAGGAATATCTGAACAAACCGGTTTCACGGTTGGTTTATCTACCTTTATTGTGGGGTTTTTGGTCCTTTTCCTTTGGATTCCTCTTCGAGAAATACCTGGTATTGGAACAATTTTAAACATTATCTTGATTTCATTATCAATAGATGTAATGGAACCTTTTATTCCTGAGCAAACAAATATTTTTTCACAGATAATCCAAGCATTAGTAGGGATTATTTTTGTAGCAATAGGTAGCGCATTTTATCTTACTGCAAATTTAGGTCCGGGCCCTCGAGACGGGTGGATGACAGGAATACAAAAGAAGACAGATTGGCCTATTGGAAGGGTTCGTGCAGGAATTGAAATCTCAGTATTGAGTATAGGTACTTTTATGGGAGGAATATTTGGTTTAGGAACAATAATGTTTGCAATAGGTATTGGTCCAATCTTAGCAATATGCTTAGGAATTGTTAAGAAATGGGCAATCTAAACTATAATTCTATTAAAGCCCCATCAAAATGACATCTTAACGGGCCGGTAGATCAGTCTGGAAGATCGCCTCCTTGGCATGGAGGAGGGCGCGAGTTCAAATCTCGCCCGGTCCACCACTTGATATGTATGGAACTGACTCCCGAAATTCAATCTACTGTGGCAAAAGGTTTTGCACTTACAACAGTGATGCTTTCAACAGGAATATTGGCACGTTATTTCAATGTCAAAGTAAACTACACTCGTAAAATTAATCATTTTGCAATATTTTTCTTACCTGTTTTTATTGATCAGCAATTTAACGCTGAAACTTTTACAGATTTCATTTACTTGGCAATAAGCGCTTTGATAACTACATTATCCTTACTTTCATTTTATGAACCAATTAGACAAGCTATACCTCCATTCCAATTAATGTTTGAAGGGTTTGATAGGCCGGAAGACAGGCCACACACATTATCTTGGCTTTGGACACAATTTGCAGCAGGATTTGCGGTAATGTTGCCTATGATTTGGCTCTTTGGTCAATGGGGGTTAGAATCACTAGTAGTAATTCCTATTTTGATTAATGTAATCGGAGACGGCTTAGCAGAACCCATTGGTGTAAGATTTGGAAAATATCAATACAAGACTAAGGCTTTGTTTACCAATAAAGAATATTTTAGAACTCTTGAAGGAAGTGCTTGCGTATTGATTAGTGGTTTCATCATAATAGCAATGCATGTGGATTATTTTACCACGCTGCAATTTGCTCTTGCAATGTTATTTGTGCCTATAATCATGACATTAATTGAAGCTTATTCTCCACATACTTGGGATACGCCTTTCCTGATGTTTACAGGCTACGTTTCGTTACTATTGATAATGCAATTTTGATTTATTATTAAATCAAAGATTTACGCTAGAGCTAGATTAATTTGTTCTTCTAATTCAGACTCAGTCATAGCTCCACTTTCGGAAAAGGTGATAATTCCATCTTTGTCTATAATGACAATACTTGGGCTGCGGTCAGCACCAAAAGCATCAGTCATTTCTTCACTTCCTAGAGCATAAGCCCAATTTTTATCTTCAGCTCTTTCATTTAATTTATCTTCACTTTCATTTTCAGTCTGAGTTAATGAAATAACTTTAACATCTTCTGGCATGGTAGTATTATTACAGTAACTTTTGAGAACATTCTTTTCAAAATTATGACAAGAACCACATCCCAGATTCATAAATTCTAAAACTACAACTTTTTCATTTTCAAAGTCAGATAAATTAAAGGAATTCCCTTCAGTATCCGTTAATGTGAAATTTGGAGCTTCATTACCGACTTCGACATCAATAATGTTATCTTCAATTGTTTCATTATCCATAAAATAACTATTAATTGAAAAACCTCCGACGATTCCTGCGATTAGTAGAGCGCCAAACAAAGTTTTCGTATCCATACTTCAAAGTTTACGGGACAGATTTATAGGTTATGCAGATTTTAAGAATGTTAAAATCTTACGATGATAGACTTCGGGCTTTTCTAGAAATGCCCAATGAGTAACATTTTCAAATTCAAAAAAAAGTGAACCCTCTATTAATTTATGTATTTCTTTTCCAGATTCAGAACTTACCCAATTATCGTTAGAACCGGACATAATAAAAGTTGGAATATTCTTTTTACCAATGCTTTCAAAGATACCATTCATAGATTTATCGCCTACATACCCTCCAGTAGACAACAGGTGATTTTTCACAGTATCAATGGTTTTTTCATTCCATATATCTAAATCATTGTAAACTTTAAGAGCTAAATCCTTGGTTTCATTCTCTTCTAAAACTTCCAATTCTTGAACCATTTGTTTTTCTACCTCATTTTTTAATTCAGAGCTTATTTCTCCATCACTTTCAAATGTATGAAGTAAAGAAATCAGTACGGGAGAAGTAGGTAGCTGAGGTACGCCAGTAGATGCTATTAGAATTAAAGACGCACAATTGTCTAATTTATCAGCGACCATTGAAGCAATTGAGCCTCCGGCAGAATACCCTATCAAATTAATATTTCTTTTAGCGCCAGCTGGGATAAATTTTTCAATTAATTCAATAGATTGATTGACGTAGAGGTTTTCAGAGCTAACATTTGGAACGTAATCAGATTCGCCTCTTCCATAAAAATCAAAAGATAAGACTTGAAATCCTTTGCTAGTAAGATCAAAAGTCATATCATTGTAAATGTCCTTAGAGGTAGTCAAACCGTGCATTAGAACAACCAAATTATCAGAAGCTTCTCCTGTAATGGAATATCTTACCTTTCCATTTTCCAGTTTGGTGAATCGATCTACAATTTCCACATGCGTCTTTCGATGGTAGAGATATAAAAGTTATTAGCTAGAGACTACAAGAAAGGTTTAACAAATTCTTCAGATAATTCCCACAATTTTACGTTATGTTCATCGTTTTTAGCTTTACTTGACCCTTTTTTCACTTGAGAATTAGCGAAGAACTTTCCAGTAATGTCTTTTACTTCATCAGAACATGCCAAGTGAATACTAGTTTTTGCACCATCCTTTACATTTATTGCAGTTAACATCATTGCTAGTCTAATTGCATTTCTCCAGAATATATTGTTATTCTTTCCAAAATTTGTAGATACAAATCCAGGATGTAAACAATTTGCAGTAATTCCAGTTCCTTCAATCCTTTTTGCTAATTCATAGGTAAACATAACATTAGCGAGTTTAGATTTTTTGTAAGTATCAAAACCAGCATACTTCTTTTCACCGTTCATGTTATCGAATTCAAAATCAATGCCATAATGAGCACTTGACGAAACATTGACGATTCTTTTGTAATCGCTTTTTTCAACAAGCGGAAGTAGTTTTTTCGTCATTAAAAAATAACCTAGGTGATTCAAAGCAAATGTTCGTTCAAATCCTTCTTCAGTTACTTCTCTAGATGTAAAATAAGCTCCAACATTGTTTAACAAAACGTCAATTCTAGGATATTTTTTGGATACTTGATCAGCAATTCTAGAGACTTCTTTCATCAACATAAGATCAGCTGTAAAATAGTCAATATCAACATAGTTATCAGCAACTTCTCTTATCTGCTCTACAACTTTCTCCCCTTTCTCTTTGCTTCTTCCAATAAGAATTAGATTGCATCCTTTTTTTGCTAGTTCGATAGCAGCTTCTTTACCAATTCCATCAGTAGCTCCTGTGATTAGGCAAGTGCGACCGTTCATTGTTTCACCATTAGGTATCTATGATAATGTAGGTTTCCGGCTTTAAACGCCTCATAAACAGGAGTTCCTTGAACTCCAGCAAAGGTCTCAAAGCTTTTTTTCATTCCCATTGGTACACTTTCACTAATTCCTTTAACTTTACTGTCATTAATATCATCTAAAGCATCTAAAACTTCTCTGGTAACGTCCTTTTTTAACACAATTTCAAACCCTGCGTCCAGAAATATATCATGTAATTTTTCCATAGTTTCTTTATCTCTAAAATCAGTCCAGCAGAAATTACCTCCACTTCTAAGTGAACGATAAACTTCTTTCACAAACGCTTCAACATTTCCATAACAATGTGACGATTCCACGTTATAAATTATATCTTTAGAATTATCATCTAGTGGGAGATTCTCAGCATTGCCAACTTCGAAAGAAAGATTCTTTTGTGAAGAATACCAATTACTTGCCAGCCTAACAGCGTCATTGGAAAAATCAAATGCCACTAACTTTTTTGGATCATACGTCTTAGCAATCCAAGAAGCTCCACCGCCTCTTCCACAACCAATTTCTACAACCTCTTTTCCTTTCAAATGCACGTCACGAATATTCATATTGTATAATTGAATGAAAAGCCGATTTGGTTCATCTTTTTTTAATAATTTTAATTCTTTACCGTCTTTGTAACCATAATTCATGAAGCGGAAATCAGCCCTTCCATGGGCTTTTGCTAATCTTTGATACCACCATTTCCACATCCAGTTTCGAGTTCTACCTGGTGCAATTCTCAGTAGAGTTGCAAAAATGCGGGCAGGGATTCCCATTGCCATCTATAGAAAGCTGGACAATTTTTCTCTTAGGCCATCAATTCCAAGACCTTGGTGCAGTATTTGCTCTTCTTGCCCACAATTGCCAGGCCTAGTAGTTCCCATGTAATCGTAATTTGGAGCGAATCCACGTTCCAATAACCACGTTCCAAAGCGAACTCCGAGCCCAGTTCTTGAATTCAAACTTTCAACGACTAAAACAAAAGGAGATTTTCCTATTTTTTCCATTGTGTCTTCATCCACTGAAGTTAAGCTTGGTTTGTTTATTAATCCAACATTTATTCCATTTTCACGATATTCTTCGACTACGTGCAAGCATCTGTGTAGCATATCGCCGTAAGATACAATCCAACCTGCATCCCCGTCTCGTATTATTTCATCAGTACCTGGAGTAAACTCATACCCTTCACCGTAGAAAGAGCCTCCATCGGAATTCAAAATAAGTGGAGTTTTAGATCTATTTGAAAATACAAATCTTAGTCCATGATCATTGAATATTCGTTTAATTATCGCATCCATTTGGTTTACATCTGCAGGGAAATATAATCCGG
>JBJLCA010000032.1:0-29282 GCA_045567915.1 Candidatus Poseidoniales archaeon | reverse complement strand
TGGTTGGTATAGATAAGGATAATTGGAAAACTGCCAAAGAATATACCAAAAAAAATAAAGATGCGCTGCATTGGTTTTATGAATTAAGAGTACTAGGATACAAGTATAATATGAATGATTTGGCAGCTTCGATTGGATTAGCACAGTTAAATAAAGTTGAGGAGATGAATAGTAAGCGTTCGAAGCTGATAGTTCAATATATGGAGGGATTAGAAAAATTAAATATAGAACCTTTACTGCCTTTTAAGCCAAAAGAATTTGTATATCAAATGTTTGGAATTAGGCACAAATCTAGAGATGACCTTATAGTGTTTTTAAAATCTAAAGGTATCGCTACTGGTTGCCATTATACCCCTTTACATATGCAGCCGTTGTTTAAGCAGTTTGAGGGTAACTGTCCAAATGCAGAAAAAATTTATCCTTCTATGATAACCTTACCACTTCACGTAGGTTTGTCTTCAGACGATATATCATATATTCTTTCTTGTTTAAGTGAATTTTCAAAGTTAAATTAATGAATTCCAAAGAACCTTTTATCATAGTACTTATTCTTTCATATAATGGTCGTGAGCTTCTTGAAGACTCAGTTAGTTCATATTTGAAAAATAGTTATTCAAATTTTGAGGTAATAGTCATAGACAATGGTTCTATTGATGGGACCGAAGATTATATTTTAAAAAATTTTCCAGAAGCGAAAGTAATCCGTCTTGAAAAAAACAGAGGTTATTCTGGCGGCTTTAATTATGGCCTTAAATACGCTACAGATAAAATGAACGCAGATTATATGTTAGTTACTAATAACGATGTTATAGCAGATGTCAATTTGATCTCAGAATTAGTTAATGTATCTAAAAAAGATTCAGAGGCAGGTTTTGTTACAGGCAAGGTATATTTTCATGAAAGTAAAAAGAGTAGAAATATAATTCAAACAGTGGGTAGATTTACACACCCTATTAACATAGTTGGAGAACATATTGGTAGCGGTGAAGTGGATAAGGGCCAATATGATAAAATCGAAGAAAGAGATTTTATCGATGATGTGTTTACTTTAGTCAGTAGAGATTTAGTCAAGAAAACTAATGGTTACGATGAGACTTTTTTCCTTGAATTTGAAGAAGCAGATTGGCAGATAAGGGCTAAAAAATTAGGTTTTAAAATATACTTTACACCATTTGCAAAATTATGGCATAAATTGGGAATGACTACAGGAGGCACTACAAGTCCCATGAGAACTTTTTATCTTAAGAGAAACCAAATAATATTTGTAGAAAGCCATTCAGATTCAGGTAATTTTCTCAGATTTTTTTAAGTATTATTTTTTACTTATTACCTAAACAAATTTTAAGTAAAATTTGTAACGGGCGTTACGATTTAGTTTTACCTTTAATTACAGGTACTTTTTCAGGTTTTAAATATACTATTCAACACAAGCATGATTAAAAACTTTCTTAACTCGATTTTTCCTAAAGATATATACAGATTCTACTTTAACGAATTGGAAACGTTACTATCCGATTCAGAAACTGTTTTAGATTTAGCGTGCGGAAAAGCTTCCCCATTAAAAAATTGCAAAAAATCCTTTCACTCAGTTGGAGTAGATATATTTGAACCTTATCTTGTTGAGAGCAAGAATAAAGGTATCCATGATGATTATATTATAAGTGATGTTTTAGAAATAGAAGAAAAGATTTCTTCTAATTCATTTGATTCAGTTATAGCTCTTGATTTGATTGAACACTTAGAGAAATCAGACGGATTTAAACTAATTCAAATTATGGAATCAATAGCTAAAAAAAATGTCATAATATTTACTCCCAATGGTTTCTTAAGGCAAGATGCCTTTGATTCTAATCCGTGGCAAGAACACGTTTCGGGCTGGGAAATAAATGAAATGGAAAATTTGGGTTTTACTGTGAAAGGCCATGGAGGTCACAAAGCATTAAGGGGTATGCGTTCAGAAATTAAATATTATCCTGAAATATTTTGGTCTCGTATATCATATCTATCTCAGAAATTCAGTTCTAAAAATTCTAAATCTAGTTATCAGTTATTATGCTATAAGGAGATAAATCAAAATAAATGAGTGTGTGGATCTATTCTCAAGATTTTATATCTTTAGTTCTGATTCTAATTGGCTTTTATATCAATCGTATTGAAATAGAACCTAGGTATAAACAATTCTATTCTCTATTTTTAATAGTTCAGGGTATTTCTATCCTGATTCTTAATTTCAAAATAAAGCCTTATCTTGGTGTATTCATTGCAATTATGGGCTTTTATTTGTTAGAATCTAGTCTATCTCAATACAGGAAGGAGATCCATAATAAATCGGTATTTTCCAAAATTTTTGGTTGGTCTGATTCGTTTCTGAATTATTTTGTTTATGTTGGTTTTTCTTTGATTATTTTAGAGATTATATCTATACGGTTCTTATTCAACAACTACCTTGGAGATACCGATATGTTTGGCTTAGTCTTAGGTGTCATTTGGATAGTATATTCCATATGTACCGAATGAGTATTCAAGGGAGCGTGATTTTACTTTTTTATTCTTAAACACATTTTTTATAATAATAATAATTCCAGCTTTATTGGAAATAACGCCTTTAGCAAATGATAATTACTTTGAAGCTAAAGAAAATTGGATTGAGAAATTTATTACCCTCCCTTTAGTAAGTATACTCCAATTTCTTGGTTATTACTGCTTTGCAGATGGTAATAAAGTATATTACACAAATATCTCATTAGAAAATTTGCAAAGCGTTTACATTGCACCTATGTGTAGTGGAATATATTCAATACAAGTTTTCTTTTCGGCCTTCGGAAGTTATCTTTTAGTATTTCAGAAAAAAATAGGCAGAGATATTTTGCCAATATTTTTATTAGGATTACTTATGTCTTATATCTCAAATTTACTGAGATTAGTAATGGTAATATTGGCAGGTCATTACTATGGCTCAGATGCCCTTTATTGGACTCATCAAAATCTAGGATGGATATTATTTACAACTTGGATGTTTATTTTTTGGATTATATTTGAAAGATTTACTAATGCTCCAAAATATTCATGATATATTTTAAAAAGGAAACTATAAATAAATTAATTAAGGTGGTAAATACATGTCGATTAGAGCTTTAGTTCGGGAAAGTTTTTTTTATACGATTTTACAAGCCGTAAATTTCCAACTAAAACTCTTTACAGTTTTTCTTAAGTCTGTTATCAAAGACACTAATTTTACAATTAGATTTATCTCATTTTTATATTTAGAAAGTAAGAACATAAAGAATAAGCGACTTCTTGAGGGAAGTTTTATTTCAATAATGCCTCTTTCCTTATTTGTTAACTTTAAATCGTTTTTGAACAGTTTTATTGTAAGCAAAAAGAGGTTTAAGTACAAAACTCAAAATCCACCTCTCTTTTACTCTAATTTTCTAAGTTCTAAGCCTTGGTATCATTCAAATGAAGCATCCGATGAGACGGATTTAGAAGTTGAGAAAGTTAAAACTCAATTAAAAGAAAATATTCAAATATTCAAGGAAACTTACAATAATATTAATTCAGAAAGCTCAAAAGATGATCGAAATCAAAATATGGCTGAGGGAAATTGGGATGTTTTTCCACTCTATAGTGGTACTGGTAAAATTAATGCCAATTGCCGTAAATGTCCTGAATTGTTAAATTATATCGAAACCTTACCACGTTTTGCTTATGGTATGGCCTATTTTTCTATAATGCAACCATCAACATTTGTCCATGGTCACTTTGGTCCAACAAACACGCGTCTTCGTTACCATTTGGG
Organism: Candidatus Poseidoniales archaeon; assembly: GCA_045567915.1. Lineage (GTDB taxonomy): Archaea > Thermoplasmatota > Poseidoniia > MGIII > CG-Epi1 > CG-Epi1. The sequence continues at coordinate 25,483 of JBJLCA010000032.1, read as the reverse complement.
GCTAAATGTACCAGACGAGGTCTACTTTAGAGTCTCTAACAAACTTAACAAATGGATACAGGATGACTGTATTGTTCTTGATGATTCTTACTATCACGAAGTGTTTCAACAATCAGATAGGAAAAGAGTTATCTTTTTACTCGATTGTTGGCATCCTCAGTTAACCATACACGAAAAAATATTTATTACAAAATTAATTAGGTTAGCTATAATTTATTCAAATCATCCAGCCTCCACGCGGAAAATTTATAAGTAGAATAGTATTTAATCATTGTAGTTGAGGTAGTTCAAGTGAAAATAGGAATCATAGGATATGGTGTAGTTGGTAAAGCAGCAGCTAATACTTTAGAAAAAGCATTTTCAATAATAAAATATGATAAATTTCAAGATTTAGATGACTTTGAAGAAATTAAAAAAACAAAATTTGTTTTTGTAATGGTTCCTACTCCGTTTGATTGTGAAAAAAATTTAGTAGATCTTTCTGCAGTTAAAGAATCACTAGATAAACTCAATCAAATAAAGTATAATGGTATTATTATTATTAAGAGCACAATACCTCCAGGATCATGCGATAAATTTTCTAATATTTTTAACCTTAAAATAGTTTTCAATCCTGAATTTTTAAGAGAGAGCACTACTCCAAATGAAGATTTCGAAAATCAAGATACGATAGTTATTGGTACTGATTCAATAGAAATCTTTAATTCAGTTAAGGAAATGTATCAAGAAGTAGCAGTTCCTCATGCTAAATATTATCACACAACATCAAAAGAGGCTGAAATGATAAAGACAGCTCAAAATACAATGTTAGCTTCTAGAGTGGCTCTTGCAAATATGATTTATGATGCTTGTGAAAAAAATGAAATAGATTATCAAAAAGTTAAACAAATTGCGTTTGACAAGTTTGAAATTTTAGGTCCTCACATGACTCAAGTTCCAGGTCCAGACGGAAGCAGAGGATTTGGAGGGAAATGTTTACCGAAAGATATACGTGCCTTTTCTACCGTTTATAATTCGGATTTACTAGATTCAATAATAAATTTTAATGATTCTTTAAGAGAAGATTTAGATAAGTTTTTGATGAATTTCAAAAAAAAATAGATTAATAAATGCCAAACAATTAATCTAATAATTAAACATAAGTATGAGCGCATATAAAATTTGGAAATTAGGCAATAAGCATCGTCGAAAGGGGAACAAGATTGCTGCAAATATCATAAAATGGTTTCTACGTATAGTATATCACCAAGATATTTCTCTTTCTGTAAGAATTGGAGAAAATGCAATATTTTCACATGGAGGGATAGGGACAGTCATTACGAGTAGGGCCTCAATAGGAGATAATTGTACTGTTGGTGCTAATGTTGTTATTGGAAATATCCATTTATCCAGCGAAAGAGGGCCAAATATAGGTAACAATGTATTTATCGGTTCAGGTGCAAAGATTTTGGGTCCCGTGACTATAGGAAATAATGTAAATATTGGGGCTAATGCTTTAGTCATAACGGATATAGAGAGTGGAATTACCTGTATAGGAGTACCTGCAAAACCTACTCAAAAGAAACTTTTCGTCATCGATTCAATCCGAGGTGAAAAATTTAAAGGTAAAGTTTCAGATCATTTACGCAACATTTTTTCAGAAAAAGGGTACGATTTATCTTTAGATGCGAAATATGTTTTTTATGATAATTCAGATAATAAAAAAAGACATGGTAATGCAATTGATGAGACTTTTATTATAGAATCTGACAATATTTACTATAAAGTTAAAAAGTACGCAAATAAACTAACTATTTACATTAAATACTAGCGTAAAACTAATAATTAGATTGAAAAATACTTAGCGTTATTATTCGCGAAGTACAATCCAGATACACTTGCAGCAGGCATCATTGAATAATTTTCAGTAAGTTTCATCTCAATTTTTTCAGCCTCTAAAAGTTTAAATAATTTTACTTTTTCTTCGTGGTTTGGACACGCTGGATATCCAAAAGCAGGCCTAATACTTCTATATTTTTCTTTAATAAGGTCTTCATTTGTGGTATCTGATTTATCAGGGAATCCCCATTCTTTTCTTACTCTCTGGTGCATTAATTCCGCTAAAGCTTCAGCTAATCTGTCAGCTAATGTTTTAATCATTATTGAATTGTAATCATCATTTTGCTTTTCATATATCATAGATAATTTTTCCGCATTTATTCCGGCAGTAACTGCAAAAGCTCCAATGTAATCTTTTATTTTTGAATCTTTTGGAGCAATAAAATCAGATAAAGACAGAGCCATTCCATTTCTTATTTTACGCTGTCTTAGCATATTGAATCTAATCAGTTCCCCAGCTCTCTCCTCATTTTTGTAAATTACTATATCATTTTTTTCAGAATTTGCAGGCCAAAAACCATATGCAACATTCGCTTGTAAAAGTTTTTTTTCAATAATTTTGTCTAGCATTTTATTAGCATTCTTAAACAATTCCTTCGCAACCTTTCCTTTTACGGGATCATTAATAATTCTTGGATATGTTCCTCTCATTTGCCAAGCTTTGAAAAAAAAAGTCCAGTCAATATAGTTTCTAATTTCTTCAATTGGAAAATCAAAAATATGTTTTCTGCCTGTAAAAGAAGGAAGTGCAATGTTTTCATTTTCCCAGTTAAGTTTTAATCGATTGTCATAAGCTTCTTCGTTTGTGAGAATGTTAGTGTCAGTAATTTTTTTATAATTTAATCTTAATTTTTCTTGTTTCCTTTCATTTCTCTCAACAAAATTTACCTTCTTGTCTTTGTTTAGTAAATCTCCAATTACATTAGACACTCTTGAAGCATCTCTTACTCTAATGATAGGTTCGTCGTATTCAGGTGCAATCTTGATAGCAGTATGTTTTGGACTTGTCGTAGCTCCTCCAATAAGTAATGGAGTATCGAACTCTTGTCTTTTCATCTCTTTAGCGATATCTACCATTTCATCTAGTGATGGAGTTATTAGTCCACTTAACCCAATGATATCAGCATTTTCATTTTTTGCTACACTAAGAATTTTTTCGGCCGGAACCATTACGCCCAAATCAATAACTTCATAATTATTACATTGCAATACTATAGCTACAATATTTTTCCCAATGTCATGCACATCTCCTTTAACCGTAGCTAGAATAATCTTTCCTCTACTAGAAATTTTTCCAGAATTTTCTTTTTCCATGAATGGTTTCAGGTGAGATACTGCTTTTTTCATAACTCTAGCAGATTTTACAACCTGTGGAAGAAACATCTTTCCGCTACCAAACAAATCTCCGACAATCTGCATTCCATCCATCAAAGGGCCCTTCAATTATATCTAGGGCAGAATCATATTTTCCCCTAATTTTTTCAATATCATCTACAATATATTTATCAATTCCATTAATTAAAGAATAAGGAATTAGTTCCTCAGAATTTTTATTTCTCCAATTTTCAGTCTTCTTTTTAGTTTTAATTTTACTTACAGACTTTTCAGCATAGTCTATCATTTTTTGCGTAGCATTTTCATTTTTATTGAATATAACATCTTCAACTAAATTTAAAAGGTCATTAGGTATTTCATCATATATTACTAATTGACCCGCATTAACTATTCCCATGTCCATTCCAGCCTCAATAGCATGAAATAGGAAAACTGAATGCATTGCTTCTCTAATGGTATTATTTCCTCTAAATGAGAAGGAAAGGTTGCTTACACCTCCGCTAATTTTTGAACCAGGACATTTTTCTTTTATAATTTTTATAGCCTCTATGAAATTATTAGCAAAATTATTATGTTCTTCTATTCCCGTAGCAATTGCTAAAATGTTTGGATCAAAAATAACATCGTTAGGATTAAAATTTAATTTTTTAGTTAAAATATCATAAGCTCTTTTACAAATGGCTACTTTTCTTTCGACAGTTTCAGCTTGACCTTTTTCATCAAAGGCCATAACAATTACAGCCGCTCCATAATCTAATATTTCTGAAGCTTTTTTCTATAAAATCCTTTTCTCCTTCTTTTAATGATATTGAGTTTACGATAGTTTTTACCTTGAACACATTTCAGTCCCGATTGAATTACAGACCATTTAGAACTATCAATCATTATTGGGACTTTTGCGATGTCAGGTTCTGTAGCTATCAGATTAAGAAATCGTGACATACATGCTTCACTGTCTAGTAAACCTTCGTCCATGTTAACATCTATGATATTTGCACCATTTTGCACTTGTTCTAAGGCAATCTCAAGGGCTTCATCGTATTTTTCTTCCTTAATTAAACGAGCAAACTTTAGAGAGCCAGTAACATTGGTTCTTTCTCCTATCATCGTAAAATTGCTTTCAGGAGTAATTGTAAAATTTTCTAATCCGCTAAAGGTAGATAAATCATTTGATTTTATTTCCATATAATCTCGAGGCACTAATTTTGAAGCAGCCTTTACGAAATGCCCAATGTGGTGTGTGTCAGTTCCGCAACATCCTCCCACTATATTTTACTAGTCCAGATTTACACCATTCTTCAATATGCTCGCACATCATTTCAGGTGTTTCATCATATTCTCCGAACTCATTTGGTAATCCGGCATTTGGGTAACAGTGTACGTTTGTATTGGCTATTTTAGATAACTTTTCGACATAAGGTCTCAAATCAGAAGGTCCTAAAGCACAATTCAATCCAACACATACAGGTTCAGCATGCTTAATTGAGGTCCAGAAAGCTTCTACAGTTTGTCCAGATAGCGTTCTTCCACTAAGGTCAGTTATAGTTCCAGATATTATAATAGGTAAATCAATATTCTTTTCTCTTAAAACTTTTTTTGTAGCTACAATAGCAGCTTTTGCATTTAAAGTATCAAAAATGGTTTCTATTAGTATGATATCAGCCCCTCCTTCAATTAGGCCATCAACTTGTTCTTCGTAAGCTTCTTTAATTTCATCAAAAGTTACCTCACGATAAGCAGGATCTTCTACTTTTGGAGAAATAGATAGAGTTTTATTTGTGGGACCTAATGCTCCAGCTACAAAGCGAGGTTTTTCCTTTTTTAGAATATTTTTCGGCATGCCTTTTTTGCAAGCATTGCAGCAGTTTTGTTTAATTCAAAACAATATTTTTCGGTACCGTAATCAGCTTGAGATATTTTATTTGCATTAAATGTATTAGTTTCTATGATGTCACAGCCAGCCTCAAGATATTTTTCATGAATACCAGTTATTAGCTCGGGTCTAGTCATGCAAAGAATGTCGTTATTCCCTTTCAAATCCTTTTTGTGTTTAGAGAACCTAGTTCCTTTAAAATCGGATTCTTCCAATTCATAATCTTGAATCATTGTCCCCATTGCTCCATCTAAGACAAGAATTCTCTTTTTGAGAAGATTAGCAAACACAGATTTCTTACTAGTCATATAACGAGGTTTTGATACAGAATTTCCGATATCTCTTAGACATTTCTTGCAACATATTTATAGAATGTTGGAAATTATAGGACATTATATGTTCAACATTTAATCCTACGGGAACTTTTATTTCATTTTTTTCATTATTTTCTAAAATATCCTCTAAAATCTCAGTTGCTATTTTAAGAGATTCGTTTTGTCATATTTGAATCTTCATTAACTAGACGTTTTTTCAGTTTGTAAGGGTATTTCTACTCCTAGCCATTTTAGAAAATCTATATTTTTTTTAGATGAAACAGGAGCAAAACTTAGTAGAATTCTTCTTGGAAGAACATGGTTTTTTTTTACAAATATCATCATAATGTTTTAACATTTTTTTGATTTTCTTTGAATCATATAGCACTTGGGTAGTAAAAAATTCAATACCATTACTGCCTTTTTTTCAATAATTTCTCAGATTCCAATTCTCTGCTTGGGATTGAGATTCCTCCGCAAAAAAAAATCAAATCTTCCAGAATTTAAATCTCTAGTAATATATTCTGAAGCTGAGTTAACAGACAGTCCCTCATATTGAATTTTACTAGATTCTCCACCAACTAAAATCAAATTTTCTATATCATAATCATAAAATGTTTCTTTGATCCAGTTTTTCTGAGATTCAAAATTATCGTGAAACTGTTACACGATTTACAATTGCCTCAATGCCTACACTGTCTTGCAATAGTCTCCCGAATTCTCTTGCTTCAGCCCTCTCTAAATTTTGGACAGGCCCTTTCTCCTCTTTCATTTTCATCATGAACTTCAGGAATATTAATGGCATCAATATGCGTTTGAGATAGTAAAGAGCTAATTCTTTCAGCGTATGAGTCTAAAGACCCATCTTTTTCTCTTGGAGGTAGAATTTCATAAACAACAACTGGTCTTTTTGCTTTTCTAACTTTGTCTCTAAATCTCATACTCTACACCAAGGTTTCGGTACATACCATAGTCACAGTTTGGGTGAGGTATTTCCCATATTTTTCTCTAAATTCTTGTAAAAAGTCGTTTAAATTGGTCTAGGTTTGCGCATTGAATTTTTATTATTAGATCATAATTTCCAGTTACGGCGGGGAGGGAAACTTCAGAAACATATTTGTGGTTAAAGAAATGGTCATCTAAATATTTCTCAGGTGAACCATTTACCATAATATATGCTGAAAATCCTCTTCCCATTATTTTAGGATTCAGTTCAGCAGTATATCTTTTGATTATATTATTTGACTCTAATTTCTTAATTCTATGATGAACAGTACTTGCAGGAATTCCGGTGACTTCAGATAACTCTTGAACTGGAGATTTAGCATTTTTTTCTAATATTTCTAAAAGTTGAATATCTTTTCTATCTAATTCCATATATTTGCTTATCCAAAATAGTTTATAAAAGTTACCATTTTATCCAATTATGGGAAAGTATATTGGATATTATCTAACATTTACATTTTTTCATTGACTAAATTATATATATTAGTGCTAGAAAGGATAATATGGCTTTATCCACATCTAATGCTAAAACGCTAGAAGACGGTACTCCCGATTACAAAGTTGCAGATCTTTCATTGGCTGGCTTTGGTAGAAAAGAAATAGAAATTGCAGAGCACGAAATGCCAGGGTTAATGGCGTGCAGAGATGAGTTCGGTTCTAAGAAACCATTGCAAGGGGCTAGAATCATGGGTTCTTTGCATATGACTATTCAAACAGCCGTTCTCATTGAAACTCTTGAAGAATTAGGAGCAGAGGTTAGAGATGGTGCTCATGTAATATTTACTCAACACAAGATCATGCGGCTGCAGCAATTGCTGAATCAGGTTCAGCAGCAGTTTTCGCTTGGGAAGGGGAAAATTTAGAAGAATATTGGGGACTGTACCTTCAGTGCATTGACATGGCCAGATGGCGAGGGTCCGGACATTATTGTTGACGACGGAGGTGATGCTACTTTATTAATTCATAAAGGTGTAGAACTTGAAAACGGAAGTGACTGGATTAACACACCTTCAGACTCAGAGGAAGAGCAAGTAATCAAAAATTTACTTAAGAAAGTTCATACAGAATTTCCAGGGCATTGGAATAAAGTTGCAAGTAGAATGATTGGAGTTTCTGAAGAAACTACTACTGGAGTCCACAGGCTTGTTGAAAGAGCCAATGAAGGTTCATTATTATTTCCAGCAATCAACGTCAATGATTCAGTAACGAAATCAAAATTTGACAACGTTTATGGCTGCAGGCACTCTCTTCCAGATGGAATAATGAGGGCTACAGATGTAATGCTAGCAGGGAAAAAAATTGTGATTTGTGGATATGGTGATGTTGGTAAAGGTTGTGCGCAATCCATGAAGGCAGCAGGCGCAATAGTCTATGTAACTGAAGTTGATCCTATTTGTGCACTCCAAGCATGCATGGAAGGATTCACAGTAGTAACTTTAGAAAATATTCTTTCTGAAGGTGATATATTCATAACAACTACAGGAAATAAAGATATAATAATGGCCGAACAAATTTCTAGAATGAAAAATAATGCCATAATTGGCAATATAGGTCATTTTGATAATGAAATAGATGTAGTTGGACTTAACAATGATAAAAATGTTATTCGTACGGTAATTAAACCAGAAACTTCTGGTGCCGTTGATAAATATACATTTAAATCAGGAAATAGCGTAATACTCTTAGCCCAAGGAAGGTTACTGAATTTAGCTAATGCAACAGGCCATCCTAGTTTTGTGATGTCTACAAGCTTTACTAATCAAGTATTGGCGCAAATTGATCTTTGGGAGCAAAGAAATGATCCCAAGTATGAAAAGCAAGTTTATGTCCTACCGAAAGAATTAGATGAAAAAGTGGCAAGACTACACTTGGATAAGTTAGGTGCTAAATTAACGGAATTAAGGAAAGACCAAGCAGATTATATTGGAGTTTCCGTAGATGGTCCTTATAAACCTGAATCTTACAGGTATTAAGGGTCATGTATGAGTGATAAGCGAATATTTACATCAGAATCAGTTACAGAAGGACATCCCGATAAGGTATCAGATAGAATCTCAGATTCAATTCTTGATGCGTTACTAGCTGGAGATAAGTTTTCCCGCGTAGCATGTGAAACTTTAACAAATACGAATTTAGCAGTAATTGCAGGAGAAATAACTTCTCAGACAAATATCGACTACGATAAAGTAGTTCGCCGAGCCATCAAGGAAATAGGCTATACTTCAGATGAAATGGGATATAATTTTGACACTTGTAGTGTAAAAGTTCATATTGATCAACAGTCTCCAGATATAGCTCAGGGGGTAACTGAGGGCAAGGGTTTACATCGCGACCAGGGGTGCAGGGGATCAAGGAATGATGTTTGGTTTTGCATGTGGTGAAACTCCAACATTGATGCCAGCTCCAATTTATTATGCACACAGATTAACTGAAAGATTGACTGAAGTTCGTAAGAAGGGAATTGTAGATTATTTCTATCCGGACGGTAAATCTCAAGTTACATTAGCTTACGAAGACAATACACCAACGCATGCTGATGCTATTGTAATTGCACAGCAGCATGCAGATGATGTTGAACATGATAAAAATTGTAGAAGATATTATAGAGCACGTTATTAAACCAGTAATTCCAGCAGAGTTTCTAAATCCTAAACCAGATTTTCATATTAATGCTACAGGGCGCTTTGTGGTAGGGGGTCCACATGGAGACTGCGGACTAACTGGCCGCAAAATCATAGTTGATACTTACGGAGGTTACGCACCTCATGGAGGAGGTGCTTTTAGTGGTAAGGACCCTTCCAAAGTAGATAGGTCTGCAGCATATGCAGGTAGATGGGTTGCTAAAAATGTTGTATCTGCAGGTTTGGCTGAGCGTTGTCAAGTAGCCTTAGCCTACAGTATTGGAGTAGCAGATCCAGTTTGGATTGACGTAAAAACATTTGGAACTGAAACTGAATCAGTTTCAAAAATAGAATCTAAGATAAGAAATAATTTTGATTTACGCCCTCGTGGTATTATTGAAGATATGGATTTGTTAAGGCCGATATATACCGAAACTTCAGCCTACGGCCATTTTGGTCGTGAAAATCCAGATTTCAGCTGGGAAAGGACTGATAATTTATAAGAATGATATTTTGGTTTACTGGTCAACCCGGAAGTGGAAAAAACTACATTGGGCAAGGCATTAATGGAGAAATTAGATAATTCGTTCCATATCGACGGAGATGATTTACGTGGGCTATCTGCAAATGTTGATTATTCAGAGCAAGGCCGAATTAGTAATATTCGAACCGCACAATCTATTGCAATGTATCTAGACAATAAAGGTAAAAAATGTAGTAGTTTCAGTTGTAGCTCCATACAAATGGTTGAGAGAAGAGTTTAAGGGCCGTCATAATGTTAACGAAGTATATCTCCATACTACTGAAATTCGTGGTCGAGAACATTATTTTGCAGAAGATTATGAGTCTCCAGATGAAGATTTTCTAGATATGGACACAACTAACGTATCAGTTGAAGACTGCATTTCAAAAATATTCAAGGAGTTTATTGGATGAAAAGAGCATTATTCATCGGAAGATGGCAACCCCTTCATCCAGGTCATAAATGGCTTTTCAACAAGAAGTTAGAACAGCAAATTCCGATACTCATTGCAGTTAGAGACACGCCTGTTGACGATAGTAATCCCTTCACGACTGACGATGTAATTACTAATCTAGAAAAAGAATATTTGGAAGAAGTCAGGAAAGGTATGGTAAAAATAATTCCAATTCCCGATATTGAAAGTGTAAATTATGGAAGAGGGGTAGGGTATGAAATTAATGAATACGTTCCTCCAAAAGACATTGGTAAAATATCAGCAACAAAAATAAGAGAGGCACTAAAAAATGATGAATGATTATGTTTCAGAGTTTAAAGATAAAAACTGTTTAGTAACAGGGGGTGCTGGTTTCATTGGGTCTAATCTTTCAAGGTTTTTAGCTAGAAATGGAGCTAATGTTACGGTTTTGGATGATTTTAGTACAGGACGAAGAGAGAATGTTTCAGATTTTGAAAATTTAAAAAATTAACTTAATTGAAGCTGATATAGCAGATCAAGAGCGAACTTCAGAATACTTTTCAGGAGTAAATTATGTATTCCACCAAGCGGCAGTCCCAAGTGTTCCTCGATCTATAGCTGAACCTTGGTTGACGAATAATAGTAATGTTAATGGAACACTAGCGGTTTTAGAAAATTGTAGATTGAATAACGTAATGAAAGTTGTATTTGCAGCAAGCTCATCAGCCTACGGAGATACAAAAGTCTTGCCTAAAGATATTTCAATGAAGCCTTCACCCCTTAGCCCGTATGCAGTTCAGAAGTTAACTGGCGAAATGTATTGTAAGACGTATTTTGATAATTTTGGACTTAGAACCACGTCTCTAAGATATTTTAATGTTTATGGTCCACATCAAGATCCTAGTTCAGAATATTCAGCAGTAATTCCTATATTTATCAAAAAGGCTTTAGAAAACAAGTCAATTATGATATTTGGCGATGGCACAACATCAAGGGATTTTACATTTATCGTTGATGTTATACAAGCTAATTTGCGGGCAGCAATTTCTACAAAGTCAGATGGGCATGTAGTTAATGTAGGATATGGGGACCGTTTTACCCTTACTGAATTAGCAAACAAAGTAATTGAAAATATTGGGAGCAGTTCTACTATTGAATACGCAGATTTCCGTAAAGGAGACGTATTGCATTCATTAGCAGACATATCAACGACTAAAGATTTAATAGATTATGTTCCTCAGTTTGATTTGTCAGCAGGTTTATCTAAAACTATAGATTTTTATAAAAAGTGAAGATTACTATAACATATATTAATCACATTGTATTTAACAAAAATAATGGACTCTCAAGTATCAGAAATAATTAGCAGAGAAGCTGAAAGACAATCGAATACAATCGAATTGATAGCTTCAGAAAACCATGTTTCTTCAGCAGTTATTGAAGCAGTAGGTTCATGTCTGACTAACAAATATGCAGAAGGTTACCCTGGTAAACGTTACTATTTCGGTTGTGATAATTATGATGAAATAGAAGTTTTAGCTCAGGAAAGGGCAAAGAAATTATTTAATTGTAATTTTGCAAATGTTCAGCCACATTCAGGTGCTTCAGCGAATATAGCTGCATTTCTGGCGTTCATGAAACCTGGAGATGTTTACGCAAGCTTAGTTCTGTCAGATGGAGGTCATTTGAGTCATGGTTTAAAAATTAATATATCTGGAAAGTATTTTGAACCAGTTCATTATCCCTTGGTTTATGATGAAGATAACGATAAATTTGAAACTATAGACTATGATGCAGTTAGGAAGGTTTGTCTCGACCATAAACCAAAGATGTTACTTTGTGGATATTCAGCATATCCGCGCATAATTAATTTTGAATTAATGAGACAGATAGCTGACGAGTGTGGTGCAATTTTGATGTGTGACATAGCACACATTGCGGGCTTAGTGGCAGGTGGAGTCCATCCTTCACCTTTCCCACATGCTCACGTTGTAACAACGACTACCCATAAAACGTTAAGAGGTCCGAGAGGAGGAATGATTTTATCTGATGATGAAGAAATAGCAACCAAAATAGATAGAGCAGTTTTCCCAGGTTCACAAGGAGGCCCATTGATGCACGTAATTGCTGGTAAAGCCGTCTGTTTTGGAGAAGCTTTGGAGCCGTCATTCAAGGATTACTCTAGAAAAGTTGTTGATAATGCTCAAGCTTTGGCATCTGCCTTGAAGTCTAAGGGATATAGATTGGTTAGTGATGGAACCGACAATCATCTTATGTTGGTAGATCTTAGAGATGTGGTTCCAGATAATACCGGTAAAGAAGTAGCTTTTTGGCTAGAAAAAGCAGGAATGATTACAAATCAAAATGGAATTCCCAAAGACCCTCGTCCACCTATGCAAACAAGTGGTATCCGACTTGGAACTCCTGCAGTTACTACAAGAAATATGGGAGTTGAAGAGATGGTTAAAATTGCAGAATGGATCGATAGAGTAATAGTTTCGAAAGGAGATTCTTCAGTTCAGGAAACTGTTAAAAATGAAATATCTCATTTCTGTTCAGACTTTCCGTTACCTCATTAGATTTTATGCACAATCTAATTAATATAGTTCCTTGAATACAGATTTAGATGAATCGTCTTGGAGTATTCATAATAGCCGTATTTCTGTTGATTCCGAGCGGCGTCTCTGCTGAATGGTTGATGTTTGGTAATGACTCCGGGCATAATTTTGTGGCAGACATAACTGAAAGAACGATTCAGAAAAGAACACCAGTACCTTCTTGGGATAGAGGTAGTTCATCCGAAGAGGTTTATTCTTGGGGTACGGCAGTAGGAAACTTTACACCTAACATAGGTGGAGATCCTTACGATAGGAATGTTCTCCATGTTGTTTATGTTACAGCTGAAGAAGATGGCGAGTGGCTGAAAGGTTACCTCGAGATTAGGGATGGAGGAAATCCAGGTAAACTAATGTGGCAGAGAGATCTTGGAAATATTAAAAATCAAAATAATCAATCACTTCAAAATGATTTTGAAGCTTATGAGGCTGCATTTGGTACTCCAGCCATAGCTGATTTTGATGATAATGGACTCATGGACATTGCATTGGTTACTCCTAACGGGGTAGTAAATTTCTTTGAACCTGAAATAGAATATGATTCTTCAAATGTAAATTATGATCAGAGTAATAACTGCGAGACTTGGAGTTATTCTACAGGTTTTACTGTAGTTCGCACTAATCCTGCAGTAACCTCCTTTAACGGTGGAAATGATTTGGTAGTTTCAGGAATAGATTTAGATAATGATGAAATTGGAGTAGTGGCTATAGATGGTGCTACAGGGAATGAAATATGGACATTTGAGCAATCAGGTACCGAAGTCTCTTCACCTGCAGTTTATGAAGATGGAAGCAGTCGTAAAATTTTCGTTTCAGTTTATGATAATAATAATTTAGAAGTTTACGCAATTCAAGGAGGTTCAGGAGTATCAGGTTGGAATCCTAAAACGATTGGAGCAATTGTAAACCCTACAGATATAAATTTGCATCCTATGCTTCCAAGTATTTCAATTGCAGATATAACTGAAGATGATTCTGGTAAGGAGATACTTGTTCCACAACCTGCAGCTACCGATGGTGGAGATTCACAACTTTGGTTGTATACACTTGACGGAGGTTATGCTGAAGATTGGGATTCAGCTTATTCTTTAGATTCAGGTGGTGATATGGATGCAACACCAGCGGTTGGAGATGTTGATGGTGATGGCGATGCAGAAATTATCGCTATTACTTGGATAGATCCCGGTTCAGGCGATGGAGAATCAACAACAGTATGGTCCATTAATTCAGATCATACTTTAGATTGGGAGACTACCTATGTTCAAGGAAATTCAGACGGCTGTCAAGGATGGCCAAGGTGTGATGATGATGAACACGCAATAGCTTCTCCAGTTCTTGCAGTAATTTACACTGACGATGGTGAAGATAATTTGGATGTTTTCACTTGTACAACGCCATATTGCCATGCTTTGGATGGCAATGATGGTGGCGATGGCGGCGGTTCAAAAGATAGCCTATGGGACATTCAGTTAGAAGGTAGGCAAAATGACAACAGAATTTTTACATCTCCTGCAGCATCTGATGTAGATGGAGATGGTTTACTAGATTTCATAATTGATGGGGCTGTATATTCTGCAGATTTAGCAGATTTAACATTGAAATCTTCAGATATTATAATTACAGATTCAGGGGGTAACATTACTTCCGAGATTGAAGAGGGTCAAACAGTTCAATTATCTATTGATGTTCGGAATGAGGGAAATCATGATGCATTGGATGTAGACGTTGAGGTAAGATTAGATTCGCTTGATGGAACCTTATTACATTCAGAAACGATAGATATTCAAGCTAATTCAATACAAGACTTGGAAGATTTTACTTGGGTTTCAGAAGGGCAAGGAGATCACAAATTCTTGGTATTATGTATAGTTGATTCAGATGAAAATGAAGAAGTGCGATATGACAATAATAATGCTTCTAAATCGTTACTAGTTAGGCCTCAATATGGTCTCGAGTTAGGAATTCTTGATACTTCAAAGACAGTAGATGTAGACAATGCTGCAGTCTTTAATTTAAATATAACAAATATGGGTTTGCAAGTAGATAGCTACAACATTTCAGTGGAAGTTATGAATCCCCAATGGAGTATTGACTATCCGTTAGTAGTTAATGAGGTGTCAAGTAACACTACTTCAGATTTTCAAGTTAGCTTTATACCAAAAGATAATGTCACTGCAGCAGAGCATTTGTTTACGATTACTGCCACTTCACAAGGTAATTCTAGTAGGTTTGATTCTACTGTAGTGGGAATAACAGTCAATCAATATTACGGTTTAAAATTAGTGATGGCTCTTGATTTTCAGAAGGTATTTCCAGATAATACTCTTTTTTATCCTGTCAAAATAATTAACGAAGGTAATGGTGAAGATACCTTTGATTTGTATACCAGTAGTGACTGGGGTGCACAAACTAGAGTAGATGGTTTGCCATCTGGAGAGATAACTCTCGCAGCCTTTAGGTCTGTTGATGCTGAATTAAAAATTGTAGTTCCCGAAGGAGTTTTAGTTAATGATTACAAAGAGATTCCTTTTACAGCAATTTCACAAGGAGATAATAGTATCTCTATTTCAAAAATTAGTAATACTTCAATAGGAATTATGAGGGCTGAAGATGCAGTTGAAGGCATTTTACCTGGTGAATCTTCTTCATTTAGCATCGAATTCTTAAATCCAACTAATTCATCCGATAATTTCTCAGTTTCGATATTATCGGGAGCTCCAGCTTGGGATATTTTAATTTCTCCCGAAATTACGGTTGAACCCGGTGAAAAAGGAACTTCCACAATACAATTTACGGCACCAAATACAGCAGAGCCCGGAACTACTTTTGAAATGGTAGTTGGTTTTGGTAATGGTGAAATATTAGATCAAGTTACAATAGTTCTTGAGGTAGATAATCTTCAGGGAATTCGTATTTGGTCGATAGATGATAAGTTTTCAGAATTTGCAAGCCCCGGCGAAACAGTGTATTTTGACGTTCGTGTAGTTAATTATGAATCTCAAGAAAAAGAGGTAGATTTGACCTATAATTCAGAAGAGTTAAGTGGATGGTCTGTGATGTTTAACAATCAGAGTTCTTGGTCAAAGACGTTACCTTCAGGTTCGTCAACATCAGTTAGTATCGGAGTCACTCCTCCTTCCTCGGAATCTGTAGATACTATTGATTTAGAAATTAAAGGAACTACTTCTGGATTTCTTCCAGTTTATTTTTATTCTAATGTAACCGTCAATCAAGAATTTGGTATTTCTATCGGTTCTAACTCACTTACAACATTATTAGGTAATGTTAGTCAACTTGTAAAGGTATTAGTTACAAACACAGGTAATGGCCCAGATGTTTTCGAGGTTACCTATTCAGGCGAATGGGTGGAAAATGATACGGTTTCATACGCATTTGAAGGGTTTGAGTCTAGAGAAATTTCAATTCCTGTAAATTCAGGATTAGTCGCACCAAGTTCACAGAGTTTAGTCACTGTCGTTGTAAACTCATCAAAAAGTAAATTGGCAGGTAATGAGCTATCAGATTCTTCCAGTTTGGAATTTATAGTCACTGGAATGCAACCTGTTAGTAGCCAAACTATAAATTTACAAAGTGGTCAAACAGAGTCATTTGATTTAGCCATATTATCACTTAATAAATTGGGAGATCCTAATTCAAGAGTGATTACTGAAGTTAAAGGAGAGGTTGACTGGTGGGTTACTTTCGATAATACTGAAGAATTTGAGGGTGAAGATACTTTAATTGTTTTAGTAGGTGAGCCTCAAGTTTATTCAGCTACAATTTCAATTCCTGAAGGTGCAGAAGCTACTAGTTATTCATTTATTCTTGAAGTAACAGATTATAATGAACAAAGTCACGTTTCTTCTATAGCTTATACCGTAAACGTGCTACAAGAGTACAATGTAACGTTTGATTTGACCTCATCAACGACTGAAGTGAATCCAGGAGATGTAGCTTCATGGTCGTTTTTGGTAATCAATCAAGGTAATGGAGAGGATACAATGACTATATCATCTACAGGTATTCCAGAGACATGGTCAAATGATTTTGATGAGTCTACTTTTCAGTTAGCACCTATGCCACCAGGTCCAAATTCAAAATTTGTTGAATTAACAGTAACAATTCCTTCTAATGAAACCTCAGGGCAATACATGTTCGTAATTATTGCAGATTCATTGGGTATGTCCTCTACAGTTTATCTTAACCTGACAGTTAGTGCAGTTTACCAAATAGGCATGTCAGCTATTGGTGAGACAGAATTGGTAGGTCAGGCAGGCAAAACGGAATATTTCCAATTTGAAGTCACTAACTTAGGCAATTCTGAAGATGAGTACATTTTAACTTCTACAGGAACTATGATATCTCAAGGAACACCCAATAGTTTGGGTTGGGATTCGAAACTAATAGGTTCTTCATTATCGGAAGGTAATTATTTGAAGGTCACAGTTCCACAATCCAATGATGGTCCTTGGAATGCAGTGGTCACAGTTACTTCAGTTGGTAATCCTTCATTGACGAATTCTTTAAAATTTACTTTGACAGGTCAAGTTTTGCCTGATGCTACAGTCAAAGATTTAACATTAACACCTTCAAATCCAAGACCAGATGAACGTGTTACTGCACGATTTAGTATTTTTGCAGAAGATGCAGATTTAGATTCAATATATTATACAGTTTATCTAGATAATAATGTGATCGGAGGAGATAGGGTTTTCGGTATTGAAGCTAATGGTTTTGAAACTGTAACATTTAGCTTTACAGCTGGAGAAGGTGACCACGTTTTCAAGATTAAATTAGATGAATTAGGAGATATTTCAGAAAGTGATGTTAGCAATAATGAGATTGAACAAAGTTTCAGTGTTGAAGCTGAAACAAGTAGTAATCTTATTATTTACATTGTGGTAATAGTTGTGGCTGCAGTTGCTGGAGCTGTTTACTATAGATATTCACAAAGAGATAAGAGTCCTCGATTATCAATAAAAAAGAAGCCAGTGATTTCAGATACTAGTATAAAATTTCCAATAATACTAAATTGTTTACAATGCAGCTCTAGGGTTAGAGTAGCTCGTCCAGGTTCATTTAGATGCCCTTCATGTAAATCAGTATCTGATGTTGACGCAAATGGGGAAATGGAAATAACTGAAACATCTAAAGATTTAGATGAAGTTAAAGACGAAAAGGTACCTGCAGCAGCTATACCTAGCAATGAGGAACCAAAAGTCAATTCAAGTAGTAGATTGTCTAGAATGGAACAATTTCTTACAGGCGGGAATGAAGGGGAGCCTGAAGAAAAAGAAGAAGGTCCAAAATTATCAGCATCTGAAAAATTAAAATTATTAAAAAATGAAGGTGAGGATAATGAAGAGATTAATCAAGTGATGAATGATGATAATGAAGAGTCTGAAGAAGACTCCTCAGACCGGGAAAAGCCTAAACGTTCGAAAAAGCGTAAAGATCCTCCAAAAGGTGGTAGCTTTGGCCCAACAGTTGGCGGATTTTAATGAAAGTAGGTTTAGTCGGAAAACCTAATGCAGGTAAATCTACATTTTTCACAGCAGTAACTTCGGCAGTAGCCCAGATAGGCGATTATCCTTTTACTACAATAGAAAAAAACGTAGGTATTGCTCATGTTAGAAAGCCTTGCCCGAGTAAAGAACTAGGTTTAATTCCGAATCCTAATAATTCTTTATCTGAAAATGGAGTTCGTTATATACCAATTGAAGTAATAGATGTTGCAGGTTTGGTTCCTGGTGCTCACGAAGGAAAGGGAATGGGCAATAAATTTCTTGATGATCTTCGACAAGCAGACGTTCTAATTCACGTTGTTGATTCTTCGGGTAAAACTGATTTAGAAGGTAATTCCGTAGATTTTGCAGATTCATTGGAAGAGATTAGATTTTTAGAAAATGAATTACATCATTGGATTGCCAATATAATAATCAAGAATTGGTCTCGTAGTGCTAGAGCTGTAGAAGCTGGAGAAAAAATCGAGAATTTCCTTTCAGAAAGATTGGCAGGTTTAAAGATAAGTAGAGAATCAGTAATATTGGCTTTGAGAAAAGCAGCAATTTCTAAGCCAGTTATGAAATGGAGTATAGAAGATGCCCTTATTCTTGCGAAAAGTATCCAATCAGTTTCTAAGCCAATAGTAGTAGCTGCAAACAAAGCAGATATAGCATCCGAGGAAAATAAGAAAAATTTAGTTGAAGCTTCAGCTATTTTAACCTCAGCCGACTTTGAGTTGGCTCTTAAAAATGCAAGTAATGCTAAATTAATAGAGTATATTCCAGGTTCATCTAAATTTAGTAGTAACAATGGTAATTTGACTGATAATCAAGTTAATGCCCTGACTTCCATTTCAGATTATCTACAAGCTTATGGTTCTACAGGAATTCAAGAATGCCTTGAAAAAGCAGTTCTAGATAAATTAAACTTAATTGCGATTTACCCTGTTGAAGATGAGACGCATCTTACCGATGGTCAGAATAGAATTCTGCCTGATGCCTTTCTTCTTCCACGTGGTTCAACAGCATTGGATTTAGCTTATAAAGTACATACTGATATTGGCGATAGTTTCATCAGAGCGATAGATTGCAATAGCAAAAGAGTTATTGGTAAAGATTATGAATTGAATGATGGAGATATAATAAAAATTGTCGCAGGTTCATGAGGATAGATTAGCCGAATTGGACTCTTTGAAAGCATTGGCCTTAGTAATGATGTTAGTCTCTAATTTCGTTTCAGATTTGAATTTTTTTGGAATTATGGATGTCAGTAAAGGAGATCCTTGGTGGTATCTGGCTAGAGCTACAGCATCGTTATTTGTTTGTATTTCTGGAGTCTCTTATTATTTGGCTAATCGGAATAATACAAATTTTATGAAGGTTTTTAAAAGGACTAAGAAATTATTTTTTTGGGCTTTTATAATTACAACTATAACTTTCTTTTTTCAGCCAGATGCTTATATTCGATTTGGAGTTCTTCATCTTTTAGCTTTGGCCAGTGTAGTAGCTTTTCCGTTTGTAACAAAGCCAATTTTAGGATTTTTGTTTGGTTTTTCTCTTTTCTTTTTACCGTTGTCCTCTGAGCCTTTGTCAGTTTGGTTAGGACTAAGAGAAGTTGGTTTTTTTGCAGTTGACTACTTTCCCTTAAATCCTTGGCTTGGTTTATTTTTTATCTCAATGTCTGCAGCAAAATACATATATCCCGACAGTAAATCTTTAATCAATATTAATTGGCCAGAAAAGTGGCTTTGGTTGGGTAAGAATACTTTGTTAATTTATGTTTTTCATCAGCCTTTTCTTATAGGACTAATGCTCTTGACAGGAATTATTAGTTTTGATCAAATTTTAGATTAGAGTAATATACTTGGTCCATCTTAGCACTTTATGATTTCTGATAATCTTGCTGCAATTCGGCATAAAATTAAGTTTGCACTTGAGAATTCAGGAAGAGAATCAAATTCCTGCACCTTGATCGGTGTTTCCAAAACTAAGCCCTTATCGCAGCTTAAAGAAGCTTTCCATTTAGGTTTGAGAGACTTCGGTGAAAATTATGTAGAGGAATTTTCTTCTAAATGCAAGGAATACAGTCCAAGTGAATTAAATTATCATTTTATAGGAAGATTGCCAACAAAGAAAGTGCGTAAGGTAGTAGGCAATTCTCAATTAATTCATTCAGTTAGTTCAATAAAATTAGCAAAGAAAATAGATTTTGTGGCTAATGAAGAAGGCCTTATTCAAGAAATACTAATACAAATAAATCAGGGTGAGGAATCTTCAAAAAGTGGATTTAGCAATGATATTGGCAATTATTTTGAAGAATTATTATCTCTATCCAATGTTAAGATTTTAGGTTTGATGTCTATACCGCCTTTTACTGAACCTGCAAGACCTTTTTTTGTTTCGTTAAGAAAGTTAAGGAATGGTCTAGAAAATCAATTTAACATAAAATTACCATACTTATCTATGGGGATGTCAGGAGACTTTGAAGAAGCAATAGCTGAAGGCTCGACTCATGTTAGAATAGGAACTTCAATATTTGGTAAACGTTAAGATAATGCGTTGCTAATTCGAACTAAATCTTTTCCAAGTTCATTTATTCTTTCTTTAATATCTGAGCTTGTAATTTTTTCACCATCAAAATCACTTTTTAGAGCATATACAAATTTTGGAATAATAAAACATCTATAATCAATCATTAAAGAGTTTGCAAAAGACATTATGGACATGTAGCTACTTTTCCCACCAGCTGCACAAATAAACCCAAATACTTTATCGTAAAGTTTTTTTCCACCCAGTTCAATGATATTCTTAGCCCCAGAACTAACATTGTAATTGTATATTGGTATCGCCATGATAATCCCTCTTGCATTCTTTACTTTTTCGCGGAAGTCTATTACTTCAGGTAAATCGTAACATTTGTCCCCATCACACATAGGTAACGGATTAGTTTGCAAGTCAAAAAATTCTACATCACTTATTGTATCGCTAAGAGCCTTAGCCATTATTTTACTTCGACTTCCTTCTCTTAAACTAGTACTAATTACTAAATAACTCATGAGTTAAACAAAGGAGGGAAGTCATAGTCAGGATGTTTGTCTCCATCGTACTGTATAACATAAACTCCAGTAACCATTTCTGAAACAAATATGTATCCTCTAGGATCGTATTGTAATCCCCAATCGAAAGGAATCATACAAGACGCCCAGCAGTCAGCCATATCATATCCTAGTTCTTCAGTGGCGTTATCTAACCAATCAGGCCCATGTGGTAAATAGTATCCAAGTGTATCAGTAGTTCCCATTTTTTCTATAGCTTGCCATCCTTGGTCTGGACTTACTATTCCATCCTTCCAAACTATAGTTTCCCATATTCTATCGTGTCCCGTTATCCATGTTCCAGCGTGATAATGTGTCCAATAAACATTTCCATTCGTACCAGTATCTCCGTTGTGTGGAGAATAAATATAAATGTTTGGAATGAAGTGATGCTCATGTTCGCTTCCATCGCTTCTAACTCCCTTTCCAGGCAATTTCCATTCTGAAACTAAGAATGGCTTTGCAGGATCTGTAGTATCAATTGTTCTGACGTATCCAGTGTGGTCATCGTTCTGACCATACTCTGGTGCAATTAGTGTGTAATGTCTCCAGTTTATGCCAAATTCAGGATCCTCGGGACCCGTTCCGCAAGAGGCAGGCCACTCAGATTCATCAACATACTTAGATATTCCATTACAAATTAGGTGATCGTAAGGTACGGCGTAGTGAATCCATCCATTTCCTTCTAATTTTGAAGTCCACTCTTCAGCACTCATTCCTGCATGTCCACCGCCATCTGGGCCATACCATCCACTGGTATCAGTAGGGCAACCTAACCATCTTCCAACTTCATTATTTTGAGGCCATGTTAGTCCGTTAGGGTCAGGAACGGGTGGCGGGTTTGAAACATCCAGTATTCTTAGTCCAGCATCCCAATATGATACGTACAATAGTATTTGATTTGTAATAGGGTGTCTGTGAATTACATTATCGTGATTAAAGACAGTTCCTCCACAAGTAGTTGCAGGATCTGGGGAATAGCCACCCCATCGGACGATGTCTTTAGATTCATTTTCACCTTCACCAGGAATAAATGATTCTAAGCCATCTGGTGCGTAAAATATTTGAGTTCCTTTGTAAAGACCTGCTCCATTAATTTCAGGATAAGGATCTGCACCAAATAAGAATACTTCACAATCTTCAGTGTCCCAGTCAGGAATGTCATTACTGCAATACACATGAATATCCTGATTATGGAATCCGGCAGGAGGATTATTCCATTCAGCTCTTTTGACGGGATAAGACTTATCACTAACGTCAATTAAATCTAATCTATTTGCTCCGCTGTTTGCATCATCATCATTAGGTATAGGATCTAACTCAGAATTTGTCAGTTCATGGTTTATCAAGACCCAATTATTGTCTTGTGTTACTTTAATGTCAATTATTCTTGCTACTTCAGCATAATATGTTGAAAGTAACACAATATTATTTGGCTCACTAATATCTAATATTTCAAATTGATTATAGCTTGAAACATACGCAAAGCAGCCACCTTTTCCATCACTATTATCGCAACCCTCCAAGAAATTTCCTTCAATAGCTATTTCCGAATTATCACCCGGAGTAGGAGCTACATTCTTGTATTCTGGATAACAAGGCCTGCCTGCAGTATTGTCCAATTCGGCAGGTGGCTTGACATTTCCATCACAATTTAGATTATGGTAGTCTATCAAAGTTATATTGTCAGTTTGAAGAAAATGCTGCATCAAGTTGGTATGTTGATGATTTTGATCTAGACCTGTACAATTTTCACAATTTTCAGATTCAACGATGGGATCAACCCAGCCCTCATCATAGTCACTACTAGATGAGCTATCATCCAAACACCCTGAAAATGCTATTCCAATAAATAGAAAAGTTATGCTGTAACTTAAAATTTGTTTGTTATTCACGAACCACACCATACCTATACTTTCTGAGCACATTATATAGTTTAATACGGGGTCCTTTCCATCAATATGGAAGAATCGGTTTCACCTTTAACGTCGATACCAACTTTGAGACAACTAGCAATGCCAAAAGATACTAATGCGCTTGGTACGATATTTGGAGGTGTAATTTTAAGTCAAATTGATCAAGCTGCAGCAATTGAAGCTCATAAATATCACAAAGGAGCAGTTGTTACTGTAGCTATGGATGAAATTGAGTTTAAGCAACCTGTTTTTGTTGGGGACGTAGTTTCCTATTATGCAACGACTCACAAATTAGGTAGAACTTCGGTAACGATTGATGTTCATGTTTTTGCGCAAAGGCAATTTGCAGAAGAAGGAAAATTTATTCCTGTTACAGAAGCAAGAGCTGTAATGGTTGCTGTAGATGAAGACAATAAACCAATAGCATTGAACAAGTGAATATTCCTTTACTGATTGCAGCTTTAGTTTTCCTAATTCCAATGTATATTACGCCAGGTCCGAATAATATCTTGTGCGCAGTTCATGGTTCTCAGCACGGATTTCGAGCTACGATTCCTTTGATTTCTGGTTTTGTAGTTGGCTGGTTTATAATGGGCGTATTTGCAGCACTCACAATTGATTTTTTAGAGCAAAATACAGGTTTACTAACATATTTAACAATGCTTGGAGCATCGTACATGATTTATTTGTCCTACAAAATAGCTACTTCCAAACCACTAGATGATGGGCCGAATGAGAGTCAAAAATTGACGCCTTTAACCGGAGCAATGTTACAATTTGTTAATGGTAAAGCTTGGATTCATGACATAGTTTTATTGGGCAGCTTTGGAACTATTTTTGGAGTAGGTTTTTTAGCAAAAATGGCTTTAGTTGTTTTCTCAATTATCCTTTGTTTACCCTTCGTGGCTCTATGGACTGCTTTTGGCACATTCTTAAGAAATTTCTTTACTTCTCCCGAATCTTCATTACAGTTAAACCGAGTAATGGGTTTTTCGTTATTCATTGTAGCTGTTTGGCTTCTTGTGTGATGGCCTCTCAGCACTCATAGGGCTCTTCAAAGCACAAGGCTCAGCCACAATATTTACATCACAGAGGCTTATGCCTATCGGCTTGGGCAAAAATAATTTATTGATAGATAATATTATTAGGGATATTCCATCTGAAAAATAGGTGCTAGCAAACAAAAAACCTAAGAGGTTGCCAGAATGGTTCAAAGTCACATTACCTTCAGGTGAGGAGATGCAGCGTTATAATTCAACTACTTCATCAGTTAAGGATAATCAATTACACACGGTATGTGAAGAAGCCAGATGTCCTAATATTCATGATTGTTGGGGTAGAGGTACAGCCACTTTCATGGTTGCAGGGAAAGCTTGCACAAGAGGCTGCCGTTTTTGTGCAGTGGACACAATTCGTAACCCGCCACCGCCGGATGAAGATGAACCTCTTAAATTAGCTGAAGCCATAAAGAATATGGGTTTAACTTATTCAGTTATTACTGTAGTTAATAGAGATGATATGGAAGACGGAGGTGCATCACATTACAAAAATTGTATAGATAAAGTACATGAAATTTGTCCTAAAGTGGGTATTGAATTTTTGTGTAGTGATTTGAGCGGTAACGTTAATGCTTTAGAATTTCTGTTAGAGGATTCTCCACTAACTGTATTTGCCCATAATGTTGAAACGGTTAGGAGACTTACACCAAGGGTTCGAGATCCAAGGGCTACTTTTGATCAAAGTTTATTAATTTTGAAGAAAGCTAAAGAATTAAGGCCTGATATAATTACTAAAACAAGCATTATGCTTGGACTCGGAGAAACGGAGGAAGATTTGTTAGAAGCTTTTGGGGAATTAAGAGAGGCGAATGTAGATCTATTAACATTGGGTCAATATCTTTCTCCTGGTTCTAGATACCATCCCGTGGTGTCTTTTCCCTCACCTGAAACTTTTGATAGCCTTGCCCAGATAGCAAAAGAGATGGGTTTCAAGGCAATAGCTTCAGGTCCAATGGTTCGTTCATCATATAGGGCCGAATCATTAGTGGCTGCAGCTAAAGGTGAGACATTTGATATTGAATTAAAGGTGGTAGCATGACCAAGAAAGCAAAGACCCTTTTCGTTCCGGATGCACCATTTAGGCCTGGAGATAAAGCAGATTTTTCCAATTTGGATTTGCCAAAGGCAGGTTCTTCGGATAAGCCAGATGTTTTAGTAAATCCTTCAGAAATCAGAAATTTAGCATTTGGATTGGTTAGAGTTTTAGATGATAATAATAAGGCAGTAGGTTCTTGGAATCCTAATCTCAAACCTTCAGTTCTCAAAGAAGGATTAAGACATATGACTTTACTAAGAATATTTGATGATCGTATGTTAACTATGCAGCGTCA
>JBJLCA010000031.1:0-31533 GCA_045567915.1 Candidatus Poseidoniales archaeon | reverse complement strand
TTGATTTAGATCCGTTTGATGCATCAGATGCTTCATTAGATACTGATGGCGATGGTCATGACAGAAATAGGAACGGTATCCTTGAAGAAGAAGAATATTTTACAAACTTGATGGAATTTGAAATTAGAAACCAACTTGGAAATAGTACAGATCCAACAAATGGTGATACGGATAGTGATGGGATGCCAGATGGTTGGGAAGTTTACTATAATCTTAATCCAATTGGAGATTATGATGCAGAATCTGATGAAGATAACGACGGATATGATGCTAATCGAAATAGTGAAATTAGTCCAAATGAAAGACATACCAATCTCGAAGAATATTTAGCAGGCACAAGTCCGTGGCAATTTGATTCAGACGGTGATAAAATGCCTGACGGCTGGGAACTTTTTTATGGATTAAATCCAACATTGTCAAGTGATGCTTGGTTTGATTCAGATTCAGATGGCTGGGATTCAGACTATGATGGTGAGTTAATATATGATGAAAGATATTTCAATTACATGGAGTATTTTAATGATACTAATCCTCTTGTTTCAGATACTGATGGAGATAGTATGCCAGACGGTTGGGAAGTTATTTTTGATTTAGACCCATTAAGACCTTCTGATAATTTTGAAGATAAAGAAAGTGATGGCTTGGTTAATGTTTATGAGTATAATAATTCATTAGTAAATACAGGTTGGTTAGACAGAGATGGAATTTTTACAACACGACCTGACTTAAACGATACGGATGGTGATGGTTTGGCAGATATAGACGAATTATTTGTTCATTTAACAGATCCAACGCATAATGATACAGATGGTGATGGTATGCCAGATGGCTGGGAAGTAAATTATGAATTAAATCCTATTTCTGATTTAGATGCTAGTGAAGATCCTGACGATGATGGCTGGGATTTTAATCGTAACTTAAACATAACAGGATGGGAAAAATTTACTAATTTAGAGGAATATTTGAATGGTACAAATCCAAGGAACGACGATACCGATGGCGATGGTATGCCCGATGGCTGGGAAGCATTTTATGGATTAAATCCTATAGATTCAAAAGATGCAAATGACGATTCCGATTCAGATGGCTATGATAGCAATAGGGATACTTTTGTTTCAAACAATGAGAAATTCACAAATTATGAAGAATTCTTGAATAATACAATTCCAAATAAAAATGATACGGATGAAGATGGAATGTGGGATGGCTGGGAAATATATTATGGCTTAAATCCTTTGGATGATTTTGATGCTACAGTCGATAATGACATGGATGGTTTTGATTCTAATTATAATGGAAGTCTTGAAGAAGATGAAGAACATAATAATTTATTAGAATTTGAGGCAGACACCCATCCATACCTTGAGGATACCGATGCAGATGGAATGTTAGATGGTTGGGAATGGAAATATGGGTTAGACCCTTTGAATCCAGCTGATGCAGGAGCTGATCCCGATCAGGATGGGGTGATTAATCGGTTTGAATACAATAATACAGCTGCAGGATCTTATATTGAAGTTGATAATATAACTCATACAAATCCAAGAGTTAATGATACTGATAAGGATGGGCTTTCAGACGGAGAAGAATTGTTTAACCATTTGACAGATCCTACGCATAATGATACAGATGGGGACGGTATGCCAGATGGTTGGGAAGTAAAATATGGCCTTAATCCACTGGATCCTAACGATGCTTTACTAGATTTAGATGCAGATGGTTTTGATTTTAACTGGGATGGTAATCTTTCTGGAGAAGAGTTCACCAATTTATTTGAATACTTGAATGGTACAGATCCAACAAATGGAGATACTGATGGTGATGGGATGTCTGATGGATGGGAAGTGTATTGGGGATTTCAACCAAAAAATTCTAATGATGCTTTTTTAGATTCAGATAATGATAACTTGATAAATTTATATGAATTTAATAATTCACTTATTGGTGACTTTGATAGTAACGTAATAAGTCCAGATAATATCTTTGGATCTAATCCCATTTTGAAAGATACTGATGGAGATTTAATTGAAGATGGTGAAGAATGTTTTTCAGGGAATGATACTTATGTGACCGATCCGTCAAATCCTGATTCAGATGATGATGGAATGCCTGATGGTTGGGAGTTTCTTAATTTATTAGATCCTTTTGATTCCTCCGATGCGAATGAAGATTTAGATGATGATGGCTGGGATTTTGATAGGAATGGAACATTGGAATTTTCAGAATTATATACTAATTATGAGGAATATTTGAATGGCACTGATCCTCGAGATAATGATACAGATGGTGATGGAATGCCAGATGGTTGGGAAGCATTTTATGGACTTAATCCAAATTCTGCTGAAGATTCTTCATTAGATTTTGATTCAGATGGTTATGATTCTGACGGAGATGGAGAGATATCACCAGATGAGAAATTTACTAATTATGAAGAATTTTTAATGGATTCCAATCCTTCACAAGCAGATACTGATGGAGATAATTGTACGGATGGTTGGGAAATTTATTGGAATAATAATCGTCCAGCTAATGAAACTCGCACTCTTAACTTATTAGATGGGTCTGATGGTTTTTTAGATTATGACGACGATGGATGGGAAGATTGGGATGGCGTATCTTACCCTTTCCCTAACTGGAGAGAAGAAGTAGCAAATACTAATCCATGGAATCCAGATACAGACGGAGATTCTATGACTGATGGTTACGAGGCAGATAATGGATAGCTCTTATAGTCATAAAGTTTTTTTTGGCATACCTTTATTTAACAATAGAACTTTATTGAGAGCAGGTGTGGAGAGTATGATGAAAAAAATAGCAGTTGTTTTTGCCGTTTTTATCTTATTATTTTCCCCTTTTGCTTCATTTCCGGTGTCTGCAGACATTGATCCTGATGAAGATAATGATTCTGACGGCTATGATGCTAATCGAGATGGTATTATTTCTTCTGATGAAGAATACACTAATTTAGAGGAATATTACAATAATACTAATCCAAATGATCCAGATACTGACGATGGAGGTGCTTGGGATGGTTGGGAAATTTACTACGGTTTTAACCCTAAAAGTTCTTCTGATGAGTCAGACGACAATGATGGCGATTCTTTAGTAAACTCGGTCGAATTCTATTGGGATTCAGATCCTTTTAGTGACGATACTGACCAAGATGGCATGCCTGACGGTTGGGAAGATACTTATTCCGACAGAATTGAGGATGGTATTGGCTGTGGCTTAGATCCTACTAATGGAAATGATAAGTTTGGCGACCCTGATAATGACGGATCAGATAATCTAAGAGAATATCAAGAAGAAACTAATCCTTGCGATTCAGATAGTGATGATGACGGTGAACCAGATGGGGAAGATCCTCCTCCTGTCGATCCTGGTGATGATGATGAAAGTAATCCTGACACTGGAGCTACAGACGGCAATGTAACGATTTATGAGATTTTTGATCCAGTTCTCGGGACTGTAAAAAGATGGACTTCTTTAGATGGTCTTCTCTACGATGATCAAGCTTCAAATCCTACTGATATGTACACTATGTACAATTATGATTCAGATAAGTACGAAATTTTCCCTACGAGCTATGAAGGTTATTCAAATATTTTTGAAGGATGGATTTGGATGGGCATTACAATCAGTACCTCTGAATACACAAGAATACCTTCGGTTTCACCAGATGCAGAAATAATAGATTACGATCCAAACGCTACAGGCGTTAGTATTAGATTTTTCAAAGATGGTGCCGACAATTATTACGTTCAAGGTAATGAAAATATAGTTATAGATCTCAAATATCGTATGGGGACAAATGGTTCTTACTTCAATAGGCCAATTTCCGAGGATTTAACGATTGATGATATTCCTGAAGAAATTATAAGGCCGATAAATGGAGCTAATCAAGTTGAAGAAAATGTAAGAGAATTTCTCCAATATCGTCACGATAACGGAACGATTGCAAATGAGCCTTTGTATTGGCTTTGGCCAGATAATGGCACTCCCGAGACTAATTTAGCTTTAATAATTAATAACTTAACTTGGTATTTTTCAGCGTTTATTGAGGGTGACGGAGATGTTCCTGATACTGAAGAGCCATGGGATGCTTACCAAACTATTTGCATTAATGGAATAGGTGCTTGTAGACATCGTTCATTTGGATTCTTTGTAACTGCATTAGCTTTGGGAGCTCCAACAAGATACGTTTCTAATGAGGCTCATGCTTTTGTTGAAGTTTACGTTCCTGAAGATAACGAAACAGTTTCCTCAAGTCATTGGAAAAGAATTAATTTAGGAGGCACAGGAAGTAGTACTACTCTCGATAGGCCTGACGAAGAAGATGAAGATGGTGATACTTTTGACTTCGATGATATGGATCCTGATGATATAGATAATATGACTGGCGTTGAAGTCACTATAGTCATCGAATCTTATTCTCCTGAAGAAGTAGAAAAAGGTGAAATAATTCGTATCACAGGTTATGCTGAAGATGAGAACGGAACTAAGTTAGTAGATTTTCCAATTGGTTTTGGAATGTGGGACAAAGATCATGTGAATCCAGCATTTGAAATAGGTTCTACAGTTACAAGTGATTTAGGTACATTTGACTACAATTCTACAGATTTTCTTGCAGCACTTCCAGGAATTAATGAAATTTATGCAGCTTCTTACAAACAAGGTTTCTTGGGAGTTGATGGGCCAAAAGAAGTTGAGATTTCTTCGGATACAGTACTAACTATTTCAGGACCTTCATCGGTAGGCAAAGGTCAGGATTTGATTGTCTCAGGAACGCTGTTAGACTTAGGTGGTGTTGCAGCAGCTAATGAAGAAATAGAATTCGAGATTTGGGAGCCTAATTGGCAAGGTAATAAACCAAATGTCAACTGTAATCCTACACAATGGTGGCAACCTTATCGCTGTGATATAGGTACAGTAACAACAGACTCTTTTGGTAATTTTGTTTTTAATTGGACAGTTCCAGAAGATGGTCAACCAACTTCAGATGATAGTTACAGGTTAGAATCTCACTTTGATGGCTCGACTTATCTTAATGAAGAAACAGTTACAAATGGCTTAGTCATAATGGACGAAACCGTTGACTTAAAAGCTAATCTTTCAGTTAATAGTGAATATATTGGCAATAATTTATATGTTAATGGGAGTGTTTTAGATAAAGCAGTAGATAACGGGAATATTCTTATCGATTTATCAGGTTCAGAACTTTCTTCTTTTGATGTAGAAGAATCAAATTGGTCTACTGAAGTTACAGTACCGGCTAGTTTAGCTGCAGGTAATTACACAATAATTGTTACATTTATCAGTACAAGCGAGACTTTACCTGATGAAAAAGTAGAATTGCCTTTTACAGTTCTTGGAACTAGTACAATTACTTTGGATACTGATTCTTTAAAGATTACAAGAGGTGAAATTGTTACTTTGGAAGGTGAGCTTAACAACCATCTTGGAGAACCTATATCTGATGAAGAAATTCTGGTGACTTGGAATGGTGAAGAACTTGGTACTGCTATCACGGAGTCTGATGGTGATTTTTCATATGATTATGAAGTTACAACTGATACGTTACTTGGAAATGTAACATGGTCAGCTGATTTCGTTGGGAATTATTTTTACGACGAGTCTGCAGCTTTCCAAGTAACTCAAATTTATCAGCAAACCTTGATAAATTTCCAATTAGATAAAAGTCATTTCTATGCTGGAGATCGGTTTTTAGTTTCAGGTAATCTTTCAATGGATAATGGTACTCTATTCAGTGGTAATTTAGTATTTTATTTCGATGATGTTTTTGTTGAATCCTTTGCGACAAACGGTAGTTTTAACTTCGAATATCTTCCTGAATCCTCATACTTAGAAGTAGGTTCCCATACACTGAAAATTAGCTTTTCTGAATTAGATTATAATTTGCCTGCAAATTCGCAAAAACAAGTATTTTTCCATAAAAAGGTTATTCTTGAAATAAATGAAGAAGAAGTTTTACGTGACCAAGAAATAGACATTACTGGTTTTGCAAGAGATGAAAACTCATTGGCAATATCAGGAATTGATATTTCATTTAACTGGGCTGGTAATGAAGTAGATGGTTTGTCAACTACTGGTTTTGGAGGTTCATATTCAAAAACCTACTTAGTACCTAATGCACAATTATTGGGTAAAGTACTGGTTGAAGTTAGTTTTGATAATTCAACACAACCATACTATGATAATGCATCAAAGACAGTTGAATTTACAGTAGTTTCCGAAACTTCGATATTTATTCCAGATACGGAATTAATTAGGGGTTCCACAATTTGGTTTAATGGTACAATTTTAGATGATAGGGGACAATCTGTTGAAGATATTGAGGTAAACATATTCTGGGATGGCGATTACTTAAGATATGTAACCGGAGATTTAAATGGTACTTTTAGTTTCGTTTGTGAGGAGGAGTGGGATTGTTCAGACTTAGATTATCCGGTTGGTATAGTTCCTGTTGAACTTGACTTTGGTGGCTTTGGTTACTATCTTCCATCAAACTACATTGCAAATTATACAATATGGGGAAGTACGTCTATTGAAGTTATTGACTTTAGTGACTCAGTTATTGCAGGAAACAATGTTTCATTCAGTGGTTTCATTGAGAACGACTTAGATGTCCCTTTGGATAGAGAAATTAAGATTTTATGGAATGGAATAACAAGAACTACTGTACAATCAGTTAATGGTGAATTTGAAGGCAGTTTCAAGCTGCCATATGATACAATGGTAGGTAACCATTCTCTAATTGCTAAGGTAGAAGATCAAAATTATCTTAGGGAATCATCTGACGAAGTGGAAGTATTCGTTCAAAGAGAGACTGAAATAGTGATACAATGGCTAGGAGGGTATAGAAATCAATCCTCAACAGTTTCAGGATATCTTCGAGATGCAGCCGGCGTAGGTCTTTCAGATTTAAATTTAGATTTTTACTTTGATGGTGGTTATGTAGGAAATGTAACTACACAAGATTTAGGTCTTTACAGTTTTGAGTTTTTGATTCCAGTAGACACTTTACTAGGAAATCATAACATCGAAGTAGTATTCGTTGGTTCTTATTTTTATGTTGAATCTCATAGTAATTCAGACTCAGAGATATTGTCAACTACGGTGTTTGAGTTTAATGAGCTTGAAGTTTTCCGTAATCAAGAGTTTTTCTTAACCTCTTATTTATTTGATGATTTAGATAATCCAATGCTAAACCAGCATGTGAATCTAACATTTGATGGTAAAAGATATCATTTAATTACAAATGAAGAAGGATTAATCGAGCAAAATATTACCTTATCTCCTAGCCATAAACTAGGTAATTATGTGGCAACGTGGGATTACTCAGGCTTAGAATATTATCTTCCAACTTTTTCGGATCAAGAAATTACTGTATTGGCATCTACTAATATCCAATTACAGTCAGATACTGAAGTTATAGTTGGTGAAACTTTTGCATTTAATGGTACCCTGAAGGACGATATGGGCAATCCACTAAATGCAATTCTAAGCTTCTCATTTGATGGTAATATTGTTGAAACAATAGAGTCTGACTCTAATGGTTATTTTGAAAATACATATTTGGTTCCGGATGAGAGTGTTGCAGGGCCAAATACGATAATGGTAACTTATATCCCCGATGAATTTTATCTTTCTTCTACCTCAAGTTGGGTGTTACAAGTTTCTCATAATATTCGAATTGAGATGTCTGACTACACTTCTATGACAAATACAACCGAAACAATTTCAGGATTTGTATACGATAGAGCTAATCGACCAGTTACTAATTTAGAAGTTAGATTGACATTAGATTCAGGTTTTCCTTTAATTGGTAAGACTAACGCACAAGGTGAATTTAATTTGGATTTAGAAATTCCATTTGGTACTTCATTGGGCTATCATAATTTAACTGCAGAATCACTTGGAAATAATTATTATATTGGAAATAGCACAAATTCGAAATTATTTGTTCAAGGTCAGACATTTTTAACTTTAGATGTTCCAGCTTCACTTGAGTATCAACAAGAATTTACGGGAACTATAACTCTTCAAATGTATGATGGTAGCTTTGTTCCTGGTGCTCCATTGTTAATATCATTTCAACCATTAGGAATGACTACAATGGTTGTTACAGACTTTAATGGTACTGCAACCTTTACTTCATATTATTCAGGAAATACAACAATACCTATGGATATTATTGTTAACTATACAGGAGATGAAGAATATGTTGCTAGTAGTATTGAGTCTACAATTATCTATAGAGCCCCTTCACAACAGTCAAATTATGCAATATGGGCTATTATCGGAGCTACAGTTATTGCATCTTCTGGCGTTTTACTTGGTTGGAAATGGTATAGAGAACGCCATCTAAGAGAAATTCAGAGAATTTTAGAGTCTACAGCCCTTGCGTTAGAGGCTAACATGGATTATCGAGATTCGATCGTATTTTCCTACAAAGAGATGTGTAAGGTGTTGCAAGGTCATGGTTATCTCAGAAAGCATTTTGAAACAGTTAGAGAATTCCAAGAGGCATTACGAACCGCATTATCATTAGATCAAGACTCTGTTGCTCGTTTAACCATTCTTTATGAAGAAGCAGATTATACTAAAAAAGAATTAGATGACGATCATAGAATTAATGCAGTATCTGCATTAAGAACTGTGATTGAAAGTTTAGATCTTAATGATTCAACATTAGAAAACTAGTATGGAAATCTCTAGCCGTTCAGGTATAATGATTCTTTTTGCTACAATAGCAGTTTGTACGTTAGTTCTATTTCCATTACTACAGTATGTTGCTGAAAGAGACCCACAACTATCAGCATATGATGATGATTGGAATGATATTTCTAATTTTAGGAAAGGTCTGGAAAACAGTAAAGATTCTAATTATAATGTTAGTGCAGTTCTTTCAAATCCTGGAGTTCTTGATGAAGTTTCAGATCCTACTTCTACTTTATTCGTTATAGTAGGTACTGAATCTCCCTATTCTTCACTGGAGTTAGAGATATTAGCTAGGTACATGGAGAGTGGGGGTAGCATCTTAGTTTTTGGAGATTATGATTATTCTAACACAATTGCCCAGTTATTTGCGATTGAATTCGTAAAGCATAGATTATGGGACCAAAATTATAGAGATAATTTATCATTAATTCCTACTACAGCCATAGTGGATGGGGAATCCTATAATATTCTTCTAAATGAGCCAGTGGCCATTAGAGATTTAGGTTCACAATATGTTAATCTTTGGAGTCAAGGTTTTGAATGGAACAAGCAAATATTTATTTCCACTTCCAAAAATTCTTGGATTGATTCAGATGATGATGGTTTGATAACTCCAGAAGATGAAGTTTCAGGCCCTCAGGGTTTTACAGTTGGAATGAGGTGTGAGATGAAGTCCTCAGAGGGAAAACAGCTAGGGACTGCAGTTTTTGTTTCAGATTCTAGTTTACCCATAAATATGATGTGGAATGAGGATAGGAATTCAGATTTTTTATTAAAACTTATAGAGTCAATGATAGGAACAGAAGGTGAAGTTTTATTTGATGAGTCTAGACATACTCAAGAGTCTTTTGGAGCTAGTTTGTTTCAGAGTGCTTTAGGTTTTTATTTTCTTTTAGCAGGCGATACTTTGATTATTCAAGTAATCCGATTAAATGTTCTTGTTTTAGTTATAATTTTGACAATGGGTCTATCTATGAGGCAAGCTGAACCAAAACGATGGTATCATATTTTTGATATAAGGAAACCAAGACCTCTTAGATCCTACGGTCATAGTCTTGACAAAGGCATTCTTGCGCTTCAAGACGTTTTTCTGGAAAGATTAAGATTAAAGCATCAGATATATGAGTTTGATGAAAAGTCGAGAAAAGATAGGATGGTAATGCTACCAGATATACTGAATCGTTATAATGTGGCCTTAGATGAAGATATCAAGATGCTTTTGGGTAAACCTCAAGAAATTAGACCAGATATTCTCAGAAGTATAGCTAAAAAATTGAGTGCGTGGTAAATTGAGTAGCGAAAAAGATGTAGAGCCAGCTTCTAGTCAATCTCTTGACTTAGTAAAGAAGACGAATAAGTCTGCAAAACAAATTGCAGATGAAGTTTCTAATGTTGTATTAGGTAAGGAAGAAACGATCGAAATGGTGATGGCAGGTATTTTGGCTAATGGTAATATTTTGTTTGAGGATTTTCCAGGTTTGGCAAAGACATTAATGTCTAACACCTTAGCAGATGCTTTAGGTTGTGAATTTAAGAGAATTCAGTTCACTCCAGATTTATTACCTGCAGATATTACGGGTTCTTATTTCTACGATCCGGAAAAGAATAAGTTTAAATTTCGTAAAGGCCCCATTTTTTGTAACATTCTTTTGGCGGATGAGATAAACAGGGCACCTCCAAAGACCCAGGCAGCATTACTAGAAGCAATGCAAGAGAAGCAAATTACCATTGAGGGGACAACGCACAAGTTAGCAGCTCCTTTCATTGTTTTAGCGACTCAAAATCCGATTGAATATGAGGGGACATATCCTCTTCCTGAAGCTCAAATGGATCGCTTTTTGATTAAGTTGAGTGTTGGTTATCCAGACGAGGATGTTGAGACCGGCATTCTTGAGGGTCGTTCCCAAAGAAAGAAAGATACTTTTTCGGTTAAGCCTAGAGCGACACCTGATAAAGTTGTTGAGATGCATGACTCAATCGAGGAAGTTTTTGTCAAAAAAGAAGTAATGAAGTATATCGTTGATTTAGTTCAATCTACCCGAAGAGATCCGCGTGTTGCAGTAGGCTCTAGTCCTCGCGGTAGTCTTGGCCTATTCAAATTGTCTCGCGCCTTAGCAGTCCTTTCTGGGAGAGATTATGTTGTTCCTGATGACGTTAAGAGAGCAGCTATTCCTGTGCTTGGTCATCGAATTATTCTTAAGCCAGAGGCCCGCATTCGTGGTGTGAATGTAGAAGAAGTGATAGGCGAACTACTTATGACTGTCCAAGTTCCAGCAGT
Source organism: Candidatus Poseidoniales archaeon (assembly GCA_045567915.1). Lineage (GTDB taxonomy): Archaea > Thermoplasmatota > Poseidoniia > MGIII > CG-Epi1 > CG-Epi1. The sequence goes on along the minus strand of JBJLCA010000031.1, from coordinate 20,513 downwards.
AACTGTGGAATAGTGACATGTGGACACGTAAGGCAATTGTTTATGTTGGCTTAGGTGTTATTCTAGTACTTTTTTCTCCATTCATTAACAATCTTCAACTTTTTTTACTTGGAACTACAATATTGGCATTTGTAGCTGTTCACAGTCTTGTAAATACTAGGCCAATTGATGTTAAGATTACTCGAAGTTTTAATGATGATCAGGTTTTTGAGAACAGCAGCGTTAGTATTGATTTAGTTGTTCAAAATAAGGGTCGCTCAGTAGGTTTTTTAGAAATTTATGATAATTTACCTTCTGAAGTTGAAGTTCAATCGGGTTTAAACCATAGCGTTATTCGCTTAAGAAAAAATGAGACTGTTGTTAATCAATACTCACTTGATTGTAGATTACGTGGCCAATTTAGGCTAGGTAATCCAAAATTAAGAATATACAATCCTTCATTCTTATTCTATTATGAATCTGAAATTGAATCTAAGTCTAGTTTAGTTGTTTTACCTCAAATAGAAGAAATAGATGGTGTTGATTTGTCAACAGAATTTCCAAAGATGTATCAGGGAGCTATGCCAATACGAAGGATTGGAACTAGCGGAGAATTTTATGGAATCAGAGAGTATTTTCCAGGTGATGATTTCAAAAATATAAATTGGAGAGTTTTTGGAAGAACTAGGAAATTGATGGTCAATCAGTTCGAAAGGGAAGATATTTCAGATATAATGATTGTTTTGGATGCTCGTGAGATTACAGGTACTGGGACAATTTTGCGAAACCCTTTGAATTATTCTTGTAAAGCTGCAGCATCTTTAGTAAATTTCTTTTTAAGGGCCAGAAATCGAGTAGGTTTGATTACTTACGGCGAGTCTGTGAATGCCATATCTCCAGATACTGGGGAAAGACATCTTTACAAAGTTTTAACAGCTTTAGCAGAAATTAAGGCAGGTGGTTCACTTGGATTACATACTGTGTTAGGTGACCTTCGAAATTTCACACCTCGCTCTCCAGTAATGGTAATTTCTACGTTAGAAAACGATAAAACTAGCGCAACAGCCTTAAGAGAAATCACAGCTCGTGGTTTCAAACTAACAGTTATAGCTCCAGATACTCTAGATTATGACCGAGACTCTAGAATAATATCTCCAACAGTTTACTTTACAGCCTCAGCTTCTTTGGAGAATAAGATTACAGAAGCACGTTCGTTGGGTGCAAGAGCTATGCGCTGGAATCCGGATTCAGTTCTCTCTACTTCTTTAGCAGAGGTGATACGCTAATGCAGACAAGTAATACTCTGGCAATTATGCAATCCGTTGCAACTCTATCATTAATGTTAAGTTTAAGCTTTGCTTATTTAATCAATCCAATAGAAGATTCATTATTTTTTAATGCATTAAATAGCTTCACTAGTGGACTATACAACAGTAATGTAATTAATGAGTTGAATACTTCCATTATTGCTGGAATAATAATAGGCCTTTTCCTTGGAACTACTAATATTTTACTATCTTCTAGTAAAAAAGTATATGATTACGTATTGATTGGCATAGTTTCGTTTTTTGTAATGATATTTTTCGGTTATGTGTTTGGCGTGGATTGGATACCCTATGAGCCACTTCAGCAATTGCTTTTCTGGGTCTTTATTGGTTTACCAATTTCAACAGGGATGGTTGGTATTTGGCAAAATAAAGTGGGAAATCAAGTGGTATCTGCATTTCTCATACTGTCAATGCCTCTTGGTTTGTCTGGTAACACGAATGATCAAATTTACCTTATTCTAGGATTTGTTTTTAGTTTCATGCTGTATTTAGAATTGAGTTACGGGCATGCCAGATACAGTAGATTAGCTAGAGTAATGTCTTTTTCCAAAGAATATGAAGATGTTTTAGTTTGGTTTTTGACAACATTAATGGTTACTTTAGCATTTACTATGATTTTAACTTCTTTGGCTTTCCTATTCCATGATTTGTTGGGAAGTATTTTACCATATAGTTTTTCAAACTCTATAGAATATAATACAATCTACGGTCAAGCCCTTTCAGTTTTAGTTTTCTTCATGCTGTGGTCTGTAATTCAGATTCTATTTTCAAGAGGCTATCTTGCAAGGCAAGTTGAAGATTAGATTACTAAGCAGAAACTTAATAACGATACTTTAATCCCAAATACATGAAACTGCCTTCAGATTTAAAAAATGATTACAAATTTTGGGAAATTACCAAAGACTTAATTGATCAGTGTATAGACATTACGTTAAATTTGAGTCAAAGTGGTCACCCTGGAGGTTCACGTTCAAAAGTTCATGGAATGTTAATCACTTTACTATCTGGTGCGATGAGATGGGACATTAGGGACCCTACCAAGCGTTTTTCAGATCGTTTTGTATTAGTGGCAGGTCATGATAATCCAATGGTTTATGCGACCTTAGCTGTATTGAATGAAGCCCTTAGAATTAAATTTAAGCAAACTCAAGATTCCAAATACTTAGTTAAGAATGGTGAAGAGTTTCAATTGATTTGGGAAGATTTGTTAACTTTGAGGCAAAATAAAGGTCTTCCGGGACACGCTGAAATGGAAGGTAAAACTTTATTTTTTAAATTTAACACCGGGCCCAGTGGACATGGTTCACCTGCTGCTGCAGGTGCTGCACTAGCTCACAAATTGGCAGGTTCGGAAGAAGTCAAAGTTTTTGCATTTGAGGGTGAAGGTGGTTTGAGTACAGGTGTTACACACGAAACTTTGAATTCAGCATGGGGCCTTGGCCTTGGAAACTTAGTTTATTATGTTGATTGGAATGATTACGGAATTGATAGCCGTCCGTTTAGTAGCATCGTGAAATCAACTCCAGAGGAACTGTTCAAAACAAGCGGTTGGCATGTTGAAGGTACTGATGATTGTGAAGATTGGTCTTCCTTTACAGAGTCTTATTATGATTTAATTGTGGGTAACTCAGATTCAGCAATTCCTAAGATGATATTTGCTAAGTCTCGTAAGGGGAGAGGTTATCATAAATTTGATGAAAAATCACATGGTGCACCGCATAAGAGAAATTCTGAACTTTTCTGGAAAACAAAAGAAGACTTTGCTTTGAAGTATGAAATAGATTTTAGTAATTTTGGGGAAGAGGCAGCATCTTCAAGGGAAATGCAGGTGGCACAAGGTTCTTCCTATCTGGAAACAGTTTTTTCAGTTTTACATAATAATCAGGAGTTAGTAGACTATTTGGCAGATCGTTTGGTCGAGCTGGGTGATTCAGTACCTGATGAAATAGATTCTTGTAAGATTCAACAGGATAATCCTCTTGATGATAAAGAACTATTCAATTTTTCCAATTACCCTTCAGATATTTTCGCTGACCCTGGCGATAAAGTTCCTAATAGAGTTGGTTTTTCGAAAGTGGCTTCTTGGCTAAATTCTCACTCAAGGAAAAAGTACAATCGACCTCTATTTGTAGCAATGTCAGCAGATTTGGCAGATTCTACAAATATATCCGGATTTTCTAAGGGTTGGGGAGACATGGAAGATATGGGAATGTACAGTAAAGAAGATAATCTTTCATCACCTCTTATGCCTCAGGGAATAACTGAATTTGCAAATGCAGGAATGATGGCAGGTCTATCCACAGTAAATTTTAACTCAGATACCCTTGATTCTTTTAATGGTTTTATAGGTTCATTTAGTACATATGGATCATTCAGTTATCTAAAATATGGCCCTATCCGTCTTTTTAGTCAAGTTGCTCAAGATTCACAAATAAAGGTTGGTAAGTTACTATGGATTGCAGGCCATTCGGGACCTGAAACAGCTGAGGATAGTAGAACTCATTTCGGTATTTTTGCACCAGGTGTTACTCAACTATTCCCAAAAGGTCACATAATCAATATTCATCCATGGGAGCACAATGATGTTGCACCAGCTTTGGCTGCAGCATTTTCAACAGATGTTCCTATCGTAGCTCTTCACCTAACGCGGCCAGCTATAGAAATACCCGATAGAGAAAAATTAGGAATGGCCAGTCATTTTGATGCGTCTAAAGGCGCATATTTGATAAGAGACTACGATGATAGGCCACACGACGGTGTCGTTATCGTGAGAGGTACAAGTTCTACTAATACGGTAGTTTCTATTCTTGAGCAGATTGGTTCTAAGTATAATGTGAAAATTGTTTCAGCTATATCTTGGGAACTTTTCGATATGCAAACTTCAGAGTATAAATCATCAATTATAGGTGATAAAGAATGGGCTGATTCTATGGTTATTACTAACACTGGTTTAAATGTTATGAAAAATTGGATATCTAACAGAGTAGTTGCTGATTATTCATTATCTCCTGATTGGGACAATAGATGGAGGACTGGAGGAAGTTTAGAACAAATTATTGATGAAGCGCATTTAAGTTCTAGATGGGTTATGGAGGCAATCGATAAGTTTTCAAACGATAGGAATAAGAGATTAGAGAGATTGAAGCAGGAGATTCCTGATAATTAGTATGTCATATGAAAATTTTCCAGTTGCGGTAGTAGATAATGGTGGGCAATGGACACATAGAGAATATAGAGTTCTCAATTACTTAGGTTGTAGAGCTGAAATCATTTCAAATGTTACTCCCATTGAAGAACTAGAGCGATTTTCCGCCTTGGTGTTGTCCGGTGGAGCTCCACGGATTGAAAGTGAATCTGAAGCTTTAGGACTAACTTCAGAGTACCTAGATTTAGAAAAATGGCCAATATTAGGAATTTGTGTAGGTCACCAATATATGGCCACTCACTTTCAGGGTAAAGCTGGTCCTGCCGCAATACCTGAGTTTGGTTCATCTTTAGTTTCTCTTATTGAGGAAGGATGGATATTGGAAGGCTTTCCGAAAGAATTTAATGTTTGGGAGTCTCATAACGATGAAGTTCATGAAATGCCTCAAGGTTTTAGAATCATGGCATCATCAGACGCCTGCCAAGTTCAAGTTATGCAGCACGAGACACTCCCCTATGCTGGAGTTCAATATCATCCTGAAGTTGAAAATACCGAGTTTGGAGCTGAAATTTTCAAGAATTTTTTGAATAAGGCTATTGAATGGAATAAATAATTAATGTTTTTTTTCTAGAAACATAGAGGTCATCTGTATTTAAACTGCTTGTTTATGAATGATTATGGCAGATCCAATTACTAGGTTGTTTAGTTTAGGTTCGAAATTAAAAAACCTTCCAGAAGATAAAGAAAAAGCTATTAGTGGTTATGGTTTTTATGACTGGGGTAAATCTGCATTTGAATGCAGTGTTACTTTGGCGATAATTCCGGTGTGGTATACACTTTTATTTCTTAAAGCAAATGGTCTTACAGTTTCACTTTTTTCACAGTCAATGACTGCAGATGCAGTATTGTCTCTTGTCATAGCTGTTTCTACACTTTCTGTAGCAATAATAAGTCCTCCATTGGGTGTGATAGCTGATCGCAGATTAGTCAAGATGCGTTGGTTGAAAATTCTAACAATAGTTGGTGCAGGTGGTACATTGTTAATTGCTTTTGCACCTCTATTCGGTAATGCGTCTTGGATTTGGATTATGGTTATGTATTTTGTAGCTAATGTAGGGCTAAACGGTGCCGGAGTTTTTTACAATGCTTTACTTCCACATTTGGGAGAGCAAGATGAGTTAGATGATATATCTAACAGAGCGTTTGCTTATGGATATCTTGGTGGAGGTCTTCTTCTTGTTATTCATCTCGTAGTGCTAATGTCTACAGATTTTGCTGAGTGGGCTATTCAGTTTTCAATGGCCACAGCAGGTATCTGGTGGTATGGTTTTGCTTTGGTTACATTTGCGTGGGTTCCAGAGCCTCCTGTTGAAAATGAAATGGAAAAATTAAAGTTTAGACAAGCAGCAAGATTTGCCGTAGGTGAGGTCACTCAAACTTTAAAGGACTACAAAGACTTTCCACACTTATTTCTTTACATGCTTGCTTATTTTTTGTTTATTGATGGAATTAATACAGTCACAGCTCTGGCTGGAGTTTATGGAACCACTGTTTTAGGTATTGGATTTACAGGATTAATAATTGCCCTTCTTGTTGTACAATTTGTTGCAGCACCATCAGCGATATTATTTACTAAATTGGCTGAAAGTAAGGGCACTAAACAGGCTTTGATGATTTCAGTATGTGGTTGGGTTGTTCTTTGTTTCGCAGGCCTTTGTTTTGCTCCGCTCGAATTAGAAACACATGAAGATTATGATATTTTATATGAGTGGAGCGAAGAGGATGCTGCATATTCAGTTTATGTTTCTTGGTCAGCAAATGATCTTGCTCAGAAATTAGATTATGAAGATGATGAATTCGACGAGCAAGCTTGGGCGAAAGAATGGTCATACATTCTTCCTACGGAAGTTAACGAGGATGACAAAGACATTTTGGAATGGTCTTGGGGCGATTCAGAAGAAGAACCAAATATGGTTAAACTTCTAGGTGTTCCGGATTCAAATATTAGCTCTTTTGTAGATTCAGTAGATGATACTAGATTCAGTGTAAGTATTGTTGGAGGGGAATTAAATGGAGAAGCAAGTGTTGGTGAAGATCATCCAACTAATTTAGGTGATGGTGTTTTGGATAGTATTCCTATTTGGGCTAGAGATAATGTTTGGAAACCGTTAGGTATGGGTGTTTTCCTTCAGTTCATAGTTCTTGGCTGTTTTATGGGAACTTTATTGGGAGGTTCACAGGGTCTTGCACGTAGTTTATTTGGACAAATTGTTCCTGAAACTAGAAGTACTGAATTTTATAGTTTCCTTGGATTCTTTAATAAAGTTGCAGCGTTCTTAGGACCAACTCTTTACTTTTTCATGGCAGTAATGTACGACAGTCGCGCAGGAATTTTCAGTATTGCATTTCTTCTTTTGTTGGGTGCAATTTTACTTTACCGAGTAGATATTGATGCAGGAATAGAAGATGCTAAAGCTGAAGACAATAGGATAAGGAAATTATTAGCGGAAACACCAGAAGCAGATTATGATTCCATGCATAACAAAGATTAGATATGAGTAGTTCAAGAAAGATATTAGATGCACCGAAGAAGATTAGAGAGAAATTAAAGGATTTTAACGAAGAAAGGAAAAAACCAAGAGAGCCAATAACTACCAAGGCATCCATGTTTAGTATATTTTCATGGGCTTTTTACGACTTAGGAAATACTATTTTTTCAGTTCTAATAGTTTCATTTTATTTTGGTCTGTGGGTTGTCAGCGATGAAGTTGGAGGAACAGATTCCGATTATGGATATGCGAATGCAGCATCAATGGCTCTAGTATTCCTTACAGCTCCATTAATTGGGGCTCTTTCTGACCAGGCAAGGCGTAAGATGCCCTTTCTTTTTGTAACTACTCTTCTTTGTGTAGCTTTTACTGCCTTATTGGGTTATGAGCAAGATGGCTGGAGTAAAAGTACAGTGTTGACCGTTTCTCTGGTATTTTTTGTAATAGCTAATTATTTTTACCAAGCAGGTTTAATTTTCTATGATTCGACACTAGCTACCATTTCCACACCCGGGAATAAAGGTCGAATTGGTGGAATAGGAATTGGTGTAGGATACGTTGGAGCTCTTGTAGGAATTTTATCAGCTTTGTATATTACAGAAACTTTGGGTTTTTCTTATCCTGCAGTTTTTCAGCTGACTGCAGCTTTATTTCTGATTTTTGCACTTCCTTGTTTTATTTTCGTTAGAGAGACTCCAGGAGATAATTTCTGGCCCAGTTTGATGATACTGATGGCAGTTCTATTGGGAATTAATGCTTGGTTAATGGAATCTTCTAATTTAATTAAATATGCCACTTTGTTTTTCGCAATTTGGTGTGTATTTTCTTCCATGAATACCAAAACTACCCCTCTCTTTAGAGACGGATCAATAATTAATGCAACATCAGGAACATTCACACAGCTTAAAGGAACTTTGTCAATGTTGAGTAATTTTCCAGGACTATCTAGATTTTTAGTTGGTAGAGTTTTTTACACAGATGCCGCAAATACATCCATAACTTTTGCAGCAATTTATGTTAGGGAAGAATTTGGAATGGAAGATTCTGAAATAGCAGTCTATACCTTGATTGGAGTTTTCTCATCAATAGTGAGCGGTTTTCTATGGGGTTACTTAGTAGATATTGTAGGTCCAAAAGTTACGCTTAACGCTGTGCTATGGTTTTGGTTTGCTTCTTTCACGCTTCTGATTTCTACAGTTTGGCTAGGTTTACCGACATGGATGATATGGTTGGCACCATTTTTAGCAGGTGTCGCACTAGGAGGAACTTGGTGCGCAGATAGGCCATATATGCTAGTCCTAACGCCACCTCGTTACATTGGTCAATTCTATGGCTTGTATAGTATGGTTGGACGTTTTGCGACGATTATAGGTCCTTTATCTTGGGCAATTATAGTTGATGAGTTGGGTTTGGGTAGGCCTGCAGCAATTGGTTTCCTTTTCATTGTTATGATTATTGGTTATATAATTCTCCAAGGTGTTGATGATAAACCTAGAGAATGGCCTCCTGAGTTACAGGCAGATTACGAGCCAGAACCTCCACGTGGAGCAATTGGAAGGTCACGATAACCACTTTAATGTATATCTAGTAGGAATATTATGGAACGTCGCATAGACCACTATTTGGAAAGATTGGTATCTCCAGATTCAATGACTTTTTACAAGGCAGTTTGTGAATTTGCTGAAGAAAAAATTGAGCCTAATTATCTTACTTGGGAGCGTAATCACGAACTAATTCCAGAAGATATTATTGAGGAAATGGGACAGATGGGATTGTTTGGGGTTACAGTATCTGATAAATACGGAGGGCAGGGAGGTAATCAATTAGATTTAATCTTAATGGGTTTGGCTTTAGGATATCATTCACAATCTTTAGCAATAACTCCAGGAGCTGCAATGTCTTTGGGTGCTAAACCATTACAACTATTTGGCACAGATGCACAAAAAGAAGCACATCTTCCTGATTTAGCAGCTGGAAAGAGAATGTTTGTTTTTGGTTTATCTGAACCTGGCCGAGGTTCTGATGCTACAAATCCGCAAGTTACGGCCACGAAAGATGGCGATGAGTGGATAATTAAGGGTGAAAAATGCTGGTCTACCAATGCAAAGTGGTCAAGCCATGTAGTTGTTCATGCGATGACTAGTCCAGAATCTAAACCTGGCTATCGAACTACTTGTTTCATAGTACCTATGGACGATTCAAACGTTTCTTATCAAGAAATGGCAGGTAAAGACTTGTGGAGTCAATCTTCTACAGGTTCAATTGCCTTTAATGGAGTAACCGTTACGGATGATGCCATATTAGGGATAGAGAATGAAGGCTTCAAAGTCATGGCTCAAACTCTCAACGGAGGTAGATTGTTCATCGCAGGAATGTCGTTGGCTTCTCTTGCTTTTGGCCTTGATAAATGTAGAACTTATGCACAAGAAAGAGAACAATTTGGCGTCCCGATTGGGAGCTTCCAAAGAGTTCAGGACGTAATTATTGATATGGACATTACTTTAGAGCAAGGTTTGACTTGGCTTATTGATCTGACAAATAGGTATAATGATAATACACTGGATCGAGAATCAGCAGCAAAGGTAAAAATTGAATGCTCGAGGAAAGCCTCAGATCACATGACAATGGCTATGGAGATGTGTGGGGGCGTTTCTTCCTTAGATGAATTTGGATTGACTCGGCACCATAGGGATTTGTTCGTTTGTAGGGTTGGAGAAGGTAGTAACTTTGCGCTGAAAGGCTTTGCCACTCGTCCACTAATGCCTGATATTACACTTCAATAGCGAAATATAGTTATAGGGCATTAGCTATTAGCTGATGTGGACTTTGAACAGTTGGTTTGCTATAGCCAAACAATTATTATTTTAATATTGATTATAGGCTACATTATAAATTATCAAAATCATAGTAAAGTAGTTTCTCCAAATTCGTCTTTAAAATGTTCAAGTTGTGGTGATAAACTTTTAGGCGATGATCCAAATTATTGTTCCAATTGTGGACACATGAATTCACACTCGAAAGGTTCTAATTTAGAAAAATAGAATTAAAATTTTAAGTATATAGTCACCTAATGGATATAATGAAGCGTAGAGAGATTAACTTTTCGAATACTTCAGATGATGGTTGTAGTTCAATCGCGTGCAATAATCCAATAAAGCGTTCAGTTAATCGTAAAAAAGTAGATTCAGTATCTTCATTGAACGTACAAGGAAGTGGTAAAAAAGTTGGTTTATGTCAGGATTGTTATAGAATTTTTAAGAAGTCCACGAAGAAAGATAGAGACATGGAGTCATTTGGTAGATGAATGCATCTTATGCAATCTTCGAAGCTGAATTTCGAACGTCATTACGAAGTTCTTTTCAATCATTCAAGAAGCGTTTTGCATCTACATTCTTTATTTCAATTTTAGGTATTATTTTTTCATTTGCCTGCATTAGATTGATGAATTTTGTAATTCAGAATCCTGAGCTTTTTCCAGAGGGTTCAAATGAAGGATATGGTACTATTCTATTAGTATATTTTTCTTTATTTACTCTCAGATCGGCAGGAATAACCTATAGAAAGATTGTTAAATCTAAAATTATGGATATGTATTTAGTTCAGCCAGTAGTCCCTAGATCGATAATGTTAGGTCAATTCTTTTCCGTATTAATTCCAAATTTATTGATTACAACAGGAATGCTTTTAATTTTTATAACTGGAAATATTGTCACTAAAACGAACATCTATGTCGAAACTGAATTTTTTATTTTGCTGTATTTATTTTCATTTTTATCTGCTTTAAGTGGATTTATGTTTTCATTAATTGGTTCATTACATCCATTTTCTCGAAAAGTTAGTTTTTTGATAGCGTTGTTTCCAATCCTTTTAGCACTTCTTTTAGTATCCAATGCAGCGCACCAAGATTCTACTTTAGCCATAATAATAGTTTTAGTTTGTACCTTACTTTTACTTGTTTTCTTTTATTTCATGGACAATATATTCGTGGAAGCTTTAGAATCTTATAAGATTAATTCTTCCTCTCATAAAAATCCAGTTCGAATACTTCAATTCAAATGGTTAACTCCAATAGTTGGTCGCCGTGCTTCAGCAATTTGCTCTAAGGAAGTAACTTCATCAATTAGAGAAAGGGATGTTTTAAGCTCGGCCTTTTCGACATTTTCAGTCTCTTTACTAATGATATTTTGGTGGTTTAAGGTTGGAATTCCAAGTGAACCTGTAGGTGATTTACCTCCCAAATTGTATTATCCTGGAATGCTAGCTATCAGCTTGTATCTTGGAGCTTTATTACAATGTACAATGTTAGGTTCTACGATGCTTGGTGTTGAGGGTAAAAGATTGTGGATCATGAAATCAAATCCGGTTGAATCATTATTAATCATGAAAGGTAAAGCTTTTGCTCTTTTGTTTATGGCCTTTCCTGGTCTTTTGTCTATCTGGCTTCCAATTTGCATTTTAGCGCAATTTCCATTCGAAGTAACATTATTTTTCGGAGAATGTGTTTTAATTTTACTGTTTGTGAATACAGGGCTAGGAATATGGGCAGGAAGTGCGTTTGCAAATTTTGATGAGAGTGATCGTGGCAATCCCGATATTTTAGTTCAGTTTATGCTAATGGGGGACCTCGGCGTTCTTTTCATCAATTTTACTTATCTTACCAGCTTCAGTAATGCTCTACAATCATAATATTGGTCTTTTTGCGGGTGGAATTTTTGTTCTTTTATCTTTTGCAGTAATGTTTGCAGGGATTCGGGCAAGCTCTTCAGCCTATCGTACAATATACATTGATAGTTACGGCGCTTAAAACTTTTAGCAAATACAATAATAATAGGTGTTCTATGTGTGTGTGTGGTATTGATAGCATCTGATGAGATGGAGGCTTATTTTGAAGACTTGGAAAAAAAAGCTGATACTTGTTATTCATTAGTTGAAAAAGTAAGAAAGGCAGGTTTTGACCCTTCAGATTCTCCGGAGATACCTCGAGCTAAAGATTTAGCTGAAAGAGTAGAAGCGCAAGTTGGCCCTGAAGGCATTGCTCCTAGGATAAGAGAAGTTGCGGAGGAAAATGATAGAGAATCTACTGCTTTGCTTATTGCAAAAGAACTTGCAGGAAAATTAAAATCTGAATTAGGTTTAGAGAAGGCTTTAGAGCAGGCAGTTAGAACATCCTTGTCAATTCTTACGGAAGGTGTTTTGGTAGCTCCAACTGAAGGTGTAGTGAAAGTTAGTACGCTTGAGAATAGCAATAAAACTAAATGTGCTTCAATATATTATGCTGGGCCAATACGTGCAGCAGGTGGTACAGCTCAGGCATTGTCTGTGCTTATTGCAGATGTTGTGAGGCGAGAACTAGGTTTAGATCCATATATACCAACACCTGCTGAAATTGAAAGATATAAAGAGGAAATTCCTCTCTATAAAAGGGCTGTTAACTTACAGTATGTTCCAAGCTCAGAAGAAATACATACAATTGTAACCTCTTGTCCTATATGTGTTACAGGAGAGAGAACAGATAAACTTGAAGTCGCAGGTAATCGCGATCTCCCTCGAGTTGAAACAAATTCTTTGAGAGGTGGAGCTTGCCTTGTATTGGCAGAAGGGCTTTGTCTCAAAGCTGCTAAAGTTTTGAAGCATGTAGACAAATTGGGAATAAGTGGTTGGGATTTCTTACGGACATATACTGAAAAGAAGCGTAAATCAGCTTCAGGTGACGTTAAAGAGCATAAATATCTAAAGGATGTTTTAGCAGGTCGGCCTATCTTTGCTTTCCCTGACAAACCAGGAAGTTTTCGCTTGAGATATGGCCGCTCAAGAACGGGAGGTTTAGCCTCAATGTCGATACATCCTTCAACAATGTTAATTCTGGATTCATTTGCAGCCATAGGGACGCAATTGAAACTTCAATTACCAGGCAAGGCTACAGCCTCAACTCCTTGTGATACTATAGAAGGCCCATCAGTAATACTTCAAAACGGTAAATTTACCAGATTAGACGATTATAATCAGGCTTTAAAAGTTGTAAACCAAGTAAAAGAAATTGTAGATTTAGGAGAGTTATTAATTCCTGTAGGTGAATTCTTAGAAAATAATCATCCCTTACAACCATCAGGATGGTGCAATGAGTGGTGGGATTTAGTAGTAAAATCAAAGGGAATAGAAGAGTATGAGGGTGACTACTCCTTCAATTCAATTTATGACTTTTGTAAAAAAAATGATTTACCGTTACATCCAAAATTCACGTTTAATTGGGGTGACTTAGACGTTAAAGAAATTTTAGATCTTCGTAATCAACTTGTTCGTAATGCTCCAGAAGTAATAGAAAATCGTTTTTCGAATATCTATAAAGAAATTTTTATAAGATTAGGGATTTTCTTTGAGGTTGTTGATAATTTAATAGTACTAGAAGAAGGATGCCAACCCTTGCTTACTTTATTGGGTATCGAAAATGTAAATGATAGTTTATCGGCTAAAAATGTTGATAATGAACATGATAGCTCATTGAATTTATTATCTGAATTATCTGGCCTCTTGATAAAATGCAAATCTCCCACAAGAATTGGCGCTAGTATGGGTAGACCTGAAAAGGCAAATGAGCGTAGACTTAAGCCACCTCCGCATGTGTTGTTTCCTTTGGGCGATTCAGGTGGTAATCAAAGATTAATTAATACAGCATTGAAAGAACGACCTTATCGAAGAGGATTCACACAAGGTAAGTTGGGATCTATTGAAATGGTAACACAGTTAAGATTTTGCAAAAAGTGTAACAAAGAAACAATTGCGTTACGTTGCTGCCAAACTCTAACTATGGTTAAAGAAGACGCAAAAAAGCGAATAGTTGATGTCTCTGAATTAGTAACAAAAGCAATGAATAATACTAAAGTTGGAATATTGCCAAAGGTAAAAGGAGTTAAGGAATTAAAATCAGGCCCTAAGATTCCAGAGGCTCTTGAAAAAGGGATTCTTCGCTCAAAATATGATTTAAGAGTCTACAAAGACGGAACTCTCAGATATGATATGATTGATTTACCTATTACTCATTTTTATCCAAGAGAAATTGGTTTGTCTGTGGAAAAAGCTCTAGAATTAGGCTACAGTAAAGACGTGGATGGGAAGAAGTTAGAATCAGAAAATCAGCTTTTAGAATTAAAAGTTCAAGATTTGATTGTTTCTAAAAATGCAGGTCCTTGGTTAATTAAAGTAGCAAATTTTGTTAATGATGAATTGGTTAGGTTATACGATTCGGATCCTTTTTATGATGTGAATGCTAATTCAGAAATGCATGAATTAATAGGTAGTCTATTAATTTGTCTAAGCCCACATACTTCAGCAGGAGTTTTAACTAGATTAATTGGTTTCACATCAGCTAAGGCTCAATATGGTCATCCTTTTTTCCATGCAGCTAAACGAAGAAACTGTGATGGAGATGAAGATTCAATAATGTTATTACTTGATGGTCTTCTCAATTTTTCAGATAGTTTTGTACCAACAACTAGAGGAGGTACGATGGACATTCCAAGAGTATTATCAACTAGAATAGATCCAACAGAAATAGATAGTGAGGCTCATAATGTTGAGTTAGATTCAGCTTATCCGTTAGAATTATATGAACATTCAGAGCAACTATCGAATCCTACAGTAGTACTAGATTATCTTGATATAGTTTCTAAAAGATTAGAAAGTCCTGAACAGTATGAAGGTTATTCATTTACACACTCTTCTTCAGACATTAATCTTGGTCCGAATGAATCACGTTATGTTACTTTAGACTCAATGAAAAGTAAAGCAATAGCTTCTTTAGAATTGGCTAAGAAGACACGCGCTTCTGATGCTACGTATGTAGCTGAACAAACAATTGAGAAACATTTCATCCGGGATATAATCGGTAATCTTCGTTCATTCTCTACTCAAGGAGTAAGATGTAAGAAATGTAATACTAAGTATCGTAGACCTCCATTAAAGGACACTTGTGTTTGTGGTGGCCTTCTTCAATTGAATATTTCACCAAAGTCGGTTGCAAAATATAGGCAAATAGCTGGAGAAATAGCAGAAACTTATGGTTCTCGAAAATTTATTAGGCAGAGATTAGAATTAGCATTTAATGCTATTGAAGAAACATTAGAAAATGAGCAAATTAAGCAAATGGATTTGGGAGCTTTTCTTTGATACACTTAGTAGACAATGTAAATTCAACAAATACTTGGCTAACTGATTTTAACGAAAATTATTTTGATTCGCTACTATCCTTTAAGCAATCGGAGGGATATGGCAGACTTGGTAGATTGTGGGAATCTGATATTGGTGGATTATACTACTCATTAGTTTTGCCTCACCGTGATATTTTGCCTATTCTAATCGGAGTATCTGTAGCAGATATTTTAGTCAAAAATAAAGTTGATATTGAATTAAAGTGGCCAAATGATATCTTGGTAAAAAGTAAAAAATTAGGTGGAATTATTTGCCAGTCTCAAGACGGAAAAGCAATAATGGGTTTGGGAATCAACATTAACAATAAGCCTAGTTTAGACACTTCAATAAGCTTATCAGAGTTAGGTTGCAATATTGATAAATTATCTTTTATTGATGAATTAACTGAAAAAATTAAATTCAACATGAGCTGTGATAATGCTGAACTTATTGAAAAATTTATGTTTTACGATTGTCTAGTTGGTAAAGAAGTTTCGTGGCAAGGAGGAAAGGGATGTGTTGAAGAAATATCTGATGATGGCCGTTTAATTGTTAAAGATAATAATAAGTTAGTTTTTTTGACGGATGAGGTCCATATAGAATGATTAACTGGAAGAATATCTCATTTAATCCAGTAGTAGACTTACCAGATAAATACAAAGTTTTAGACTTGACTCAAGGGGCTTGGAATTCAGATGGGAGTGAATATTCAATTGGTAGATATGATGAATATCGACCTAATGTTTACACTACAGATTTATTCGAGGGTATTCGCAATATACACGTAGGTATAGACATTGGAGGTCCTGTTGGAACTCCTTGTATGGCCTTTATGGATGGAAAAATTCATAAGTTTGGGTATAATTCAGAGGCTGGAGATTATGGTAATGTAATAATTACCGAGCATAAAATATCTGGCAAAAGAATATGGTCTCTTTATGGTCATTTAGATTCACAATCGATTACAGATAAGGTTGAGGGTCAAATCATTAAGAAAGGAGAGACAATAGGTCATTTTGGAGATGAAAAGGAGAATGGTGGATGGGAACCTCATTTACATTTCCAGCTGTCTACAGTTGAGCCTGAAACGCACGATTTACCGGGTGTGGTTTCAAATGAGGAAAGAGAAATCGCTCTTAAAAAATATCCAGATCCTAGATTAGTTCTTGGACCTATTTACTAAGTTAATAACTTTTTAATCGGGTGTGTTGATGCATTATCATGAGAATCATAGCTTTGTTTCTGGTGTCAATAATTTTGACTTCCGCAGGTTGCCTTGATAGTCTTAAAGAGGAGCTGATTTCTTGTGAAAATAGTGCAGGAGAATGCAGGTATGAGATTTTGCAAGATAGCAAATATTCAAAATTACACATTGAAATAAATTACGTTTCAGGTTACGAACCAAGTTCAGATGCTCTTGAATTACTTAGGCAAAGGATAAATGAAGTTACTGATAAAGAATCAGTAACCATTAGTCAGAACAGCTTTGGTAGTACAGACACTAGCTATTCATTAGAAGAAATATTAGAGATTGAAGACTCAGAACGTAAAAAATTTAAGAGCGGTGATGAATTTGTGATTCACATCTTGTATCTTAATGGTGAATTTGAGGATAATGAGAACACGTTAGGTATTGCCTACAAAGGTTCTTCGTTTGCAATGTTTCAGGAAAAAATTGAGGACGCAGCTTTCTTGTTCATTTCAGCTGAAGACATAGAGAAATCCGTCCTTGTTCATGAATATGGTCACCTCCTAGGATTAGTAAATATGGGCTATACCTCACCTCATGATCATGAAGATCCGGAACATCCACACCATTCAAATAATGAGGAATCAGTTATGTACTGGGCGATAGAAAGCCAAGATTTCTATAATCAATTAGATGGTGAACCTCCTAACAATTTTGACTCATACGATTTAGATGATTTAAATTTAATGAGACAGGGTAAGTTGTAGTGTTTGGTCTTAAGTATATACACTTTACAATTATTTATATTTTATTTATTAGTGTAATAAGCCATATGTCTAATAATGATCTTCCCGACTCGAGTCATTCATTTTCTAATCAAGATAAGATATTTCATTTTGCAGAATTTTTTATTTTAGGTGTCTTAATGCAATTGTCATTTATCGAACGAAAAATATTTTCTAGAAATCAGACTATATTTATGACATTAATATGTGGATGTTCGATAGCTTGTATCGATGAATTGCATCAGAGTTTTATCGATGGTCGGCATTCATCTATTGGTGACTTATTCTTTGATTTTTTAGGAATAATATTGAGCGTTATTAGCTATAGAAATTTCTATTAGTTTTTTTAATCTTTCTTTTTACTCTAATTCTTTTTCGTATTTTTGGCTTAGGTTCAAAGGAAATCCATCCTCTACCTTTTTGCGTGCAACTTGGTTCATCAGTATAATCTGCTGCCATGATATTTCGCGGCTTGCAAAATGGTTATTTAAAGTTAATGTAGATTAGATGTCAGGTGATGGGAGTAAGCCCCTTTCTGTTAACCAAAATGGTTGGCGACATTTAGCTTTGCTTCCTACCTACCGCTCCCGAGCAGGTCTACGCGGTTACTTGGAATTGCTCCGGCAGGGGTACTCGTTTCATCAAATCCTCCATCGACGTCACGTCCTAGACGATCATTCCTATGATGGGGCTGTGTCGTTTCTGTTGCATTGCCAATCCTCTCGGATTCCTTACGGCTGCCTTGCTCATGGAGAGGGGACTTTCCTCAGCCTAAGGCCGTCGGTCGCCCTCCATCTCCTGACAAACTTTTAGTGATGCTTAGAATATATAGTTCACGGTTTACGGTAAACTCTTATTTACTGGACATAATCGCAAATAATGCCAAAGGATACAAAGGCTTCTACAAATCTAAACAAAAATGATTCAGATTATCGAAAAGCTCATGATAAATGGGTCAAGGAAGTTCTAGAGCCGGCTCTGGCTAAACACCCTGAAAGAAATAAAAAGTTTATGACGACATCTAGTCAAAAAGTAGACAGGTTGTATACTCCATTAGATAATGTAGATTTAAATTATGAGGCTGATATTTCCTTCCCCGGTCAATTTCCTTACACAAGAGGTATTCACTCTACAATGTACCGTGGCCGCCTATGGACAATGCGTATGTTTGCAGGTTTTGGTTCGGCCGAAGAAACAAATGCAAGATTTAAGTATCTACTGCAGCAAGGTAACGCTGGTTTGAGTACAGCATTTGATTTGCCAACTCTCTACGGCTACGACAGTGATTCTCCTATGGCTGCTGGAGAATTTGGAGAGTGCGGTGTAGGTGTTAGTAGTATTGAGGACATGTCTATTTTGTTTAAAGACATTCCACTTGACAAAGTTACGACTTCTATGACCATTAATTCACCAGCAGCAATGACTTGGGCTATGTATATTGCAAATGCTGAAAATAGAGGTATACCAAAATCTAATCTTGGAGGTACAATTCAGAATGATATTCTTAAAGAATATATTGCACAGAAGGAATATATTTTCCCACCAAATCCTTCAATGAGATTAGTTACGGATACGGTTGAATATGGTACTAAAAACATGCCTAAATGGAATACAATATCTATTTCAGGTTATCATATTAGAGAGGCAGGTTCTACTGCAGTACAGGAACTTGCCTTTACCTTAGCAGACGGTTATGCCTATGCAGATTGGGCTATTGAAAGGGGACTTAAAATTGACGATTTTGCGCCAAGATTTAGTTTCTTTTTCAATGCCCATAACGATTTCTTTGAGGAAATAGCAAAGTATAGAGCTGCTCGAAGAATCTGGGCTAGAGATATGAAATATAAGTATGGAGCTAAAGATCCACGCAGCTTAACACTTAGGTTTCACACACAGACAGCAGGTTGTAGTTTGACTGCACAGCAACCTGAAATTAACATAGTTAGAGTTGCTATACAAGCAATGGCCGGAGTTTTGGGAGGTACACAGTCGTTGCACACAGATTCGATGGATGAAGCTTTAGCTTTACCTTCTGAAAAGGCGGTTCAGATTGCTCTAAGAACACAGCAAATTATAGCACATGAATCTGGTGTCGCTAATGTAGCAGATCCATTAGGTGGAAGTTACTACTTAGAATGGCTAACAGATGACATGGAAAGGCAAGCTAGAGAATATTTTGATAGGATTGAATCTTTAGGCGGTGTTGTTTCAGCTATCGAGAAGGGGTTCTTTCAAAAGGAAATAGCTGCAGCCGCATACAAATATCAACAAGAAATCGACAATGACGAGAGAGTTGTTGTTGGAGTAAATGAATTTACTTCTGACGAACCTGTTGAGATACCTATACTAGAAATGGATCCTAATGGCTTTGAAAGGCAATGTCAAAGATTGAAGTCACTTCGCTCTAGTAGGAATAAAAGCCGACATTCAGCTAGTCTTGCAGCCATTGAAAAAGCTGCAGAAGGAGATCAGAATCTTATGCCTCATTTTATCGAAGCTGCAAAAGCTAAGGCAACTCTTGGCGAAATGTGTGATGTGTTAAGAGGAGTTTTTGGTGAATATAGAGAGGGTTCAGATTTCTGAGAAAGATTTAATGGTCTCTATAGTATTTGGTTTAACTGGTAAGAATGCATCAGGGAAAGGAACAGTTGCAAAAATTTTAAAGCAAAATGAATTCACATATCATTCTTTATCCGATTCATTAAGAGATGAACTTAA
Organism: Candidatus Poseidoniales archaeon; assembly: GCA_045567915.1. GTDB lineage: Archaea > Thermoplasmatota > Poseidoniia > MGIII > CG-Epi1 > CG-Epi1. The sequence continues at coordinate 636 of JBJLCA010000031.1, read as the reverse complement.
TTTATTAGGAAAAGAAGAGACGCGTGAAAATTTAATTGAAATAGGAAACAAACTTAGAAAGGAGGGGGGTCCTGGTGTCTTAGCAGATAAATTGATATCTAAATTAGATGCAGAAAATAATCATATTGTGGATTCAATTAGAAATCCTTTTGAAGTAAATTCTCTTAAAAAAAAATCTCTGCTGCGCAAGTTTCTTTTGATTTCAGTGGACGCGGATGCAAAGTTAAGGTATGATAGGCTTTGTTCTAGGGGTAGAATAGGCGATAGTAATTCTTGGGAGAAGTTTCTGGACCAGGAGAGGCAAGAAGATACTAATGATGATCCAAATAAGCAGCAACTCTCTAAAACAATGGGTATGGCAGATTACAGTATTGACAATAGTGGAACTCTAGAAGAATTAGAGGCTCAAGTTAAAAAAATTATTAGCGATTTATAAATTCCATTCATATGTGGTTGTTAAAAAGAACATAAATGCTATTGGCATTAGGTGAAAAGCCATTCCAAAAGCAACGTTCACTGCCATCCATCGTCCAGCATAATTATTTGGCATTTCCATTACTTTATCTACAACAGTATTTGTAGTATCGACTACTTTACCTGCAAAAAAACCAACAAATTTTGCTACTCTCTCGTGTG
>JBJLCA010000030.1:0-32262 GCA_045567915.1 Candidatus Poseidoniales archaeon | reverse complement strand
ACTTCTGAAAATTCACCAATACCTGTAGTTATTCCATACATAATTTCATGGTTATCAATTTTCTCCTCAAGCATTTCCCTACAGGAATTAATTTTCCCCCATGACTCGTTTGATACTGAAATATCAGCTTTGTTTCTAGCTACTTCAACTACTTTCTCAATCGTTAAAGATTTGCCATCGATTACTACAGACATTACCGTCAAGATATTAGTACTTAAATAAAATTCACTGTCCCCTTACTTTTTTTATAACCAGTTTATGCTGAAATGTGAGTGACAGTATAGAATCACAACTTAAATCTCTAATAATAGAGGCAAATTCTTACAAAAAGTTAGATGATTATGCTAAAGCTGAGAAGAGTATTTTAAAGGGATTGGAATTAAAACCGGAAAGTAATAGTTTTAATCATGAATTAGCTAAAATTTATTTTAAAACTAAAAAATATGAACGTTGCCTTCAATTATTATTAACTTTATCAGAGAAGGTCAAGCGTCGCCAAATTCTTTTCAAGGACATCGCGATGTGCTATTATAAAATGAATAAGTTAGAAGAGTCTCTAGAGGCCGTTCAGGTCTCATTATCAGAGAATCCAGAAAGCATTTCTTCACTATATGCGGAGGGTTTGATTCATAAGGAATTAGGTAATTTTTCAGAATCAATGAGTTCATTTACAAAATTATTAAGTATAGATTCAGATAATAGGGATGCACTATATCAATTAGGTAAAATTAATCATCAGAAGGGAAACTACAGAGACGCTTTAGAATTATTTGACAAAGTTTTAGACTTTAGACCTAGAGACAATGAAGTCTTGAAGGCAAAAGGGATTTCACACGACGAATTAGAAGAATACAAGGAAGCCTCTGAAGCTCTGAAGAAAAGTATCAATGTTGATGATGAAATAATTTTCAATGATAGGGGAGTTGCTCTCAGTAGGCTAGGTTATAACCACAAGGCAATTGATAGTTATCGTAGAGCCTTAGCATCAAATCCAAAGTATGCGATTTGTTGGTTTAATCTTGGTAAAGCATTATTCAGAGTTGGAGACCTAAAAGATGCCCTAACTGCATTTCAAACATCAACTGAAATTAATCCAAATAATAGAAGTGCATGGAATAATCGAGGAGTTACTCTACGACAGCTAAATAGATTAGAAGAATCTCTTGATTGCTATCAGAGGGCTTTATCTTTGAAAAAAGAGTATGCGTGGGCTTGGCACAACAAAGGTTATGCTCTAGAATTGTTAGACCGTCCTCGCGAAGCACTAGAGAGTTATGAAACTGCTTTAAATCATAAGCCTGCAGCAAGTGAGCATGGCGGTGCAGAGTGGGATAAATTGAAAAAAGATACGGAAGAGGCAATTGAGAGGCTTAAGAAAATTATTGGTGAATAATGGATGTTATAGATTTAATTGAAGAAGGTGAGAATCTCTATGAGAACGGTGATTCTTCAGCAGCTAAGTCAAAATTTTTGAAAGCATCCCTTCTCGCTCCGGAAGATCCTCAGATATACAATAGATTGGGTATGCTTGAGATGTCTAGAGCATCACCGGATCAAGCTAGAATTTTCTATCAAAAAGCCTGCACTTTAGCTCCAGAAGTCGCTAGATATCATATGAGGCTAGGAGATTCATTGCAGAGACTGTCAAGATATGAAGATGCAATAAGATCGTATGCAACTTCGCTAGAATTAGAACCAAGAAATGCTCCAGCTTGGAATAATAGAGGCTTTGCCAATTTTAACATTAATCGTTGGAATGAAGCTTTAAGATGTTATGACGAGTCTATGAAATCTGACCCAACATATGCGGTGGCTTGGTATAATTATGGTTATACTCTCCAGTTATCAGGAAGACTAAATGATTCAAAGGATTATTACCAACGTGCAGTAGATTTAGATCCAAGTGATAAAATTGCTTGGAACAATTTAGCCAATGTACACTATAATCAAGGTCTTTACGAAAGAAGTATTGATCTTTACAAAGAGTCTCTAAAATTAGATGAGACATATGTTATTGCAGTTAATAATATAGGTAATGCATTAGATCACTTACATAGATACGATGAGTCAATATATTACCATGAAAAAGCAATAGAATTGGATTCAACGTTCCATTACGCTTGGATGGCGAAAGGCAGAGCTCTTACTCGCTTAGGCCGTCCAGAAGAAGGATTAGAATTTATAGAAACATCAATAGAGTTAGACTCTGAAGATCCAGATTATCATGAGGCTTTAGGTCGTTGTTTTCAAAGTTTAGGGTTATACGACAAGGCAAGGCAGATTATCAACTTAGGTTTGTCTGTAGACGGACAGCACGTTCCTTGCTGGGTTGCCTTAGGAGACATAAATATGGATATTGGAAATACATTGCAAGCTATGCAATGTTTTGACGAAGCTGTGAGGGCACAGGATGTATTATCACGTAACAGGATGAGAGATTTGGACTGGATTGAAAAAGGGCGTATTCTTCAAACTGCTGGAGTAGTCCATGAAGGATTTAGGCAATACTCTAATGCTATTTCAGTGGCTCCGGGAACCGGCCGACCATATTTTAGAAATGCAAAGGTATTGATTGATTTTAACAAGTTAGTGGAAGCACAAGAATTGATTGTCAAGGGTTTGGAAATTGATCCAAATTCAGTTACAGGTAAAATCTTATTATTAAAGACACTATCAGGAAATGAAATAATAAATCGGGAGAAAGAATTTACAATGTTTAAAGATAACCATATCGAGGCTCAAACAATTATAGCTCAAAAAATATATGAGCTTGATCCAAAGTTAGCTTTAGAATATCTTGACACTCAAAATCCAAAGCATTACCTTTTGTTAAGTCAATGTTTTTTTAAGATACAAAAATTCACCAATTCGTTATCATTTGCTAATAAATTCATTTCTTCTAATCCTCGTGAAATCAGTGGTTTTTTGAATGGAGGTTGGATTTCAATTGAAATGGAAAATTATAATGAGGCTAGTAATTTCTTTGATATGGCTTTAGGCATTGATGATTTATGTTCTGAAGCATTATATGGCAAAGGTTTAGTAATGAAAAAAAAGGGAGAAGATTATAGTACGTATCAACTTGTTCTCTCACAAATTGATAATGAATTAGTTATTTAGTTAAAATATCGGTAAATACGCTTTCAATATCTTTAGCTACTTTTTCCCAAGAAAAAAGTTTCTCTACTCTTAGCCTGCCTCTCTCACCCATTTCCTTAGCCATTTCAGGAGCATTCCATATTTTATCAAGAGCTTTGGCAATTGCATTTGGATCTAATGGTTCAACTATGTAACCTTCCTTTTCCGAAATTACATCCCTTACACCAGGTATATCACTCAAGATAAGTGGTTTCCCAGAAGCCATTCCTTCAAGGCCTACAATTCCAAAAGCTTCTAATCTTGATGTAGATGGCAAAACAACGACGTCAGTAGCAGAATAATACGAGGGTAACCAGTAATCATCTACAGGTCCAACAAAAATCACTCTTTCGTTTAGATCTAATTTGTTTACAAGATTTACTAACCATTTTTTATATGGTCCATCTCCAACAATCAATAATTTCCCTCTTTCTGTATGTGTTAAACTTCGTATCAGAATTCCAATTCCTTTGTGAGGTACGAGCCTCCCTACAAAAAGAGCTAGTGGTTCATCTTTAGATGAATATTTATCTCTGATTACTTTACCATCGTTTTGAAGGTTGAATCGATTGATATCAACTGCATTTGGAATAACTGTAACGTCAATATCCCACAATGTACGAGAGGTTGTAGCGTAACTTTCAGTTGTTGAAATCACACGGTCAGCTTCTTCAAGAGGATACTTTCCTAAATAATTTTGATAAAAATTTACTGCAGTATTACCAAATAACCCTTTCAACTCTAAATCGCAATGGTGCGTCACAACGAAAGGCTTTCCAGCTTCTTTAGCTCCTTTTGCAGCAAATCTTTCAGTAAAAGGAGGCGGAGAGTGAACGTGCACAATGTCTGCATGTGTTCTTCTAACAAATTGCCTTATTGAAGTTACCAGGGGCGTGTTATACATGTTTATCCATTGAGGTAATCTAGTGATTTTGATTCCATTAAGAATTTCAGTTTCTGGCATTCTACTGTATCTTGAAGTAACAACTTCAACTTCATGACCTAATTTTATTAAGTTTTCAGAAAGACCCAGTACGTGTGATTCGACTCCACCGAAATGGGGGAAAAAATATGGAGTTACTTGGAGAATATTCATTATATAATTAGACTTTTACTTTCATAAGTGCCAGAAATTAAGGCATTTGGACCAATTCTAGTTTCACTCCCAATAATAGTTCCAGAATTAATAGATGAATTTATTCCCGTTGCGACATTATCTCCCATGATAACTCCTAATTTTCTCCTACCTGTAACCACACGCTTTCCTTTATGTGTAACAGATATTTCTTTTTTATCCAGTCTTAAATTTGCAACCTTTGTACCTGAGCCCAAGTTACATTCTCTTCCGATGACAGAGTCTCCAACATAGTTATGGTGTGGTGCCTTTGCACCTTCAAATAATATTGCATTTTTAATTTCAGAAGCTGCCCCTACCTTGTTATTTCCACATAATACAGTTCCTTTTCTAAGATAAGCATTTGGTCCGACCACACAGTCTTCTCCAATCCAAACAGGCCCTTCAATGTATGTTCCAGACTTTATTACAGAATTTTCCCCCAAATGAATATTGCCGTTAATTTGAACATTATCTTCGACTTTTCCATAAATCTCGTTTTCGGTTTTGTCAATTAATACTTCATTTGCAGTTAATAGATCCCAAGGAGATCCTATATCTTTCCAAAAGCCTTGGTATTCAATTGTGTAAATTTCATTTGAAATAAGTGCATCAGTTAATTCCAATTCACCTCTAATTGATTTTTTAATATTTTTAAGAGACTTAAATATTTTGTCATTAAAAAGATAGATTCCAGCATTTATTGATGATTTACCACTGATACCTTTTTCTATAATTGATGAAAGCATTCCATTATTACTTTTAACTACACCAAATTTTTTGCCATCATCCACTGTGGTTATCATCATAGCCATTTGATTTTCCTTCTTAGCTAATAATTCTAAATTTCGTTCGTCGATTAAAGTATCTCCATTCAAACAAAAGAAACTACTTTTGATATGATTCTCCGCTAGAGAAACTGCATGTCCAGTACCTTTTTGTTCACTTTGGACTATGTAATTAATTTTAACGTCATATGATTCTCCGTTGCCAAGCAAATCCGATATCTCTTTCATTCGATGGCCAATAAGTATGTTAATCTTTTTCACTCCAACTTTTCTCAATACTATAATTTGTTGTTCAATAATTGCATTGCCACATAAAGGTAATAATGGCTTAGGGATATTTTCAGTTAATGGCCACATTCGAGTGCCTTTTCCAGCAGCTAAAATTAGAGCTTCGGTAATCATAGAATCTCCTTAATTTTTTCCATTAATAGCTTATTTATATCTCCACCGTCCATTTTACCTTTGAATTCAGACATTACAGGGCCCATTAAAGCACCAACAGCACCCATACCTCTTTCTCTTATGAAGTCTTCTTTTTCTTTTACTAGATTATCTATAAATTCATTAACCTCACTTTTGACATTACCGCTGTTAATCTGTATGTCTTCATTATTACTAGACTGAAGAAGCGCATTTGAAATTCCTTCTTTAACAATTTTACCTTCTTTGAATAGGTCTAAAACTTTTTCCAGATCACTATTTATGATATTTGCTCCTTCCTCTTTTAATTGTGGTAACATGTGTAGTAAAATGCGAGATATTAATTTTGGAAGTTCGTATTTTTGATTTAAATCCTTAAATTGTTTATCAAGTTCTTTGCTAACTAATTGTTTTGACTCTTCACTATTTAGAGGTAGAGCTTTCTCTCTCTGATCTAAAGTTTCGGGCTTTAAAACGTTTATATTGTTAACTTTCAATGGTGCAATATCGGTTTCAGGATACATGCGTGATGCACCAGGCATAGGTCTCAAATATCTAGTAAGATTTTCAGGAGTAACCTTACGTACTTCTTTAGGTACGCCTTGTATGTTTATCCTATCAATTACAAGATTCATAGCATTTCTAGCTTTTTTCTCTTTTCCAAAAATTAAAATAAATGCATCGTCTTTGTTGCATTCCAGTTTATTTTTAATATTATTTGTTTCATCTATATCGATTCCATAAGCAGGGAGCTCATCACTGTGCATTATTCCTTTCATCCCAGCTCTTTTTGCATAGTCTGATAACTCTCTCCCCATTCTTATGTGGTTCTCTGGAGATTCTTTATTTCCTAAGATTCCATTCCAATTTTTTACCTTAATAGCGAGAGCAAATTCTTTTTTATTATGAAAGCATTCATTTACAACAGTAGCTTTGCCAGTTGTTGTCTCTTCTAATTCATTCAGATTAGTTTGTCTTTTCACCTCGTTTTCTACAACTTTCGGCATTGATGTGAGGTCCTGAAATCCTTTCAATTCAACCCTTTGTCCATTATTTATCGAAACATTAACATCTTGCCTTATTGTTCCAAGTCCTCTTTTAACATTGCAGGCTCTAAGAAGTCTACCAATGGTTTTGGCTGCCTTTTGCACATCCTTACTATCATTTAATTGAGGTTTTGTAGTAATTTCCAAAAGGGGCACTCCAAGTCGATCTAGCAAATATTCATGTCCTTCATCACCGTGTCGGCAAGAATCTTCTTCAAGACATAGCTGGTCTAATTCTAGTATCTTCCCATCATATTCAATTTTACCTCCTGTGGCAATTAATCCAGTTCGCTGAAAACCGCTTGTATTCGATCCATCCACGACAACTTTCCTCATAAAATGCATTTCTTCAACAATCTCAGCACCGACTAACTTAGCAAATTGTAATGCGATATTTACAGCCTCTTTATTAGGTCCTCTAGGTGGCTCTTCATCAGCATAAACTAAGCAATTGCAACTTTTATTATAGTACGTAAAAAGTTTAACTTGTTCAGTCTTTGCAGCAATGTCAACATCTCCTAATTCACTTGATGTGGCGTGTAGTTTTCTCTTAAACAATAGGTCTCTTCCAGTATCATTAAAATCACAATTGCAAAATAATTTACCGCTATTCAACTGCTGGTGAATTTCTAAACCTGCTTTTAGTGTCACTTTCTTAATTCAGATATCTACTTTTTAAAATGACCGGTGAAATTTTTCTTTATTTTTGGTAGAAGAATTAGAGCAATAATTCCTAGTAAAGGGCCTACTATCAAGAACCCCATAGCCATTACAGAGAAAAAAGCTCCAATTTGTGCATTCTTATAAGATTGCAAAGTATAAGCTACCCACGACCCCCAAACTCCGATTAATGAAAAGAGTATAATTAATGGAGGGCACCAATTTAACATTTTAAGATAAGTATTTTCGTCTTCGCTAATGATTCCATCACCTTTCTCTAATGTAAAGGTAAATCGGTTTATTCCATCAAGACCGGTACTGTAATCAATTAAACTCATATCTGGGTCTTGTGGCGGAATATAAACTTCCATGACTGAAGTTTTGTAACTTTCAGCATTGACTTCAAAACGATATTTTCCTGGCTTTAAATTAATAATATATGTTCCGTTATCAGAGAAAGTTTGGTTAATCACTTTGTTATCAATTGAAATAACTGCAGTATCAATATAATCGGTTTTATTTTCTACAATGAGATATATTTTTATTTCTTCAGAGTCATTAAATTGTTCAGGAGCATAGTAAAGAGACCCTCCAGTCATCAATCCCATTATTGATGCACTTAGAATCAAAAATGAAATAGTTTTAACCCAAAAGGTTTTTTTTTTATTTCTTTCATTGCCTTCTTTAAATTCATATTTCTGATAATCTTGCGGAACTTTTATTTTAGTTTCTATTTTTTTATTTTCTTTTATCGCAGTATTAATTAATTTATTATCTTTAACATCTAAATTCAAAGTAACTGCACATTTAGTACATTTTTTTTCGAAATTACCGTAGGTTTCTCCCATTAGAGTGATTTTACCCTTAGTATTACAATTAGGACAAGCAAAATTTATATTGGGCATTTTAGGCAATTTCAGGACTGTTTGTAGTAGGTTTAATATTTTTATTTTCACCCATTTTAACTTGAGGAACTTCTATTTTAAAAGGAGGTGGCAAACCTAATTTCCTAGCTACATTCAAAACTTCAAAAGATCCTTCTCCTAGTACTCTGTTGTATAGTTCTGCAGTTAACTTTTCAGGTAATTTATGTTCTTTTTCCCATTTTTGTTGTGATGACTTAATTATACTTTTATCTTTGTCGGTGTAAATGACTTCACAATCCAACTGCACCATACCTAAAAGTCCGTAAGAAACAGAGTATCTTATTTCGACGTTCAGTTGGGTGTCACTTTTCACTCTTGATGACAATATAGTGGTACTGTGATTAATCTGCAATTCTTTTTGTCTTGCAGCCTTACGATGACTTTTTGCTTCAATAGAAACTAATCTAAATGCAGTGGTAGGCATGAAAGGCTTACGAATGGCCCTTATTGAGAGTATCCTTATTATCCCCTTTTCGTAAACCAGATTATGTTTCGCAGCGTTGCTTTTGCGGTAATTTTGCTGACAGCTTCACTTACAGGCTGTACCGATTCAACACCAAATCGAACAATAGTAACTTTTCAAATAGATTCGGATGGCGAAGATTATTGGGTTTACCTTTATAGTGTACCTAGGACTAAAATGGGTAATTTCACAATAACTTCTAGTCTCGGAATAGATACAGTGTCTTCAGTATACAGCTATCAAAAACAGTTATCCTTTAATAACTTAACTAAGGATCAAGACGGTTATGCCTCTTTTACTTTCCAAGTAGATTTATCTGAAGTCTTTTGGAAACTTGATTGCAAGCTCAGATTAAGCTCAGATTCCACAGAGGAAGACATAATTTTAGATGCAATTATTTTAAATGGCGATGAAGATGTGAAAGAATGGAAACTGCCTTATAGTACTCCTCTGAATTATAGCTAATGAACATAACACAAGCACCTCTAGCTTATCAGGCAACTGTTGGGATTGTTGTTGCATTTCTACTTTATCTTATCTTATTTTTAACGGGTTATATTCAGTTTGATGTAAGTTCTTTATTAACCTTTTATGCATTTTCAGTTTACACAGTATCTTTAGCAGCAGTTTTGGGCGGTGTTCTTCTTGGAATGTTTATAGCTACAAGAACTTTGTCTACCCAAGGGTTCACTCCTTTTGAAGTATCAATGCTTAGACTGAGAGACGATATCATTAGTCTTCAAAAAGAAGTTAAAATCATCATTAAACATTTAGAAAAAGAGCATGAAAAAGATAGTGAGTAATTATATAAACTTTCTACTTTAATGAATATTATGAAGAAAGTTGTAAATTCTTTTTTTGTTTCGTTCATTGCCTTAATTTTGGCAACACCAATCGCTGGAGTTACCAGTACATTTGTTCTTAATGAGTCCGATCTTTCATCTAATGAAATTTTAGATTATTCGCGTTCTAGCTACGGTGTTGATATAGATTTTGCAGGGGAAAACACGGGTTACGAATCAATTACCCGTAACCAACTTATAACGTTTAGCTTTGTAGTTTCAAACATAGGAACTATGGATGATACTTATGATTTAGATATTACCTGGGAAGATGACGGTGCAGGTTGGTCTGGTAATTCAGAATATGAATCAATTTCAGTAGATTCTCAAGGTCAAGAGAGTGTTAATTTCAGTTTTCATGCACCCGTTCAAAACGTTTATGACAATTCCCAGATGACATATACTTTACAGGCTACCTCTCAGAATGATTCTGCAAGCGATTCATTAAATCAGATTATTGACATTAATATGGTTTATGCGATTGATGTTGAATTAAAGCAAGGAGACTCAAAAGAAGCTAAAAGAGGTGATTCAGCTACGTATGTTGTGACCTTAACAAATAGTGGAGATAACGCAGATACTTTTGGAATAGAAATAGGAGATATGCCTAAGGATTGGTCCGCATCATCAAGTATTTCATCGGTATATTTGGAACCGACAGCAGAGCAACAGTTTACAATGGATGTAACTGTACCTAATACTGCGGCAGTTGATGAGTATGCAGTTATACAAATTATAGCAAGAGTTCAGGAAGAGGATTATAATTATATTTACGGTTTTGGGAATACTAATACTACTGCAGAGGACGGGCGTACTTATGATGTAGACATAATTGCAGATGCAGAAGCTAAACAAGTAATCCCTGGCGGCATGATTATCTATGATTTATCGGTCACAAATGAAGGAGACGAAACAGATTCTTTCATTCTAGAATTTGAAGACATTTCAGAAGAAGGTTGGATTTCAAATTTAAGTCAATTTGAAATAGATAATTTAGGTCCGGGAGAAAGTTACAATTTAGTATTAAGCGTTTTTTCTCCAGAATATTCAGAAGAGAATGATTGGTCACTTACAAAAATTCATATTTCATCAACAAATAGAGAACAATTTGGAGATGATTTAATAGTAAATACTTCAGTTAGGTTACCTATTCGAGATGTTTCTCTAACAACTCCTGAAGATAGTTTAAGTGGAAATCCAGGTTCAATATTAACCTATACTATATCAGTTATGAATACAGGTTCAGATCCCGATGATATCAAATTAAGCTTTGAAGTTTGTGAATCATGTAATGCTTGGGTAGTATCCTTAAGCAAGTACACTATTCAAGACTTAGATGATGGTGATTCTGAGGACGTTCAATTTTTCGTAGAAATACCGTCATCAGCAAGAAACACGGATGAAGCAGATTTCATAATAAGTGCGGAATCTCATGATGACTCATCAGCATCAGCGAATTTAGATGTTACTTCAACAGTCAATACTGTGTATAGTGAATACGTTACATCATCTACAGTTCCAGTAATGTATCCTGGAGACAACAATCAATTTAATATTTCCATAACTAATAATGGTAATAGTCACGAAAGCTACAAATTTAGCGAAGGTTCAGGAGTCCCAGATGATTGGAATTTTGACGAAACTTTGGTTTTTGAAACTCAATCTTTAGACCCTTATGGAGGTTACGAGATGTTTATCCTTCCGTTTGATATACCAGACGACGAAAATCCAGGATATTACAATTTTACAATATTTGTTAAATTATCTTCATCAGGTATTAAGGTAGATACGCTGGAATTATCCGTTAAAGTTGAATATTATGCAGACTTCACAATTATAATTGATCCTCATCAGTCATCAGGAGATCCTGGATTCACACATAATTTCCCAGTTACAATAATAAATAGTGCAAACGCAGACGAAGAAATTGATTTCATGCTTGAACTTCCTACTGGTTGGACCTCTTGTGTTTTATTCAGTGGTAATTGTCTAAATTCGTTAAATGTTGCTAAAGGGGCAACATCAGAGTTTACTCTCCAAATTACAACTTTAGATGATGAGCCAGCGAATTCTGCTGGAATTTATTTAAGCTTAGTAGGTAAGTCTTCCCTGAATAACAATTATGAAGCTAGCCATGACTTTAAGGTAATGACTAATCCAACCTACATTCTTTCTGTAGAAACTCCTTCTGACATTAAAACAGGAGTATCAGGTGATACAATACCTTTCCAATTAACGGTTAAAAATTTAGGTAACGATGTAGATTATGTTAGTTTACCTTTCCCAGTATTGCCCTCGGGATGGACTGGAACATACACTGAATCTTCATTTACTTTACAGCCTTCAGAATCTAAGACAGTTTATCTGAATGTTAAAGTCCCAACTAATGTTTTCGGAGGCAATAATTCGATTACTTCTAAGGTATCTTCAGAACAATCAGGACAAACAAGTACAATTGTATTCACCGTATTTGTTGAAGAAAAAGCAGATATTGATGTTGAGTTGAAAACAACAGCAGGAGATGTTACTGCAGGTACAGCAGGTAATTTTAAAATTTTAATTACAAACAATGGAAATACCGTAGAAACACTATCTTTAGCAATGGAAGGAAAAAGGTCTTCGTGGTTTACCTTACCGAAAGAAACTGTGTACCTGGAACCAGGAAGTTATGAAGAAATAATGGTCGAAGTTCGCCCACCGGTTACTCAAGCAGCATCCGATACAGCCGGTACTTTTAATGTTACACTAAGTAGTGATCCATCTAAATCAGTGAAGCTCAGTTTGCCATTTTCAGTTTTAAAATCAGATTTAATTGATGATACTGTAGTAGACGATGAAGAAGAAGATTCTCTTCTTCCATCAATAGGTTTAGTTACTTCCATAATAATTATTTCTCTTGTTTCATTGATTCGTAAAAAGAAATTTTAGGAGTTAATTTAGTTGAAGTCTGTAACTGCAGATGGTAGTGAACGAATAAAAGAAATAATTTCCATTGTAGAAGATTCTAAATTTTATAATTTAGAGATTGAAGTTCCTGTAATAGAACTTAAAGATCTTAGAGAAGCCAGCATAATGCAAACTCACCAAAGAATTTTGGATTCTTTAACTCTGGATAAGCATTTAATTCAAGCTATCCAAGCCTTAGATGACGCTCACACTAGCATTAATCTGATTTCTGAAAGGTTGTGTACATGGTATGCTCACACTACTGGAGAATCTAGGCCTCATGTTGATAAATTACTAAGTAAAAAGAAGTTACCCTCTCCAATTTCAACTCTCAAAGAAACTTACCTTCAACTTCATGATTTAATAGATAGATTATCTAAACATATTGATGACGAAGCTCCTAAAATTTTCCCTAAAATAGTAGAGTTACTAGACTCACAGTTAGCAGTTCGTTTGGTTTCCTGCGCAGGTTCATTAGCAAAACTTGCCCGCCTTCCCTCTTCAACAATACAATTATTAGGAGCTGAAAAAGCACTTTTTAGACACATGTCTGATGGCTCTTTACCTCCTAAGCACGGAATATTATACCAACATCCGTCAGTAAAAGGGACACACAATAAGAATAAAGGAAAAGTAACACGTTCTCTTGCGTCAAAGGTAGCTATAGCAGCTAAGATTGATTATTACAGAGGTAAGAATGAGCAATAAAATTAAATTCGAGTTTTCTACATTTCGTAGTGGATTGTTAATGGGGATGGCAGATGCAGTTCCTGGAGTAAGCGGAGGTACTATCGCTTTAATATTAGGAATTTACAATAAACTAATCTTTTCGTTATCAGAATTCCTTAACTTTTTCAAAAAGCAATTTCCATCTAAATCCTATGGTGCATTTATTCAATCCTTTCAATTTCTTTTTACACTAGGTATGGGTATGATTGTTTCCTATTACATAATTACTAAATTATTGGTAGGTTCAGAAGATCAAGAAGGTCTACTTTTACAATCATCTACAGCACCGTTTATTTTTTCCCTATTTTTTGGTTTAGTTTTATCAAGTGTTAAGGAACCTTGGCAGAGAGTTAAAACTCGTACAATTACTCGTTACATATTGTGTTTTACAGGTTTTACTTTAGTTTTACTTTATACTAATTTATCTTTAGGTAACGGAGGTGGTAATTTTTTATTAGTAATCGGTGGAGCATTAGCTCTTACAGCAATGCTACTGCCAGGAATCAGTGGCGCGCTCGTCTTGTTAACACTAGGCCAATATACAGTAGTAGCAAATGCAGTTCATGATTTAGAGTTTAATATCCTTTTTTACTTCTTATTCGGAGGGCTGATTGGCTTATTTACCTTCGTACCTTTTATGAATTTTATGTTATTAAACTACAAAGAAGATGTAATGTCTGCTTTAACAGGTTTAATGCTTGGTTCCTTAGCGACGCTTTGGCCTTGGAAGGAGAATTATGATTCAAAAGGTGTATCTCCTAATTTAGGAATAGGGCAAGTTCTTGATAGCTTTGATTTAATTTCTGTAATTGGTACAATTTGCTTTGGTTTTTTGGGTTTTGGATTATATTTAGTCTTAAAAAGCTTAGAAAAGAAAGTAGATTAATCGGAACGAGAGCTTTTAAAAAGCCTAGCTGTGAACGCAATATATGCGAGTTCTAATTGCAGGGGCTGGTGAAGTCGGGTTTAGAGTAGGTCGTGACCTTGTCTACAGAGGGCATGAAGTCACACTCGTTGATTCGAACCCTTCTTCAGTTAAAAGAGCCCAAACACTCGATGCACAGGTTTTCGAAGGCAATGCAGCTTCAGCTAAATTTTTAATGGAGGAAGCATCAATTAAAGAGGCTGATCTTTTTATCGGAGTTACTGGGAAAGATGTGGTAAATTTAGTGGGTTGTTCTTTAGCTAAAAAAATGGGTTGTAGTACTATTGCTAGGCTAAATGATCATGAAATAATTGATTTACCTTCAGATTATGATCATCAACAGCTCTTTGGGGTCGATGCATTTGTTAGTCCTGATGAATTATCAATGCATAGAATATGGCAAATATTGTCTAGGCCTGCATTAACTCGTCTTGAGCATTTTTCAGTAGGCAAGCTTCGAATTCTAGAGATTAGGCTGAATGACAGTTCACCATCAGTCGGCCGGCCACTTTCAAATATTAAATTACCGCCACATTGTCGAATTGCATTAATTGCTAGAGAAGAAGGTGTAACTATACCTTCAGAACAGGATATTTTGATGCCTAGAGATAGAATATTAATCCTCCTTAGCGAGCATAGTGAGCTTGAAGAGCTTTCTGACTCATTGGGAATTCCAAAAGAAATAACAAGTGAAAGAAATATTAAAAGATTAATGATTGCAGGAACTAGTAGAATTGCTTTAAATTTAGCAAAGCAAGTACATGAAGATCCTAGATACAAGGACGTTGAAGTATACGTAACAGAGCCTGATCCAGTCCTAGCAGAGAAAGCTAGTTCTGAGCTTCCGGAAAGTGTAAGAGTTCTCGTTGGTTCTTCTACTGATCGTCACTTTCTTAGAGAGGAAGGGATACGTTATGAAGACTTATTCGTAGCTGCAACAGATCGTGAAGATTGGAATGTTTTGAGCTGTTTGTTAGCCAAGAAAGAAGGTGCAAAGCGAACAGTAGCTTTAGTTTATCAAACAGAGTTAGAGTATGTTGTTCAAGATACAGGAATAGATACATTAATTAATCCAAAAAGAGTAACGGTCAATGCTATTGTTAACAGAGCCACGTCTACCGATAAAATAGAAGGAATGGAAGAGTTGGAAGGTGGTGAAGCTTCAGTTCGGGAATTTTTAATAAAAAAGAATAGTAAAAATGTTGGGATTCCAATAAATAAATTAGGTGTTCCAGATAAAACTTTGATTGCTATGGTTAATAGAGATGGCGAAGCTCTGTTCCCAGATGAAGAATTTATTTTTAATGAAGACGACCATGTTCTTGTTTTTACTCTAAAAGGTAAGTTGCCTGAAGTGGAGAAATTTTTCTATTAGAAAGTAATGCGCTTTAGTCTAATCTTAAGTTTAACGGGGACTTTGATAGCCTTCTTTGGTTTGTCTTTCTTATTTCCAATAATTACAGGTATTATACTCGGAGAGGCCATTACAGATATTGCTTACATGTTTGTAACGCCTATGGTTTTTTGTTTGGTATTTGGCTTTACTTTTAGTTCTTATTTTCATATTGAAGAAGATATAAGAAATAGGGAAGCTTTCGCCCTTGTAAGTATTGCTTGGATAGTTATGGTACTTGTTGGTGCATTTCCATATTATGCGGCAGAGAGTTTTGGACTAATGTCGTACCAAGTTGGTATTGCAGGCGCTATATTTGAGTCAATGTCTGGATTAACTACGACTGGAGCTACAATATTTGAAATCAAAAATGAAAATCAAGTAATACATTCAGCACAATATTCTGAAGGTTACTTTGACGCTCCGAAATCATTATTGCTTTGGAGATCTCAAACACAATGGTTAGGAGGAATGGGAATCATAGTTCTAGCTACAATAATATTTTCAAGATTATTCGGAGGTGGTATTCAAGTTCTACAAGCTGAAATGCCAGGAACAGGAGTCACCCGTCTTAAACCTCAAATGGCTCAAACCGCACGTCTTCTTTGGACTCTTTACTTATTCTTGACCTTATCTGAAATATTGCTATTGCACCTAGCGGGATTATCACTTTATGACTCAATATGTAATTCTTTTTCTACAGTGTCTACAGGTGGTTTTTCTCCAAGAATAGAATCAATTGGTTCTTATAATAGTGGTGCAGTTGATTTTATCGTAACTTTTTTTATGTTAGTCTCAGGCGTTAACTTTGTTATATTGTATTATATTTTTAACCATATTAAAGACAATTCAAAATCTATTCAGTCACGCTTTAAAAACATTTATATTTTAGTTAAAGAAAATGAGGAATTGAAAGTTTATTTATTTCTTATTTTTTCATGTTCTAGTATCATATTAATCAATTTAGTTTTGGAATTTAATGATAAGCAATCATTTAATTCCAGTTTTAGTTATACTATATTTCAAACAGTATCGCTTTTGACAGGTACAGGTTTTACTACAACTAATTACGCATTATGGCCTAAAATGTCAATTTTTATATTATTGCTAATTATGTTTATGGGTGGGTGTGCAGGTTCAACAACCGGTGGATTAAAGACAGTAAGAATTATGCTTTTATTTAAGGCCTTGAAAAGAGAATTACTTTTAGTTATTCATCCTAGAGCAGTAATAAAATTGAGAATTGGTAAAAAAGTATTAGATGAATCTTTGTTTAGGAATGTAGGTGTATTTTTCTTTATTTTCATTATGATTTTCCTTTTCGGATCATTAGTTACTTTGTACTTAGAGCCTTCACTCACATTAATAGATGGAATATCAATTTCGTTATCTTGTTTGGCAAATATAGGTCCAGGAGTAGGTGCAATAGGCCCTTCTACAACATACTATGGTTTTAGTGACCCTACAGTATTAGTATTGTCGTTTCTAATGATGCTAGGGCGTTTAGAAATAATTACAGTTTTGCTTTTATTTTTCCCAGATACTTATAGAGATTAAGGTTAAGTTTCTTTACAGAGTCTTTATTGATGAGATATGTCTGATGAAGAGCTAGGTTCTGAAATTCCAGATTTTATAAAAAAATACGTACCAGGAATAACGAGAGGTTTATCTTGGGCTAAATACAGTAAAGAAAAATCAAAAGGTACTGAAATAAAAGTTGATGCCTATAACGAATCTAAGGAAAAAGGCTATCAGGAAGCTATTGAAGTTTCACAAGAACATTCAGAAAAAATATTTGAGGAAAAGAAGACAGCCATGTGGTTAGAGGCTCAAAAATTGACAAATGTTGCTAAAGAAATTGCAAGCAATGTAAATAGTCAGGAAACTAAAGAAGATAGGGAAAAAATTCTTAATTCAGCCAAAGATGCAGCTCGTAATGCAGGTTTGCAAGGTGCAATTGCTGCAGGATGGGAAAAAGGGTGGAATGAAGGAATTGCCAGTAAGTCTTAGATTAGTCTTGACTGCATACTATTCGTAAATATTTGCAGTTTTGTCATAGACTCAATCAAGTCAGATAGAAAGTGGTCATTTTTTATTATATTTAACAATTGTTCTTTGTCTACAGCTAAATCAATATACTTAGTTCTTCCATGTCTTCCTAGATTGACAATTTTTGCATTAATTAATCCTTGCATGTCTAATTCAGAAATAATATGGCCAATTCTCCTTTGCGAGAGTTCGTCTAGATTATAGCTTTTACAGAGCTTCTTGTAAGTGCCATAAACCTCTCCAGTTGTTTGTTGGCTGTTGTTTTTATTTCCTTGGTTTAATATTATACTTGCTAATGTGGCTTTATGTTGAATTGGTAAGGTAATAACAATACTTTTGACTTGGTCCCTCTCCATTACATTTTGCGCCTTACTAACATATTCCAATGTAACAATTTCTCTATCTTCTCTTTCAGCTAATTCAGCAGCTATTCTTAGCAAGTCAATAGCTTTTCTAGCATCTCCGTGTTCTTGTGCCGCTTTACTAGCGCAATATGTCATTACCATGGGGTCTACAGCATTTTCATTGAAAGCCATCTTTGCCCTTTCGATTAGAATGTCTTCGATTTGGGGGGCATTGTAAGGTGAAAATGTCAGCGATTCTTCTCCAAGTCTAGATTTAACACGAGGATCTAACCATGAAGTGAATTTAGCATCATTAGAAATACCAAGAATTGATATTTTAGAATTATCTAAATCTGAGTTTAGTCCAGTCAGATGGTAAAGTATTTCATCTCCATTTTTAGAAACAAGAGTATCTATCTCATCCAAGATGACGATTGCGATTCCTCCGTTTTCATCTGCTTTTTCCTTTAGTGAAGAATAAACCTTGTCTATTCTCCATCCGGCATTAGGTATCTGTTTTTCCCAGTCGGTAGAATAGGTTTTCCCTATGTTTGTCAAAACACCATATGGAGTATTTGTTTGTTTACAATTGATATAGGCTGTATGTATCTTTACCTTCTCCTTTTCAGCTTTTTCTTTAATTTGTTTACATATAAATTTTGCGATAGCTGTTTTTCCGGTTCCAGTTTGTCCATAAAGTAAAATATTAGAAGGCCTTGATCCGTAAAATGCGGTTTTTAAAATATTGGCTACTTGATTGATTTCATCAAGTCTATGCGGAAATTCAGAAGGCACATATGATGTTGAAAGTGACTCTCGATTTTTGAAAATTCTTTCATCGTGTATAAGTTTATCGAAAACATTGCGATTTGCTGTGTTTATCTCCTTATCCATATTAATCAGTTACACAATAAGTGGAACTTAGCATATAGCCAACTCGCTATAAACTTGCGGGAGGTCTTACAATTAAAAATACTATTTATACCCTTTTTTTTCGTTTGATTTTTGACAAAATATAATCACTTTAGATATACATACATGTGGTAGCAAAAGGGTTTATTTCATATCCTATTTCTATAATCCTTGTCCGTAAAAGAAAAGGAAGTAATTGCTTGGCTTTCAGAGCGTAAGTTAATGCCTTCACCGGAGCTGGTTAGCCACATTTCTAATCATCCAGATGGGTTGGGTTTGCTTGAAAAAACAGTTACATCTTTTACAGAGCCAAAATTATTCTTAGGCATTTCTGATTTAATAGAGGAAGAAAAAGTAGAGACTCCAAAGCCTATTGAAAGAAAAAAAGTAGCAGATATACCTCCTGTAATTATTGAAAGGCAAATACAAAAAAGCATGTCTGATGGAAAGCTAGAAAGTTATGTTTCATTATTTAATGATAGATTCAATAATTTATCAAAATTAGTACGTAGAGATCCCTCCATGCGCGACGCAATAAGAGATACTACTAACTTGAGTGCAGATGAAGAAAATAAAATTATAGGTATGGTTGCAGATATTCAAACATTTAACAATGGTAGGACTCGTGTAACTCTTGAGGATAAAAGTGGAAGAATCAATGTCATGCTTCAAGAATCTGGTGATGAAAATCTTAATTTGTTAATGGATGAAGTTATCGGAGTATCTGGTAAATTAAGTAGACAAGGAAATGTATTATTTGTTAATTCACCAATAATAAGGCCTCATTTAGGGAGGTATCGTGAAGTTTCACGTTCGGATGAACCTCACATTGCTTTATTCATTTCTGATGTTCACTTAGGGAGCAGTACCTTTCAGGAAAGAGAATGGGACAAATTTATTTCTTGGTTAAATGGAGATGTAGATTACCATAAGGAATGGATTCCTAATCCAGGATATTTAGTAATTGCAGGTGATGCAGTTGATGGTATAGATTCCTATCCTGGCCAAGAAGCAGATCTTTCTATAACTGATGTTTGGGAGCAGTATGCAGAGTTATCAAAGTCAGTTAACAGAATACCTAATGAAATTCAAACAGTTATCATGCCAGGTAATCATGATGCAGTGCGTTTAATGGAACCACAATTGCCACTGCCTGATAAAGTGATTAAAAATTTCGGAGATAATTTAACATTTACGGCTAATCCTGTGCTTCTAGATTTAGCAGGAGTAAAGACAATGTGTTATCACGGTAAGTCTCTAGATGACTTAGTAAGTTTGAGAGATTTATCGTATGAGGATCCTATGGGCATGATGAAAGAGTTATTGAAAAGGAGACATTTAGCACCTATTTATGGTGCAAAAACGCCCTTGGCGCCTGAGAAACAAGATTATCTTTTGATACATGATATTCCCGATATTTTTGTAACAGGCCACGTTCACTCATTTGGGGTTGAAAAATTTAATGGAGTATTGATGATAAATCCAGGGACATGGCAATCTCAGACAGATTATCAAAAGATGATGGGTTTTCAGCCAGATCCTTGCAGAGCAGTTGCAGTAAACTTACAAACTTTTGAGACACAGGTTTTAGATTTTAATTTTTAGTAAACTTAGATTATAAATAATAAGACATTTAGCATGGATAGATGGCTAATGTATTGTTGACTGGTGCAGCAGGCGCAATTGGAATGGATTTAGCATTTAGCTTGAATGAAGCTAAAATCAATGTTTTTGCTACAGAAGCGGATGAAGATAATTTTTTCTTAGTCAGTAAAAGTTGTAAATATTACAATAAAGTTTTTCGTGCACCACGAGCTGGAACTGATGATTATATTAGTAGAATAAATGAGATTATAGTTAGGGAAAATATAGATTTAATAATACCTAACCCTGACTTTGAAGTAGGTTTCATTAGTAAGATTAGGGAGCAGATTAAATCACCGTTATTTTTGCCTTCAGATAAAACGGTTCAAATTTTACTTTCTAAGTCTTTAACTGCCCAGAAAATAGGAAATTTGGCACCAAGAACTTTTGATGTAGATAATGAAGACGACCTTAGCAATGCTATTTCTTCTGAAAAAGTTGTTTGGCTGAGGCCTAAAACCGGAGCTGGCGGTAAAGGTTCACTTGTAGTGTCAGATTCAAAGTTTGGATGGATGTGGGTAGAATACTGGAAAAAGAGGGGATTTTCTTCTTCATGGATAGCTCAGGAATATCTCAATGGGGGAAATTATAATGTTACTTTGATTTATGACAGAAATTCGAATCTTTGTGGCATGGGAATGCTAGAGAGATTAGGCTACATTCATGAAGCTATTTCACCGACAGGAGTAACAGGAGATGTTCGTTTAGCAAAAACGGTTAAGTTAGATAAAATTATAGATGTTGCAAAAAAGGCAGTGAATATTATCGACAGAAATCCAGTTGGTATCTTTTCGGTAGATTTAATGGGTGAGAAAGTTTCTGAGATTAATCCCCGTTTTGCCGGCCGTCCTAGGCTTTACACCTTATCTGGGGCCAATTTCCCAGCACATATTGTTGATTTTGAACTGAAAGGTAAGTCTTCATATTTGGAATCTAACGAAGGTTATAGATTAATTAGACAAGTTGATATTGAACCAGTTGCTATCAAGCAGGACTAATAGAATTTAATTTTACGTAGCGATACAGAGATTCGATCCTCTCTTCACATTTCTCCCAATTATGAGTTTTTTCAGCAAGTTTCCTACCCCTTCTACCCATTTTGGCTTGTAATTCTTTATCGTAAATTAGTTTCATGATTGCAGCCTTGAGTCTATCCCATTTTCCCCATTCAAAAGTTAATCCAATTTCTTCATTTTCGACAAATTGTCCCATTAGTAATTCTTTACAAGTTATTATGGGAACTCCAGCAGACATTGCTTCAAACAATTTATTAGGTGCACTCATACGGTTATTGTCATTTTTAGGATCCAATGCCATCAGCACTGCATCAGACTCAATAGTTTGCAGAGGTACATTATCGGGATGAATTGATCCAATATAATTGACATTTGCCATTTTTTCACATACCTTCATTATGGTTGGGACTAAAGTTCCAAACCCTCCAATATCGAATTGTACGTCTTTCATCTTATTTACAGTAATTGCAGTTTCAAGGATGCCTCTTGAAGGGTGTTTCTCCAAAACTCCAATGTATAAAATTCTAAATTTTTTGTTTCGCTTTCTTTTTTGAATTCTAGATAATGGATAGGCATCTAGCCTTTTTGCATTTCCTACTCTTGTTATTCTTGAATTTAGAAATTCACTCTGAGGTTTGCTAAGGACTTTGAAAGCGTCTTCATCATTTGCATTAAATGGTGCACTAGAGCCAATGTTAAGCATGTCATTTAATCGAATGTAACCTGCAGGCCCAGCAGCCATAATTCCAGCACAATATTTTAGAAGATAAGCTTCGATTTTATGTAAAATGTTAGCTCCTCTAGAAGAAATGGCACCTTTGACTAGTCCGGGATAATTTTCATGACAATCATAGACTAAGGGTAATTCACTTAATTTAGATGTAAAGACACCTCCAATTAGTGTATCCAAATCATGATAATGTAAAATAATATCTTTTTCAATTTTTTGGAAAGCTAGTATTTGCCAAGTACTCCATCTTAAAAATCCAGGAAGTTTACTTGCAAAAGTCAATGGGTTATTAAGCGGACACTCTTCTTGGTATTTCCAAATAGTTCCCCAATCTGTCGTAACAGTTTCTTCACCTTTAGCCGTTCGGTCCCATGCTAAGAGTATTACTCGGTGTCCTATTTTTGACAAACTTTTGGCTGTATCAGTTACTACAGGTTCTGCAAAACCGCCTGTTGTTAGCCTTGTTCTGACCATAATTACTAGGGACACTGAGGTGTATTAACGGCACCATAAATACATTCTTGGTCCATAGCAGAAGTTTTAAACCATACCTTAGTGGAACATTTCCATGCCGCTGTAGCTCAGCAGGTCAGAGCATCCGGCTGTTAACCGGACGGTCATCGGTTCGAATCCGATCAGCGGCGCCATGGGGCCCGTAGCTTAGTCTGGTGGAGCTCCCGGCTCATAACCGGGCGGTCGTCGGTTCAAATCCGGCCGGGCCCACCAACTAATTTACTATATCGTGTTTCTACATCTTCAAAAGTTGCATCCATTATTGACTCAGTACCAAACCCTTCCACCGTAATTGATGCTGCAGCCGAGCCATAATGCATAGCTTTTACCAAATTATCATAATCATATTTTCCCTTTTTAGCCAAGTAACCCATAGCAGCTCCAGCAAAGGTATCTCCAGCTCCAGTAGGATCTACAAAATCTTTTATTTCATAACAAGGAATATTTTTTCTTGTGCCATTTCCGTATAATGTAGCGCCTTTTTCTCCGCGCTTAATAATTACATATGTTGGACCTTTTTTTAGTAAAACCTGAGCTGCATCATCTAAATTTTTTTCTTGTGAATACATCTGAGCTTCAGCATCATTTAGGAACAAGAGTTGAATCTTTGAAACTGCTTTGTCTAATTCTTCTTTTTGGATATCAATCCATAAATTCATAGTATCCAATGCTATAACTTTGGAATTTAGTTGTTGAAGTACCTTGTTCTGAATTACGGGATCATTATTACATAGAAGAGCAAAATTAGTTCCATTGTAATTTTCATTCACTTCCCAGTTGTAATGGTCGTTAATTTGGAAATTAGTTTCGTGAGTTATTGCTTGTGACATATCGCCCACATACTCTCCAGACCAGTGAAATGTAGGATAATCTAAGGTTTTAACACAATCTAAATTGATTCTTTTATCCCTTAGTTTATTCAATATGTCGTTAGGAAAATCATTGCCTATTGCCGCAATTAGGGCCGTATTTGTAAAAAAACTGGATGAGATACTTGAATAAACTCCAGCCCCTCCTACAATTGCTTTTTCACTTCTTCTAGGTGTTTTTAAGTCATCTAGCGCTAAAACACCAGCTACAATTAGTTTTGAGCTCACAATCCCCTCAAGAGGTCTTGCTTTAAATCCCATCTACTCTGCAGTACTAATGGCAACCTCTCGCAAGATAGCTCTTCTCTTTGCTGCAGAGAATATTAATGCAATAATTGGCTGGGTTGCACTTCTGTTTGTTGCAAGAAAAATGGGAGCCTCAGCTATAGGTGAATTCAGTTTTGCCTTAAGCTTAGTTGGTTCGTTTACTTTCATAGCTTTTTTTGGTTTTAGAATGGCTCATGTGAAAAGAATTAGTGAGGGTCTTGATTTAGGAAAGTGCATTGGGACTTTTTTGTCTATAAGATTTTTTTTAATTTCATTAATGCTTATTATTTTTATCTCGTCATATTGGTTTTGGACCGGTTTTTTAGGTAAGGAAATATATGATATTCAAACACCAGGATTACTGCTAACTGTAGTTCTTTACTATATTGTATTTTTACTTGTTGGAGTCATGCCAGCTACATTTAGCGGGTTAGAGCAAAGTGCTAGGGTTGCTATACCTAACATAATAGGTACAACTATTCGCTCGTTTATTTTCATTGCAGCTGCCTTGATGGGTTTAGGCGTAATTTGGTTAGCACGAGCTTACCTCATAGGCATAATACTCATTGGCATTATTTCATTTTGGTATTTCCGGGATTTCCCTATTTCTAAACCAGATTCTCAAACTTTTAATTCTTACAAAGTTTATGCATTGCCCGTTGCAGCAGCTTCTATTTTTGGAGTTTTGAAGCAATATAGTGATAAAATATTCATAGGTATCTTCTGGACTGAATATCAAGTAGGACTTTACTTTGGAGTTCAAAGAATTGCATTATTTATTGGAACCATGGCATTAGCTATTGAAGGTATGTTATTGCCAGCAATATCTAATTTACATGCCAACAAGAAAGAGAGTGAAATTAAAACATTAGTCCACGATGCTGAAAGATATGTGGCTTTGATATGTGTGCCTCTAGTAGCAATGACATTTATTTGGTCTAGTGAAATTATCTTAGTATTCCTTAGTAAGGAATTTTTACCAGCTTCTAATATTTTAAAAATTTTGGCATTAGTTGCCTTAGTAAGGGTTTTGAATCGCCCTTGGTCAGTTGCACTTCGAGGTTCGGATAGGCCTGATTTAACTTCGATACTAAGTATTTTTTCTTCAATATTGAGCATAATTTTGATGCTAGTTTTAGTTCCTAAGAGAATACCTCAACTTGGTCTTGAGAATTTGTTTGGTTTAGGTGGAGAAGGTGCAGCATATGCAGTGTTAATATCTGAAATAACCGTTGGTTTGTCTTTACGAATTTTAAGTTATAAATATTTGAAAATTTTACCAAAATCTAATTTCTTTGTGCAATTAATTGTTGCCACAATAGTTGGATTAGTTATGTGGCAAGTGCAAGAAGCAATTACAGTTGATAGATGGTTTGAATTATTTTTCATCTCAGGACTTGGTGGTTTATTATTTTTATCTATTTTATCAATGATAGGGTCTTTCACGCAAAAAGATTTCAATTTCTTTTGGAATACTCTTAATCCAAAATCTATGAAGCAATATGTAGGAGAAGAGCTTAAGCGAGATAGATGATATTCACAGTAGTTTTATTGTTAATTCTCGTGTTGGCAGTTATCGGTATATTTGCCTATCAAAAAATCTACAATCCAGGTCGCCTTTGCAAAACATGTTACAGAGTCGTTCCCGATCGAATACCACAGTGTCCTTTCTGCGACACTGAAATAGAGTGGTAATTACTTTTTATCTAGTGAATCGGCTATAATTTTTATTGCAAATCCAGTTACTACTCCCGCAATTAAACCTGTAATTAGCCTTTTAGGATTGGTAGATTCGTAATCGGTTAGAAGTTGTATAGTACCGTCAAGTCCAATCGGAATTAGGGCTGCAACAACAAGAGGTAAGGTAAGAACGATTCTCTTTCTAGAGGCATATACAAATCCTAAAACAAGTCCTAAAAAAATACCAGTATCCCTTGCACAAAACGCCATCTGATTATCATTGTATGAATATGATCTATGAGATAATTGATGGCAGTTTAAGTCACCAATATAATAAATACTTTTAGCAATAATATTCATATCTTCGATAACTTTCTTATTATCGTATTTTCCTACAACGCCACTCAGATCTCCTGTGGTGCCACTTTCCATTAGATAAGGACTAAATAATAGTAAAGACAACCAGCCCCACAATAGAACAAAACTCGCTTTGTTCCATTTGCCCATATGGTTCCATTGGTTTATTACTTTCCAAGAGGTCATTTGTTGTTAAATTTCTGATAATCTATGAGTAAAAGTGCGAGGGCAACTACAGACAAGATACTTCCTATTAAGAAGCCATAACTAATAATTCCAAATAAACAGCCAGTTATTGCAATCTTGAAATTTTCTTGGAGAAGTGCAGCAGCACTTCCCATTAGAGTTATAAGTGCCGAAATCATGAATATTGGAGCAAGGGCATAATTTGGAGGCCAAGGTTCAGCGATTTGTTTTCTATAATCTAATTTTAAATTTCCGTTACCTTCTTCAATTTCAATTTCCAAGATATTAGCACTGCCAGATCTTATGTCCATCCAGACACTGACATCCTTATATCCCTCAATTGAAAAAAGAATACTAACTTCCTCACCTTGAAGATCGTAAAGATAGTATTGACCTTGGTTATTGGTTGTTGTTTGTTTATTTCCACCATAAACCGCAACACCTTCCATAGCATTTCCATTTTCATCAATTACAGAGCCATGGACTGATGAAAGGCCGTTGTTGTCCCATTGGTCCTCCTGATTATTCCATTTAAGTCCGTACATGACCCCAGACAAAAGTCCAAGAACAAACACAATCGAAAGAAGAATTCCAGCCCATTGAGCATTACTCTTTGGCTTTTCACTTAAATTATTTATATTTTCCCAGGTGTACGCATCTTTTATATTAGTAAAAACCATTTTAATAGGAGTATCATCCTTGAATTCTTCATTTGTAGGATCTTTAGTTCTCTTATCTTCTACTCTTGTTGCAGCTTCTCTTCGTATTTCGCTTCTTAACCATTTGTTTGCTTCAGTAGTAAATTTGTATTTTTTGCGAATGTATGCGACAGTTTGTTTTTCAATTGCAGTATATTCATTATAATCACTAATTTTAGAGAATATTTTTTTACTGTCTTTGAGGTTAATTTCATTTTTGTTTTTAGTAATTTCAATTACTAAATTCATTAATTCCCTATCATATTTTTTCCCTTTTATTGTTAAAGTCGACTTTTCTTTGGTTTTCCCAGTGATTGCTTTTTTGACTTCGCTTCCTATTTTATCAGATAAATCAGAAATTTGTTTTTTAATGTCTCCAACAATATTTTTTTCATTTATGGCTACTGCTGAGTCACACATGGGACATGTTGCTTTACCTCCAACAGCCTTAGTAGTATTGAAAACGTTGTAGCAAGTTGTACATCGTATTTTTGACTCAACCATTGAAACATATTCAACCGTTGGTTAAATAAACATGACGATTGACCATTTATGGAATGGTGGATGGCAATAATTCTCGGAGTGTTGCAAGGAATTACAGAGTGGTTACCTATTAGCAGCAGTGGACATTTAGCTATATTCCAGTACTATTTTGAAGAGGAGCCACCAATACTTTTTGATGTTATTTTACACCTGGGTTCTTTATTCGTAATATTGTACATTTTGCGAAATGAGATGAAAGATTTTTTAAGTTTCATGCCCTCTGCATTAAAAAAAGTAAACGACAGGAGTAATCTTAAAGAAGAAGAAAAAATAGTATTTTTTGTAATTCTGGCTTCAATACCGACTGCGATAATTGGTTTATTTCTGGAAGGTACAATAATAGTCACTTTCTACGATAATATGCACTTAGTAGGAACTTGTTTGATAATTACAGGTGCTGTAATTTGGTTTTCTAAGGATTACAATGATAATTTAAGTTTTGACAATTTATCATCATCAAACGCATTTTTTGTGGGAATTATTCAAGGGCTATCTATTCTCCCAGGTCTTTCACGTTCAGGACTTACAATTGCCTTTCTTCGTTTTTTTGGATTAAATCCAATAAAGGCTGCCCGTTTTTCTTTTCTAATTTTCATACCAGCTATAATTGGTGCTACATTTCTCAAGATAAATGAAGTAAGTGACACTATTGAAGAAGTAGGTCTTTTTTCCATTATTCTTGGATTCTCAGCTTCAGTTATTTCTAGTTTTTTATCTATTAAATTTCTTCTCAAATTACTCAATAATAGGAAATTCCACTATTTTACACCTTATTGTCTAGTAATTGGTTCAGTACTGATATTTGAAAGTTTAATTTAATTGTTCACTTTCAACTTTGATGTCATAATTGCCAGAATATACTAAAGCTCCGACACCTTCAAATCCAGAGCCAGAGATATTAATCGTCCAAGTTCCGTATATGGGTGGTAAAACTAACAGTCTTTCATTTACAGGATTATTCCATGTTACTATTTCGTAGCCTTCTCCGTGTTGCCCACCGGTAGGGTCCACTAAGCTGAAATCCAAGGTTCCAGCAGGCCCTTCACTTGGTTGATTTCCTCCAACAAGTTCGTAGACTACACTAAGCGTGAGTTCAACGTACTTTGCTTCCCATTCGCTTTCAATAACAAAAGAATGTGTACTTATTTCCCAAGAAAGGTTTTGTAGAGGTTTTTGAAATTGTAAAGGATCAGATACGATGTCGGCTATAGCATTAGTTACAGTCTCCTGATCTTGGTTAGGGTCTGGAGCAAAATTACCTTGTGTATTCCAGACCTCAAAAGCAGAGTATGTTCTATCCTCTTCCGGTACAAGCCTGTCCATTAGGCCATTCATTGCAGGTATGTCAATGCATCCGATTGACAAAAACATCACAGCTACAGCTAAGGGTAACTTCACAAAGTTTGGATTCAAAAGGAGTAAATAAAAGATTTTGTTGTTAGTAAAAGGCCTAAACCCCCCCTTCTTTCAGGAAGTGTGTCAGAGGTCAAAGCTAAGCTTTTGGAATTAGCCAAAATAGAAGCTGCGCAATACGGAGAGGCCAAATCCAAGAGTGTTATTGGCAAAGCAATGGGTAAATATCCGGAATTTCGTACTCAGGCTAAAGAGCTAATGTCCATCATTGATAGTGTTATTGAAGAAGCTAATTCAATTGACGCTAAAGATTTAAAGTCATATATTCCAAAAAAAAAGAAGCAAGCGAAAACTGAACCTAAAGAATTACCACCTTTGGTTAATAATGAAAAAGTAGTATTACGTTTTGCACCAGGTCCGAGCGGCCCTCTTCATTTAGGCCACACTCGTGCTTTAGCATTAAACAACTATTACAAAAAGAGATACAATGGAAAATTAATTTTAAGATTGGAAGATACTAATCCAAATGCAATTGATACTGACGCGTATGACCTGATTCAAGAAGATTTGAAATGGCTAGGTATTGAATCGGATGAGGTTGTAATTCAATCAGAAAGAATTGACATATATTACGAAGACATTCGTAAAATTATCTCTGAAGGTGGCGCTTATGTTACTAAATCAGATGCTGAAGAATGGAGAGAATTAAAGAGGCATAAGAAAGCACATCCTGACCGCAATAGAAAGCCAGAGGTGCAAATCAAAGAGTTCGAATCTTTGTTAGCTGGTGACAATGGAATAGTTGTAATTAAAACAAATTTGGAAGATCCAAATCCAGCACTTAGAGATTTTGTTGCTTTTAGGATTGTAGATAATCCACATCCTCTGCAAAAATCGAAATACAGATTATGGCCACTTTATAATTTTGCAGTAGCAATTGATGATTATAGATTAGGTATCACACATGTTCTTAGAGGTAAAGATCATTTGAACAACACAGAAAAGCAAAAATGGATTTACAGATATATGGGTTGGAAGGAACCTGAATTCATTCACTACGGACTTGTATCAATACCAAAAACAAATCTGAAGACCAGTAAAATACGTCAATCAATCTTAGATGGCGAGTACACTGGATGGGATGACTGCCGAATAGCTACAATCAAAGCTTTAGCAAGAAGAGGTTATTTATCAGAAACATTTAGTAAATATTGGGAAGCTTGCGGTGTTAAGGAAGTAGATATCA
Organism: Candidatus Poseidoniales archaeon; assembly: GCA_045567915.1. Classification (GTDB taxonomy): domain Archaea; phylum Thermoplasmatota; class Poseidoniia; order MGIII; family CG-Epi1; genus CG-Epi1. The sequence continues at coordinate 2,465 of JBJLCA010000030.1, read as the reverse complement.
AATTTTCATGGCAAAATTTTGATGCTATGAATAAAGACCTGATTGATGCGGAAAGTAGAAGATTATTTTTTGTTTCTGAACCCAAAGAATTCATTTTTAAATCAGAAAAGAAAATTATGAAAGAGGCACCCTGGCATCCAGACAAAAAAGAACTAGGTAACAGAGTTGAATCTATTAAGTCAGGTTCAAAACTATACTTGCCAGGTGGCGATTTAAGCAAAATAGAGGATGCTTCAGAGATACGTTTGAAGAATCTTTGTAATGTTAAGATAACTGGTAACACCTTAGAATTTTCGGGTTTCGAGCACAAGAAGGGCATACCTATCTTTCAATGGTGCTCAGAAAGTAAAGAGATAAAATTGCATTATCCAGACGGTACAATTTCTGATGGTTTAGTAGAAGATAATCTAGGGGGATTAGATACTTCAGTAGTACAATTTGAGAGAACTGGTTTTGTTAGGTTGGAAGGAGACAAAGCGTTTTTTCTCCACCGCTAACTGGTAATAATAATGTCAGGACATCACCACCATCATTCTGTAGATGACGATTCTGAACAAAAAACTCGAGTTGTTGTAGTTATTACTTTAGTTACAATGATAGTAGAGATATATGCAGGAATTGTTACTAAGTCTATGGGTCTTTTGGCCGATGGTTGGCATATGGGAACTCATGCAGCAGCCTTAGGAATTACATTATATGCCTATTATTATGCCAGAACTGAAGATTTAGTTAAAGGTAAAAGAGATTCAGTAATGGCTCTTGGAGGTTTTGCTTCTGCAATAGTTCTAGGTTTAGTAGCATTGTATATAGGATATGAATCAATTGACAAAATAATTAATCCAACAGAAATTCAGTTCATGGAAGCTATTGTTGTTGCAATTATTGGTTTAGTAGTAAACATTGCTTGTGCAAATATTTTGGGAATAGAAAATCATCATCATGACCACGACCATGACCACGACCATGACCACGACCATGACCACGACCATGACCACGACGAAAAAGAAGTTGAAAGAGGAACATGGAGTGTTGTAGTGAATTCCTACAAAGAAGATTTTAATTCCTTAGCATCTAGTTTCCATGTAATGACCAATCCTGATGATATAGAAGATTTAAACAGAAGAGGAGCTTATTTGCATGTTTTAGCAGATGCTTTGGTTTCAGTCTTAGTAATCTTAGCTTTGATTATTGGAATGTTTATACCCAGTTTGGTTGTTTTAGATCCACTTATCGGTATATTGGCAGGTATTGTAATAGCTAGATGGTCTCTAAGTCTAATGTCTGAGAGTAAAAATCAACTTCTTGGAATAGATTAAAACTTTGATATTATATCGTGCATTTTCGGTCTATTAATTAGTTTTTTAATTAATTTTTCTCGAGCAGTATTAATATTTTCTTTTCTTTCAGAATCATTCCAATTGTAAAATAGTTTAAGACATTCTTCTAATTCATTAAAATTAGAGAACAAGCCCTTACTATCTACAATTTCCTCAGCCCCATCCCAGTTACTACTAATGGCCCAGCATCCAGTAGTTACACCTTCAACAATTGATGTTTGGGCTCCCTCGTGAATTGAATTAGAAATAATACAATCATTTGAATGGTACCATTTGCTTAAATCTTCGACATATCCTTCCATAGATACATTGTTTTTCAAATTATTTGCAGATATGTACTGTTCAATTTCTCTAGAATATTTGGTGTCTTTTGCTTTTCCAGCAATACTTAATTTGATATCAGGCAAATTTAATTCTCCGAAATATTTGATAAATTCCAAAACCCCTTTTCTTGGTTCAATATTTCCCAGCATTCCAATTTGCATAGTTTTTTCTTTTTGAGTAAATGGGAAGTCGTCAAAATTTAGATTGTCATAAGTGACATGAGTGTTTCCGTGGTAGTTTCCCTTTTCATGAAATCGTCGTTCCATAGCTTCGCTAATGAACAGAACTGAATCAACATTATTCCATTTAATTTCATCATAGTGTCTATCCAATTCAAATCGATGCATTCTACATGCTAAAATATTATCGTATTTTTTGTTGGCGAGCCATTTAAGATAATGTGTGGCCCATTCGCAAAAAACAATATCAGCCCATTTGGCTAACTTAGGTAGTTGGGTCCGGATTGCTACTTTGTTCCTCACAACACGTACCAAATCTAATGGAGTTTTAATTTTTGGAGGTGAACGCGGAGGGTTGAATATTTTTAGATCGAATTTCTCGCTCCATTCAGGTATACTTTGTTTAATGAAGTGATCATTATCAATAACTAAAGCAACCTTCTTTTTCATCTTCCTATTATAACCTTTTTACATTTAGATAAACCATTTTGAATGATTTCCTCTTCCTTTGCTCCATCATTGTAAATGTTGGATGGGCCATATAGAAAATCTACAGCAGCTTTCATTTTCTTGTAAAAGTAATCTTCATCATCATTCACGCTTCTTATACGATAAGCCATTTTTT
>JBJLCA010000029.1:0-32379 GCA_045567915.1 Candidatus Poseidoniales archaeon | reverse complement strand
AATTAAACATAAAAAGCAAATATAATAAAATATACTAAAATACATTATATGATAAATAACTCTTAAATTAATGTTTTAACTATTATTTAGAAAGTTACGTTATTTAATCAAATATACTAAAATATATAATATAATAAGAAATACGTAAATATGCAAATGGCTGAAAAAATGCAAAACTCTAGGGGTTTCCGTGTTTTTCAGAGATCTATTAATTATGCTAAAAAACGATTCCTTTATATATTACTTTTTATAATGTATATTATCGAAAGTAAAATGGACATTATCGCAAAAAACGGCCCAGACATCCAAAAAATGGTGATGTCTGTAGTAAATCAACGGCAAAACCAAAATAGTAGACAAACATACTATTCTGCGTTAACCAAATTTTTTGATTGGTACGTTGCGGGAGATAATGAAGGAATTGATGCAAACATAATTCGCGAATATTTATTGTACTTGGAAAACTACGGAAAATCAAAGGCTACGATTTCTACAAGCCTTTCAGTACTAAGACAACTTTTCAAGGATTTGAGAAGGTTGAGAGTTATTGATGAAAAAATATACAATGATCTTTTAGAAATCAAATTTAAGAAACCTTTGGGACAAAGACACAAAACTTGGCTGGAACAAGAAGAAGTTCAAAAATTATTAAATAACTTAAATTCCGAGAAAATGAGTATCGTAAGAGACAGAGCGCTAATTGCTGTAATGACTGGATGTGGATTAAGACGTTTTGAAATATCTGATTTGAAAATTACTCAAATGAAACAAGTCCAAGGAAGATGGGCTTTTACTGACATTAAGGGAAAAGGAGAAAGATACAGAACTGTTGCAATTCCTGAATATGCTGTTAAATGCTTAGAGGAATGGCTTGTGATATCCAAAACAGTGGGTAAAACAGACCGTATATTCTTTTCAATACGGAAAAATGGTGAAATTGGAAATACAATGATAACTCCACAAGGAATTAGAGATATTGTAGCAAAACATTCCCGAAATATTCTTGATAAACAAATTCTTCCTCATGATCTTAGGAGAACTTATGCACAATTATCATACAAAGCTGGTGCGCCACTGAGACAAGTTCAACTCAGTTTAGGTCACAGCAGCATAAGAACTACCGAAATTTATCTAGGATTAGACCAAGATTTGACTAATGCTCCTGGTGATTATTTAGATATTGCAGTCTAAAGATTAATGATTTATTGAGATGGCCTCTGTAACACACAATGTTTAGCTTGATTTCTAAGGAGATTCTGGGCAAATAATTATCTGATTTTTACATAAATAGCAGTAACTAAATAGTACAAAGTGGCAAGTTATAGAGATCTTCTAAATTTTTTCTCTGGTGGACAAGCTGATGTAAGAAGAAAAAGAACAAAAAAAGATTTTTGCATTAATTGTGATACTGCAGATAAGGATGAAATAGGAAAAGGTAAAAGATGTAAAGCCTGTGACAGCAAATTAGTTGTAAATCCTTATTTTGGAAACTGGGAACCCTATAGTAAATTCCGCCCATTTGCTCAGATAAGATTAACAATACCTATATTTTTAGTAATATTTTCTTGGGGCGCCTTTCTTATAATTCAGAACAATAATATAGGCGAACCATGTGACACACAGCTTGAAGGTACTTCCTGTGGAACTGCATTGGGGATGGTTTTTGAGCTTGTTTTTTGGACTTTTATCACTGGTTTCCTCAGCTGGAGTTTTGGTGCTGGCTTATTGATAAAGCATGTCTACAATCACCCAGGATGGGTATTCTTAGACTGTCCAGAATGTGGTCATGGAGGAAAGGAAGGGCAAGGAACAGAAGATGCTGAGAATTTCGGGGCATTTATGTGGAATAGGGTGCTGCCTGCTAAATGTCCAAAATGTAAACATAAATTTGAAATTGAAAATTTATCACAATGGGGTTGGCCACACGACGATGAACCACATGAAGGGAAAATATATGGAGACCCTACAAAAATTAGAGTTAAACCAGAAATTCCCTTCAGGTTTCTGAACTTTGTTATCAAAAAGAATGAACGTTTCCAATCTAATCATTATGAACTAATCAAAGTAATACCTATCACTGCTAGCATCCTTGCAATAGCTTGGTTCTTTGGCATGTTGGATTTAGTCATTATTCTGAGTCTTGTAGCTATAGCTCTTCGCATCTTAATTTGGGATAACGTACTGTTCCTACCTATTAGAGAATTTTACAGCGATATGTTGGATGAAGCATTCGATATCAAAGAAGGATATGCCGGCGTTATGCGCATGCCAAACACACCCCTCAAGAAAGCCGCAATAGCTTTTTCATTTTTATTAACGTGTCTCTTGGCTTTAGTATTTCTTCCAGGAGGATTTCTTCAAAGTAGTGATAATCCATGGATTAGGGCACTTGGTGAGTTAATATGGGACATAATAATTTTTATACTCGGACTGTTATTCTACGGACAATAAAATGGAAAATTTATCAGAATACTTAATCGTTCTCAGCTACATGGTTTTCCTCAGCTTTTCACCTGGACCTAACAATATTATTTGCTCTGTAAACAGTACAAAGTATGGTTTGAAGATGACAATACCCTTACTTACGGGAATTATTACTGGATTCTTTTGGTGGGATTTACTACTAGTGTAACAATCGAATTTATCAAAGAACAACAAGATATCTTAGAAAATATGAAATATATTTGTGGAATGTACCTACTCTACCTATCCTACATAATTGCAACAGATGATCCAGACAATTACAAAGAAAGTGTAGATAATCTTGAGAGTCCTCTTAAGTTTGAAGACGGTTTCTTACTACAACTAATAAATGGTAAGATAATTTTCTATTACATAATATTGATGACAACATATGCATCAAGATTTGGAGAAGAGTACTCAATTAAGTTTGGATTACTAGTTGGTGCAACTATTGTAGGACTTAGTGCTACTTCAAGTTGGATGTTTCTTGGTTCGTTGCTTAGAAAGTTCTTATCTGATTCAAGAAAGGCCAGGATTACAAACTACATATTAGGTATATTACTTGCCGTAGTGGCTACAGACCTCGTCTTCCATGACGAATTACTGGAGATGCTATAATGGAAGCCACAATGATTGGAGCATACGTTGGAATGGTTATGGTTTTGATAGCATTCGCTGCTGAGACAAGAGGCATAATATCTAGTCGATCTTTCAATTACCTAGTGTTGATGGCTATCGGAGAATTGTTGTTAACTTTGCGAGCCTATGTTACTGGTGAGTGGCCATTCGCAGTTCTGGGTGCCGTTTGGGCCATTTTTGCAGGCTATTCCATACTAAAACCCCCTACAAAGTAATTTCATAAAATGAAACACCTATACTACTTTAGCTTTAGTGCATGGCACTAAACTGCAAATTTAGCTTTAGTGCATGGCAATTATCGTGCATATATATCCTTTATATACTAATTTTGAACAATACATAATCATGTTAAGCATGCGTGCTATGGGTCTAACCGCCTCAATGGGCTTGCTTCTCGCTGGAAGTGCTAGTGCCGAGACATCACCAATGGATACCTCAGATAATGTGGCTATCAGTTTTTGGATTGCAACTGCAATGATGTTGGCGTCTACTATATTCTTCCTCGTCGAGAGAAATAATGTAGCTCCTAAATGGAGAACATCTGTAACTGTTGCTGCACTTGTAACTGGTGTTGCTTGGTACCACTATACATACATGAGAGATCACTGGGTCGCAACTGGCGAAAGTCCTCTTGTTCTAAGATATGTGGATTGGTTAATCACAGTACCACTACAAGTGGTCGAATTCTACTTAATTTTAGCTGCAATTGGTGTAGCTTCTGCTATGCTTTTCTGGAGATTACTAGGTGCATCTATAGTTATGCTAGCTTTTGGATTCTTCGGAGAGTCTGGAGCAATGGATGCTACAATTGCATGGGCAATCGGAATGGCAGCCTGGCTATACATCATATACGAAATATGGGCTGGAGATGCTAAGAAGGCAGCACAAGACGCAACTGAAGGCGTACAGTTCGCATTCACATGGATGACATACATTCTAACATTCGGATGGGCTATCTATCCAATTGGTTATCTGTATGGAATGGATGCTGATGCAGACGGACAAAACATGTTGAATATTGTATACAATATCGCTGATGTAGTCAACAAGACTGCATTCGGATTAATGGTATGGTATGCTGCAACATTAGATACAGCAGCTGAATCAAAATCGGCTGAATAAGTAAGACAAAGAGTAGATAGATAATATCTACAAATTCGGTAATGTCCCCTTCGGGGGGCAGAGCCACTTTTTTTAATATCTTTTCAATAACATATTATGAATATTGGAATAGTAATATCACAAACCGATCCTGAAACTGTTTGGAATGCTTTTAGATTTGCTAATTTTTCACTTGGAAAAGAACATGATGTAAGAACTTTTCTCATCGGAAAAGGTGTAGAATGTGTGGAAATTGTTAACGAAGAGTTTCCCGTAATAGATGAAATAAATAAATACGTCGAATCTAAAGGCGAAATATTTGCATGTGGCACATGTTTAGTATCACGCAACAAAGAAGGAACTCCAATATGTCCAATGTCTTCTATGAAAGATTTAATGGATATAGTAGAGAAATCCGATAAGATCTTGACGTTCTAAGCTTATCAAAAGAAGTTTTTGAGAACCTTTTATATATCTACAAGAGGAATAAAATTTGGGAGACGCTAGGGTCGTCGTCACTCATACACCATGAGGGTCCTAGCCTTCCATCTTTTACACAATGCATTTAGACAGTAAATCTAGAAAGATTATATTGTATTATAACGTTAAAACGATTATATTATACTTTAATGTTAATCTAAGGGAGGGCTAAATAATATTTCGCCGGACTCTTCATCGAACAAAATCATGGCATCCTCATCGTAAAAGAAACCTCTCTTTTCGCCTACAAATGAAGCTACAACTTCCCCTGTATTAATATCAAATAAAATTTGACCTTCTGGATCAAAGAAATACTCCGGATCAGTAGGAGACATCGATTGTGCATCACTCGAGTTTGCCTTGATTTCATCAAAGGCCGAAGACGCCGAAAATATACTTGGAATTAATACACCGATAATAAGTATGAAAGGAGCCAAACCGAGAGACCAATTACTATGTAACTCTGCCTGATCATTAACTGTATTAACAAAACAATCTTGACTACCTACAATACTCATGCTTGAATCATACAAACATTCTTTCAAAGTACCTTCATAATCTGCTTCAATACCGCCAGGAATTCCAAATACAATGTAACCTGCTAGAAATAGAACAAGTACTACTGTAGATACATGAGCTCCGAAGCGACCCATTGGACTTACTAATTTCTTAACTGGGTGTTCTTCTCCTAGATCTTTGATCGCTGAAGCATCACGCGCAAAGAGAATACCCATACCTAATAGGGAACTAAAAGATATTAAATAAATTAAAAGCTTGATATTAAAGAAGACACCGTCACGATTTTCGCAATTACAATTTTGTTCATCGTATGCTATGTTGTATTCTCCGTTAGTATCTGTAACAGACATCTCAGTTAGAAAATAATCATAAGTAGATTGACCGTCTAAAAAACCCGACTCTGAAGACTCATAAGCAAAATAGTAAACATTTTCTTCAACCAAAAACCATGTGCCTAATATTCCACCACTCAATAACACTAAAACTGAAACGAGCAAAGGAATTCCTGATACTACTTTGTCGACAGTTTTCTGAATGCTCATATTTCTATCTTATTTGATGCATTATTTAATAGTTTACAACAGTATATCTCTTCTGCTTTTGTAATGCTTAATATATTATATAATAACTAATATTTAAATAATAATCAAACTTAAGCACGATAATTGTCAAAGAAATGTCCTATAGTTATTAATACTACAAACACAATAAGTAAAATATGAGTGCAAAGAGACACCTACACTTACTCTTGGTTGCGTCTTTGATAGTTTTTCTCTTTGCACTCGTTCCGGCAAGCGCTGAAGAAACTAATCTCAAACTTATTGATATCGGGCACCAGAATAGTAAACAAGAAAACAATATTGACATTCAAGTCAATAACTACGAAGAGACCGATTTTAATTGTAACCTAATGCTTACAATATATAGCATAGATTTAACTGAGAATATACCTCTTGATGACTCAATTACTTTTTTTGATGTTGAAGGCAATGACATCTACAACCACTCATTTGGCTTTACTATTCCAATATCTGGAGACTATTTGTTTAACCTGACACTACTAATCGAAGAAAATCAAACCCTCAGTGAACATTACATCAATGAAGTCTTTACATTTTACGACTACACAGAGTATCAATTCAATGAAATTATCGCCGATTACTACTATGATCCTTCTGACAATGCAAACTGGATTTACAATTCTGAAGACAAAACAATAGAGCTAAAGAACATTGCGGATAGTTATGACACGGGGATAGTTTTAGGACCTTTCAATACAATTGGCCTAGCCAGCTCAAGTCTTACTTTAGAATATGAGAGTGTAAAGAGTCTTAATTCAAATTACACCATTTACTCTACTAATCAATTCAATTCATCCGAAATATATGGAACTGAATGGCAACTATTGCATGATGTTGAAGAGGAAACTAGTGTTAAAGTTGAAATACCAAATGAATCACAAGTTTTCATACTTCTTAGAGGACAAGACAACGAACCTCTTACTGAAAACTATTGGAATATTAATAAAGTTGCATTAGAGAAACTTACTATTAAACACTCATTATTTATTGGTAGTCAAACAGATTACTTCTTTAAAATTGACGAGAAAAATGAAATCTCAATAGATGCAAAGAATATCGGCACTTTTAATCAACAATTAGGTAATGTCAGTATAATTGCAAAATTATTTAATGAAAATGAGATGATTAATTCCTATGCAGTTCTACCAAGCATTGAATCTGGAGAAACTCAAAATATTAAGATAAATCTAGAAGATAATCTAATACCTGGAAATTATTTCATCAAACTCGAAACTACTATAATAAATAATGACCTGTTTTTTGATGAGAAACTAATTTTACTATCTATTTCAAACTATAATTATGGAGCTTTTGAACTTAATTTAAGTGGAGAAACAAAACTATTCACTACAGACATTCAAAATAACAATATTCAAATATTAATTTATAGCGAAGAAATAAGCCAATTAAATTTTTCTAATGAATTTACAATATCTGAATTAACTGAAAAATACTATACGATACGAGCACAAAATATTGAAGGCAGTGTAAATCTTAATACTGATACCACATTTATTGGAGAAATAATTTCAATAATAAATATGGACGAAGTAAAATACTCCCTAATAGATAATGAAACGACAATTACCACAATTGAAGGCATAACTGCACCTTCTATAATCTTTGACGATGGAAAAGAAAAGATAATCACAGTAACAATCAAAAACGAAGGATTTTACACTGAAACATACGATCTAAGTTATATTTATTCTCCAACATTTGTTTCTGAGATAGAGGGGCTCGATGTAATCGAAGTACAGCCAAACAATGAAAAGAAGATAGAAATCAAAATTAGACCATTAGAAAATATACCGCGTGAAGGTGGAAGTCAATTTAACATAGAATTTAGTAACAATAATGAAAATAAAATTTTTACCTATTTATTTTCTTATTTAGAACCGACTATTGAAATTTCTGAAGTTGCTTGTGACAGATACGCACTGCTGAAAGGTCAAAGTCTTAAATGTACTACAATCTTAACCAACACAGGATACTACTCTAACGATTTAACTTTTCTGATATCGTCTGACGAAGTGATTATTGAGGAAGTAAAGATTGACTCACTAGATTATCTGGAAACATGGACTTTAACAACTACCTATGATCCACAAATTACTGGAGAAACGAGCATCATTGTAAATGTGATAAGTAGTGACGGCGAAATATTTGGAAAAGAAATTGAGTCTAAAATTAAAGTAATCTCTGCAGAGAATAGTGAAAGTGAAAAGAGTGATGCTGTTACAGTACCAGAAATTAACATTGGAAGAAGTGCTTTTTTGTTGACATTGGCCGGAGTTTTATATCAAATCAAGCGCTCTGAGAACTTAAAATATTTAGGTTTAAAGTTTTTCTTTGTACCTATGTATTCTCGTCTCCAAAAAGACACTCTAGCTGATGAGCCTACCAGGCAAAAACTACTAAAATATATTTATGCCGAACCGGGCGCAAACTTCAAACAATTAAAGGATAAATTTAGCTTACACAATGGAACTCTTGCACATCACATCAATATTTTAGAAAATCATGACATTATCACATCTCATCGAAGTGGAAGGCAAAGATTGTTTTTCCCAATGGGAATTAACCGTGAGATATCAAGGGTCTCTCTCGTAACCAATGAAACCCAACGCAACATAATGGAGATCATAAAGAAAACTCCAGGTATAACTCAAGCCATGATTTCAAAGCAATTAGGTATGAGTAGACAGAAAATTAATTATCACGTTAATTCGCTTGTTGATAAAGCTTTCTTGAAAATAGAAAAACAAGGTCGTATTACAAGATTATATCCTTTGTATTATACTTAATGGCGGGCCAGATGGGATTCGAACCCACGGTCGATCGGTTAAGAGCCGATCGCTTTACCTAGCTAAGCTACTGGCCCGCAATTATGTACCTAATACTACTCATTAAAAAATTATATCTAAGCAAATATTAAATCTGAAAGAATAAATAGGAGAAATAGACCGCCACCCAATAATTGTCTCCAGTCAACATCTCGGAACATGGTAGATGCCGGACTATCTGTCCCAGATTCAAATATCGGTGATGCTGTGTTAGGGCTTTTTTCTTGTGCATTTTTACCCCATTTACTCTTTGACGCATTCCACCAATCTTCCTGACTACCATCGGCTCTCAATGATTGTGGCAAAATATTGGAACCCTCTAGATCCAACTCACGGATTCTTCTTTTTGAGAATTCAAGACCCCCTATTGCTAATAATATTGAGAATATTAATATCAGTGGACTACCAAGAACTGCAGCAGTGTTCCAAGCTGCATGAATTAATACAGCTAAAATATAATATTTCACTACTACTCCAAACGGAGCTCCTTTGACTAAATATTGCGAAATCCCATAACCTGTGAAAGAACTAGCTGTTAAATGTAAAAGTATAGAGGATACTGTGCGTAGCGTTACAAGAATTATAACACCTAAAAGACCACCCGATTCAGCACCTAATGAAACGCCATAAAGAATATTTTCTGTAGCTCCGAAACCTAAACCACAGGCTGCACCATAAACAATTCCATCTTCGACTTCATCAATCTCACCTTTAACTGAAGCATTACGGAAAAGAACAAGTGGCTTCACAAATTCCTCTACTATAGGAGCTACAATAATCGCAGTTAATATAAATGTAAGATTTGCGTCATCGCCTGTATAAAGAAAAACAAGACTTCCTCCTAAACCATTCAAAATCAAAGCGTAAAATACTCCAGAAACTGCACCCCAAACGAAAACCGTACGTAAGGCACTCCAAGGTTCACGATCGGTCTCTTCTGCATTTCTAATAGATTTAAGATAGAGATAAGCTGGTCCAAAAGATAAAACTGCAGCTAAACTAAACGCAACAAAGCCTGCTGTTGCAATGAGCGACAACGTAAGAAGGATAATAATTATCCACTGACCTCTTGAAATTTCCATAAATTCACTTGCTAATCTAAGTTACGTGTACTTTACCTTTGTGGATATATAATATTCCTCGCCTAATCATTTTGTTCATTTGCAAGCGGGGTCTAGGTATTTTTGCATCTTCTGCCCTAGCTACTAATTTATCTGGAGATATGCCTTCCTCTTTATCCAATTCTCTAACAAGTTCTAACAACTTGAACTTGGGTGTTTGTGTTATGTCCAGAGAATCATCGTCTTCTTCAACTTCTCTCTTCTTGATGATTTTAGCTTTCTTTGTCAAAAAACTTTTCTTTTTAGCTGGTGCCTTCTTAACAATAACTCTTTTAGGTTTATCGTTAGAATCTTCAACTAATTCACTACGATGTTCATCTACAAAATCACGCATGAAATCCAGCAATATATCTGCTGGATATGTCTCATCCAAATCCGCTTTTTTTATAAATAATTCCCAATCTTCTTGATATGCGTCAGGAATTGTCATAAAGAAATCACGATTTGTTGACACAAACTATGATAACCGGTGAAATATATATTGTTTTACCCAATAATTGAACGATATTCTTGCTCTAATTCTTTGACTATAGACTTCCAAGAGAAATTTTTAGCCCAATCTCTGCCAACTAAACCCATCTCCTTACACATTTTCTCATCTTCTAATAATGTAGCAATTGATTTAGATAAATTAGGAACATCATTATACTCTACAATTAATCCATTATTATTGGGAGACATGGCTTCAGGTACTCCTCCAACATTTGCACCTATAACTGCAGTTTCTGCGGCTGCAGCTTCTAACAAGACAATGCCAAATGCTTCATACTCTGAAGGTAAAACTAACATTTCTGCCGCAGCAAGTACTGAACGATAAGTTTCATCATCTATATGTCCTAAACGATGCATTTTTACTCCTTTTTCTGAAGCCTCTTTCTCTAATTGTTTACCAAGGCCCATATCTGCACCAGTTATCACCAGATCGACAGATTCATCATCGACAACTTCCATAGCTGATATCAAATCTGAAAGGCCCTTATTTGTCGCTAGACGCCCAGCAAACAGAACAAACTTTTCAGATACTGCAGGATACGCCTTTCTAAAAATATTCTTATCTGGTAAAACCTCCCAGTCCTTCCAGTTAATTCCATTGTAGATTATTTTGATATTATCTTCACTTAATCCGATCTCTGAAACGAGCATCTCTCTTTCGTGCTTACTTACACAGGTTATCAAGTCTGCAGTTTCCATCGTGCCCTTTCCTACAACGGTATCATAGAATTCTCGAAGTGTTTTCCTTTTTGCACCTCCCCACATAGACCATGAAGGATGGAAATGAGGAGTAATAACCCATGGAGTTGATTGAAATCTTTCTCTAATCCAACCTGCGTGATTTTGAAAATATCCGTATGAATGTGTGTGAATTACGTCGGCTTCTTTAGATAAAAAAGATTGAACCATACCTGGAGCTAAAACATAGTGAGCTTCACCCGAAACTGTGTACGCCTTATGTCTAGTAACATTTATTCCATTAACCTCTGAAGGCATTTCCTTCTTAACAAAAGGTGTTTCTGTATACAAATCTGTAGTTATTACTTCTACATCATGTCCTAAGTCTCTTAAACCTTCTGAATATGCCTTTACTACAGTTTCTGCACCGCCCGGAGCTGGTGGATACCTTACACAACCCTGTAGAATCTTCATGCTTGGCCATACAAGGCGCCTTTTAAGCCCCCGACCTTACCCCACTAGTGGTTGAAACAAATGACTTAAGCAGTCCACTTTCAAGGCATCTTGAAGAGCTGAGGACATACTTGCTACTTCCCTTTGTAATCAATGTAATACTATTGATTATGATAATTTCTTTCGCATCTAAGCTAATTATTCAACTTCTGGATACTGTAAATTTAGATATTAATGAATTAAGTACTTACAGCCCAGCTGAATATTTCAGAACTAAAATATATGTTAGTTTTGTACTCAGTTTAATTTTTGCGATGCCTCTCTGGCTATTATCGATGTATAATTTTGCAAAACCTGGCCTAACTGCATCAGAAAAGAAAAATATCAGTTTCGCTTTTTTTACTGGTCTTGTATTTTTTGTTATTGGCTGCGTAGCTGGACTTTATTTTTTAGCACCCAAACTTCTAGATTATATGATGAACGAAAGCGAAGTCGTTTCTCCAAATTTATCGGTACATGAAACAATTAAAGTCATAATTTCAGCTAGCCTATTCACAGGTTTACTACTTACTACTCCAGTAATAACATTAATAGCTAACAGAGTTGTCGATAACAAAAAGGATATAAGAAAATACATATATACTTTGATTGTATTCATAGCAATAATTGCAACGCCAAAACCATCTATGATTCTAAATATAATTTTTCTTACTGCTTTTGTAATCGTTGCTGAATTTACTATATTTGTGGCAAGGAGATTCAATGGCAATTAAGGCATTTCAAAAACATATGCTTTATTCGGTATTTACACTAGCTCTCTTACTTAGATTTATTCATAAATACGATTGGCCGATCTGGGGAAGTGATTCTGGAGAATACTTGTACCTAACCAGATACTTGGTTGAAAATGGTATGATGCTAAATGAAGACTATATTGGTTGGGGAAGGGCCTACCCTGATTTTCAAGGAATGCAAATATTAACAGCCACTATGGCTTTAATCTTTGATATATCTTACTATAGCTCACTCACTTGGTTTATCCCTCTAGTATCTGGACTAGCCATTCCAATGTTATTCATTATTGGAAAAGAACTTGTAGGATTCACACCAGCATTGTTCGGTTCTGCATTTTATGGAGTAACCTTTGGAGTTGTGTACGCAAACTCCCATCCAATGCCTGGCGGATTAGCTGAAACTTTGGGTTTTGTTTTCATATTGAATTGGATCAAGATATTGAAAGATGAAAAGCTTTGGATAATAAACCCGTTAAAAAGAAACCCATGGAGTAATATGATGAAATTCTCTTTTTTTGCCCTATTAATTACACATCATTTCACATTACTTTTATTGATGGCTGCTATATTAGGAATACTAATTGTAGAAATTGCTGCAGGCAACAAAAAAATCCCCACTGAAGGAATTATGGCCATAGGATTGATGTCTTTAGCAATATCAGCTTACTGGTTAATCTATGCTAAGTCTTTCAGAAAAATGTTGGACGATAGTGCTTTTGATTTCTTACCTGAAAATATTCCAACTACAATTGTGCTAACACTTATTCCTATTATTTCATTACTAATTTTATGGCTTATTAAAAATAAACTGTACCTACCTCTTTTGGCTGAGAAAATTACTCACGAAGCTTACTTGAAACGTTCTATTGCTGCATTTGTTGGTGTATTCGTAGTAATCTTACTAGTTCTTTGGCAAGGAGTGCCTGGAACTGATATTCCTGTTGATTTAGAAGCCACACCATATCTTTCTGTTAATCTGGCCATTATGTCACTTGCCTGTGTACCTAGCTTTGTAATTTCGAAGAAAAATGGATGGGTGCTGTGGGGGTGGCTATTACCAATACTAGGATTAGCAACAATAGGTGCAATCACTGGGTCGCATTTACTAATTGCTTACAGACATGCACCATACTTGTTGGCTCCTGCAGCACTGATCGTTGGAATAAGCTTTCACCATTTCATTATTGGGTTTGAAACTGAGAAAAGGAAATATGTTACAGCACTATTCACTATTCTCCTTCTAGGTTGTGCATGGGGTGCATATCCTCCGCCATCGGTAATGGGAGGATTTCAAGAAGGTACAAGTCAAGAAGAAATTGATGGAATATTATGGTTTAATTTTGCTGAGGAAGACAGCCTTGTAGCTAGTGACCATCGACTAAGCAGTTTAACTTTTGGATTAACTGAAACAAATGCAACATGGGAAAATGGAGCAATTGTTATCAATGGAAATACTGAACAATCTATTTTAGCTGGAAAGGACCTACCGACGCCACAAGCTGGAAGAAAAGATGTAACATATGTTCTCTTATCTGAGGAGATGCAAAAAGGTGTTGCACTATTACAATGGGATCCTGCTGAAGAATTAACAGGTGAAGCTAAAACTAAATTTACAGATAATAACCATTTCGCAATTTGGTTCGATAATGGCGACACAATAATTATGAAAATGCCTGATAAACAATATTAAACAGCTTTGATTAGTGGTTTATGGAATATCATAAGATAAAAGACGAATCAAAGTCAATATCTGATTGGATTATCAACATTAGAAGAGAATTGCACGAGCACCCCGAACTAATGTATGAAGAATTTAAGACAAGTGAGCTAATTCGAAGAGAACTTGACAAACTAGACATACCGTATAAGCACCCTATTGCAGAAACTGGAGTATTGGCATCCATTGGTAATGGAAACGGCCCTTGTGTCGCTTTAAGAGCAGATATGGACGCTTTACCAATACATGAGGAGACGGATGTACCATTCAGAAGTAAGATAGATGGAAAAATGCACGCATGTGGACATGATTGCCATGTATCCATGCTTCTTGGAGCTGCCAAACTTCTAAAAGAAAAAGAAAATGAAATAAATGGAACTGTAAAACTTTTGTTCCAACCAGCTGAGGAAGGTGGCGCAGGTGGTAAACTAATGAGAGAAGAAAGAGCTCTGAAAGATCCTGCTGTTGAGAGGATATTTGGATTGCATGTTTGGCCACAAATGCCTAGCGGTCAGATTGGATCAAGAGAAGGAACATTCTTAGCTGCAACCTCATCTCTTAGTCTTACTGTTAAAGGAGTTGGAGGGCATGCTGCAGTTCCTCAGTTAACTAAGGATCCAGTATTAACTTCAGCTAGAATTATTACTAATCTGCAATCAATAATATCACGTGAGCTAGATCCATTGGATTCTGGCGTAGTTAGTATAACTGTAATACATGGAGGAAATGCATCAAACGTAATCCCTTCAGACGTCAATGTAAAGGGAACGTTAAGATCTCTTACGATGGATGGGTTAAAAGAACTCCAGAAAAGAGTCAAAGAAATTGCTGAAGGTATAGCTCAAACTCATGGCTGTGAGGCTATTGTTGAATATGTTGGAAATGATTACCCGCCAACAGTCAATGATTCAGACATGTGGAAATTTGCAAAAAAAATAGGGATTGAACTACTTGGCAATGAAAATGTCAGTGACCTTGATGCTGTAATGGGTGGAGAAGATTTTGCATATTATACTGAGAAAGTGAAGGGATGTTTTGTAGTATTAGGAATGAATAACCCAGATATTGATGCAACTTATAGTGTACATCATCCAATGTTTAAAGCTGATGAAGATGCATTACATGTTGGAACAGCTTTGCACACTATTTTCGCATTGAAAAGTTTAGAAGAATTAAGCAGTTAATTATTCAACCGTGACTGACTTTGCCAAATTTCTTGGCTTGTCAATACTCTTTCCTAAATCATGAGCTACATAATACGACAATAATTGAACAAATACAGCTACCAAAAATGGGGAAAGAACTGGATCGACTTCAGGCAATTCAAATCCATAATCTGAAACCCTAAGGGCCTGTTTGTCTCCCTTTTGTGCAACAGTAATGACTGGAGCGCTTCTAGCTGATATCTCTTCAATGTTTGATATTAATTTAGAATAAGTATGGTCTTGAATTGCTATTGCAATAACTGGAGTATCCGAACTCAATAATGCTAAAGGACCATGTTTCAACTCCCCAGCAGGATATCCTTCTGCATGAATATATGAAATTTCTTTTAACTTAAGAGCCCCTTCCAGTGCCAGTGGATAATTGATATTCCTACCTATGAAAAATGTAGATTTTGCATTAGAAATATGAGGTACAAGCTCCTTAATTGATTCTGCTGAATTCAATAATTGTGTGATTTTACTTGGTACGCCCCTTAATTCGTTCTCCCAATTTTTTAGCATCACATGATCAATTGAACCTGATTGAAAAGCCAAATGCATAGCAAGTGCATAGAGTGCTTGCATCTGTGTGAGGAATGTTTTTGTAGCTGCAACACCTATCTCTTGGCCTGACTTTGTTATAATTACACCATCAACTTCTCTAGTAATTCTACTACCTGGAACATTACATATTGCAACGGTATGACATCCTTGTTGTTTAGCTGCTCTTGCAGCTGCAAGTGTATCTGCAGTTTCGCCACTTTGTGAAATCAAAATGACTAGAGGCCTAGATGACATAAGGCCACCAACACCTTGCACAGGTGCTGCATAACGAAACTCAGAAGCATAATGAACGGAAACGGGGATTGCTGTTAATTGCTCAATAACATACTTGCCAACAAGACCTGCATGGTATGAAGTACCACATGCAACTACAGAAATACTACCTATTTTCCAATTAAGATTTAATTTATCTAAGGGAGAGTTTACAAATAATTCAGTCTGGGAATCTTGCAAAGCTTTAGGTTGCTCAAATATTTCCTTGAGCATAAAATGTTCAAATCCACCTTTTTCAGCTACCTCCGTATATTTTTCTACTGTTTCCACCTCAAACTC
Organism: Candidatus Poseidoniales archaeon; assembly: GCA_045567915.1. Classification (GTDB taxonomy): domain Archaea; phylum Thermoplasmatota; class Poseidoniia; order MGIII; family CG-Epi1; genus CG-Epi1. The sequence continues at coordinate 16,174 of JBJLCA010000029.1, read as the reverse complement.
AATCTTGCTTAGACTTTCATCGAAGACATTTACTTCACCAGGAGATACACTAACTATTTGGTGATCATTAGGATAAATTATCTGTTGTGTATATTTTAAGATTGCATAAATATCACTAGCCACATAATTTCCATCGTTACCTAAGCCAATTACCAACGGAGTCTCATTTCTAACTGAAACTATCTGCTCAGAGTTGTCAACGTGTATTGCAGCTATCGTATAAATTCCTTCAATAATATCTAATATTTTACTTACAGCTTTAACTAAGTCTCCGTCATAATATTTTGAAATTAAATTTGGTATAACTTCCGTATCTGATTCACTTAAAAATTCAAAGCCTTCCTCTTCCAGCATAGATTTAATATCTAAATAATTATCAATTGTTCCATTATGAACTACTGCTATTTTTCCGTCATTACTCAAATGAGGATGAGAATTAGTATCTGAAGGTACTCCGTGAGTTGCCCATCTAGTGTGTGCAATCGCCATCTTTGCATCAGAAGATTTCAAAATGGATTCTAAATTAACAATAGGTCCTTCCTTCTTTGAAAAAACAATCTTTCCCTCATGTAGAGCAATACCTGAAGAATCATAGCCCCTGTATTCCAATTTTTTTAGAGAGTCTATTACTATTTCTTGAGCTGGCTTTTTACCTGTGTAGCCCACTATACCGCACATCAGATAGTATCTCCTTGGAAGTCTGCATTATAAACTTCTCCCTCACCAATCGTAGCACCTTCCAAAAGTATTGAACCTCCTGCTAAAACTGCTCTATTACCTATATTACAACGATTACCAACCATAGCTCCTCTATTGCTTAACGAAATTGTATGATCTAAATAAGTGATTTGACGATTACTTGGGTTAGAGACTACGTTGGTTCCAAAAATACACCCATTTCCAACAACTGTACTAACGATAGAATTGTAACTCCCAAGAACACTATCTGACATAATAATCGAATCTCTTATTTCACTAAAAGCCCCTATGCGAGTATTATCGCCAATGGACACTGAATTACCTATGAAAGTATTAGGACCTATGACGCAATTGTCTCCAATTGAGATTGGACCTTCAAGATAACTTCCTGAACAAATAACTGAACCAGAGCCAATTGAAATCGGTCCCTTAAGGACAACATTTCTTTCAATTTTACCAGATTTATATAATTCTAAATTTCTAAGTGCTAATCTATTCCCATCAATCAAATCCCAAGGGTAAACTACGTTGTGCCAGTATTCTGAATTGATAACATCAAAATTTATAGAATTTTCCACTTTTTGAAGTGATTCTCCGAGATGTATTCCTCCAGCTTCAATCAATTTTCTAGCCACTTCAACATCCAATTTCATGATGCCAGTAAAATGTAATCTACCAAAAGCTTCGGGATTGTCAAAAGTAATTTTAGCTTTAGATTTAACAAACTCTATTTCTCCCCATTTTGACCACCTATCTGCTTTTCCAGCAAGTAAGGCAGGAAGGTCATTACGAATTAAAGGAATGAAAGATGCTGAGGATACGTAGTTGTCTCCAGGAACTAAAAGAAAATCTTTTCCGATACCTTTTAAACCTAAACTGAGAGCATCTAATGTACCTGATAATTTTAATTGCTCTATGTAATTGATTTTAATTCCAAATTGACTCCCGTCACCAAAATAAGACATCACAATATTTTTCCGGTAGCCTACCACCATATTGATTTTCTGAATACCTGAACTTGCAAGACCTTTAACAATATGTTCTAAAATTGGAGCATTACCTAGTGTAATCATCCCCTTAGGTTTATCACTGGTCCATCCCTTGAGGCGTGCCCCTTCCCCGGCTGCCAAAATGACTGCATCCACTTTAGTCTTGAAGCAGTGCCCTTTATGATACTTATTATTTCAACCAAACTATATTTTAGCTAGGTTAATAGACTAGGTGGAAAAAAACTGGGATGCTATAATTATCGGAGGCGGACCTGCAGGAAGTACTGTTGCAAAGTATGCTGCAAAAGAAGGCGTCAAGGTACTGGTTATTGATAGCAGAGACAAAATTGGAAGTCCTCTTCAATGTGGTGAGTTAGTCCCAACCAATAATCAGCTTAGAAAGCTATGTCCATATGTTCCTGAAATTGATGATTTATTTGATCTTCCTGAAGAAGCAGTCTCAAGAAGAACCACTAAAATGGGACTTGTCACACCATCGGGTAAGAAACTAGTTTATCCTTTCAAGGGCAAAATTTTGAACAGACCAATTCACGACGAATCACTCGTAGAATCGGCAAAAAAAGCTGGAGCTAAATTTCTTACTAAATCAAAGGTAGTGGACATTGAAGACAATATTGTTCACTTAGCAAATGGCGCTCGATTTAGTGGAAAAATAATTGTAGGGTGTGGCGGACCTCATGATCCGCTAAGGGCAAAACATTGGGACGAAAAATCACTTAATATTTTTGTCAAGTTTATGCTTATTGAAGGCAATTTTGAAGACCAAGTAGATTTATATTTTGGATCTACGGCACCAGGAGGGTACGCTTGGGTTATTCCAAAAAAGAATGGCGCAAATATAGGCATTGGAATACAGAAAAAATACTCTAAAGATATAAACCTGAAAGCAAAAGCTGAAGAATTTTTTTCCCGATTCAAGGGTAAAATTACCTACAAAGGTAGTGGTGCGTTACCTATGTCAGGAACTATAAGCCAATTTACAAAGGGAAACTACATGCTGGCTGGAGATTCAGCTGGAATGGTCCTTCCATCAAATGGGGCAGGTATTACTACTGCAATGATAGGTGGTAGAGTAGCTGGACAAGCAATTGCTAATCACATAAACAATGGTAGCAGTCTGACTGAATACGAAGATAACTGGGAAAAACAAATGGGAAAAATGATGAAATACTCAAAAAGAGGAATAAAATGGGGAGAAATTATGTTCAACTCTCCTGATTGGCTAGTTGATGCTACATTTAACTCATTATCAAAACCGTTCATCTGGCGAGCTGTGAACTGTCGCCCTGTTTTGGGAATCTATTAAACTTATTTATTGTGAGCACTGTAGGTTATTGTGTTTATACTAGATACATGTGCGTTCTTAACTCAAAAACACCCTACCGGTGAATTTGTCACTGTACCAGGAATCAAAACTGAAATTGTTAATCGACAAAGTCGACAATATTTTGAAAATATGCTTGCTACACACTTAAAAGTCATGAAAGCACAAAAAAATTCTTATGATGTTGTAAATAAAGAAGCAAAAGAAACTGGAGATTATGATGTGCTATCAAAAGTTGATGTGGATATATTGGCACTAGGCTATGAATGTAAAGGAACTATAATTACCGATGATTTTGCTATACAAAATGTAGCTTTAGCCTTAGATGTGAAATTTTTATCCTGTTCTGGAAAAATTATATCTGAAAGACGTGCATGGAGGTACAAATGTACTGCATGTAGCCACAAAGAGAAGGTAAAACTCAAAAACTGCTCAGTTTGTGGAAACGAAGAAATTCGCCGTATTAAGTTAAAATAAAACCATCATCATCTAAAATTGGAACAAAATCGTGAGAATCTATCATCATGCAAAAATCAAAATCACTTTCCAAACCAGCTGACTTTAGCATTTCATAACTAGGTGAAGTTAAACACAGATTGTATATTTCTTTATGCCCTAATCGGAAATTTGTAAAATCATTTTCAAATCCCCACTGTAAATATTCTGCACACAAGTTATCTTCAATAACTTCTTCTCCAAGTCTTCCAGAGCAAACAATTGCTACATTTAGGTTTTGTTTTTTCAAAAAATTAACAACTGCAGTTGCATTACAAAAAGAACCCATTACCACACAAGGAGAACCATTTGATGCAACTACCATGCGTGAACCATTAGTTGTGCTCGACAGCATCGTCTTACCTGTAAGATCTGTAACTGACATCTCTTTTGGTGAAGAACCGTATTCATATCCTTCAATTCTTCTACATTGCCTTTCACCAGACTTAACTGAATTAGGGTATTTTTTTAATCTAAGTATCAAATCTTCCCTACTAGCACATGGAACTATTCGCTCTACTCCACTACCAAATGCATTAACATAAGTCGTTGAAGCCCTAATTGTGTCTACTATAACTATGGCATCTTTTCTTTCTACGGCTCGAGTAGCTCCTTGAATGCCATGCTCTATGCATACGTTCATTGCTTGCCTTGTTTTTTCAAGTGTCTATCGGCAATAACAAAATAGAAATCGTTCATTGTATCTCCTCTCATACCTCTCCTAAGTGTTTCTAACGAAATTGCATCATTAGGATGTATGTTTCCAAGACTAGTTTCTGGTCCAAATTTTTTCAAAAAGAAAACTTGCTGTGATTTCTTCGGAGATTCGAATAGAATGTTACTGGTATCTATATCTTCCAATACTTTGTCTAATTTATCCATTATTGGACTTCCTTCATCATCCATAACGCCTACACTAACTCCAGACTCCCTAGCTTCCAAAATTACTTTGTCAGCTCCTGCTGCAATAAACTCCTTTAGCAAATTATTGTACTCTTCGGCTTCATAATCTTCTTCAGGAAGCTTTTTGCCAACTTCACAGAAAACTCTCAACGAATGTTTTTTTGCTTCATTAATAAGTTCGACAATCCTCTCAGGACTAATATCTGAACTTCCACTTGAAATCTCAGTAGAATCACATCCCATATCAACTAATTCTCTGAACAACTCTGCAGATTTGCCTTGGTGCTCTGACAATTCTAATAAAGTTCCTCCATTACAAACTGAAATCTGGTGAGAACGCAATAAACTAATCTTCTTTTTGACCAATTCTAGAGGTTGAAGCTGTGTCGTTGTCCACCCAAGCTTCCACAAATCTATGTAGTCAGATGACATTTCCAATAAACCTTTAACAAAATCGAAACCAAGTCCTTGGTCAATGCACATGGTCATGCCATTAACTCTAGGTTTCTCAGAACGAGGTGGCATGTCTAGAAATGAAAATGCTCTTTTTGCCATTATATCTCCAAATCGGGTGAATCTACTAACATTGCACTAAGGCCGCCCGTTATATCACTTGTAATTATATTTTTTGTTAAAAGAAAAGATGCTGCAGCCATAGACTTATGCCCATTACCACAATAAAGAACTGAATCTGGAGCTACCCTTTCTGGAGAATTCACAATATCAATTAATGGAATGTTAGAAATTCCTTTAACATGTAAAACTTCCCAATCCTCTGAACTACTAACATCAATAATTCTTTCTAAATGTTTAGAAGCCTCAGAAGCAATAACTCTCGAAATTTGTGAACACTCCATACCTTCATCAAACCATAAATTTATATCAAAGTATGAAACTTCTAAAAAACCTTCGTTTTCAAGCCTGAGTAATGACTCACTTAGTCTTTCTTTTTCGGAAACAAGTATCAATTTTCCTTTCTTAGGAAAAATACAATTCAACATATACTCAAATGAACCATTTATGCTAATACCTATTGAACCTGGAATGTGGTTCATTGAAAATTTAGATGTCGGCCGTGAATCTAAGATACTGGCTTTTAATTCACGTGATTTTAAGAAATCTTCAAGAGTTATACTTTCCATATTATTCAAATTAATCAAGTGTATTTAAGTATTAAAAATCACCTAAAGTATATTGCCTAGCCTTAGATTTCGAATTTGCATAAATATCTATTGCTTTCATTACCCTATCTCTGTTAAACCTGTAATCATTACATAAAAAATTCTCTAACCCTTGACTGTCTGGAATGCCCCACACGGGGTCGAAATCGTCAACTGAAGGATTCAAAAATAACTCTCTAATTTCATCTAAATTGTCAATTTTCTTATCCAACTTTTCAAGAGCTTTCTCTGCATTTCCACACTCTTGAACCAATTTTACCCCTCTCTTAGGTCCGATGCCGTCAATTCCAGAATTAAAATCCGTTCCCATAAGAATTGAAACATCTACTAATTGCTCCCTTGATAACCCTAAATTAGAAAGTGAAAGATCCACGTCAATAATTTCTGGAGTAACTGCAACCCATTTGTTTTGTTTTGGCAATTTACGCCTATTAGATAATGTTAAATTCCTCACAAAATTCTTAGCTCCAAATAAGATAGTATCAAAATCTTGTGAAGCCCCATAATCTACCTTATTGCTTTCAATAAGATAAGCCACTTGAGCTTCACCTTCACTAGGTGCATCAAACCAGGGAATACCTAATAAATCTAGCAATTTCTTTGAATCTATGAGCATTTCTTTGTCTAACCTAGTTGTCTGTTGAGCTTTAGTTCTGGCAGTTTCTGTATCTCCTGCAGAAATTGCAGCTTCCCATTCAATCTCTGCTTTGATCTTCCTAAGTCTCCTTTCTTCCAATAACCTTTTCTTTAGTTTAGGCGGTTTACCATCAAAAATAATACATGGCTTAATTCCATTATCCACTAAATTCGAAAGTTTAAAAAAAATACCACTAAGGTGACTAGTTACTCGCCCATCGGAATCTGTAAGTAAATTACCATCAGCTTGACGAATACTAGACAAAAATTGATAGAGGATATTATAACCATCAATTGCCACTTTCTGATTAGTTAGCTCTTCCATCTTTATTGGCCTAGTTTCCAAAAGAGGACCTAACTTAATTCCCATTAACCCTTCACAACTCCCAACGGTTTCAATTTAGCCACTTTATTAGCTATTCCTGAATTATGACAGACATCTACGACTTCGGAAACATCTTTGTATGCATCCGGAGCCTCTTCATTAGCAACACGAGGTGAACGAGCTTTAACATATATTCTCTGTTTTTCCCAAAGTTCTTGAATTAAATTTCTTGAACCAAATTTCTTCAAGGCGGCTTTTCGCCCTAAAGCCCTACCTGCACCATGACATGTGGACCCAAACGTCTGTTCCATTGCACCTTCAGTACCGGATAAAACATAGCTGCAAGTACCCATATCCCCAGGTACAATGACTGGTTGGCCAACTTCGCGATATTCAGAAGGAATATCCAATGAATTGGGACCAAAAGCTCTGGTAGCTCCCTTGCGATGGACACACACTTCTCCAGATTTATGCTTTTCTACCTTTGCAATATTGTGTGAAACATCATAAAGTGTACTCATCCCTAACTTTTCAGAATCAACTCCGAAAACATCAGAAAAGGCTTTTCTCGTACCATAAGTAACCAGCGACCTATTTGCCCAAGCAAAATTAGCTGCGGCAGACATCCCACCTAAATAGTTTCTAGCCTCAGGAGTATTAAGTGGTGCTGAAGCTAATTGCTTATCTGGTAAATCAATGCCTTCACGCTCACCTGCCTTCAAAACACAGGCTAAATGGTCTTGGCAAACTTGATGACCACAGCCACGCGAACCTGTATGCATCATGACTACAACTTGATTCTCATGTAGTCCAAATATTTTAGCAGCTCGCTCATCATATATTTCTTCTACTTTTTGAACCTCTAAAAAATGATTCCCGCTTCCTAAAGAACCTAACTGCTTTTTGCCTCTCTTGCGCGCAAATTCTGAAACTTGCTCTATTACTGCACCTTCTATACATCCCTGCTCTTCAAAATATTCTAAATCATTGTTCCAAATGTAGCCGTTATCACTTGCCCATTCGGCCCCAGTAGAAAGTACAGAATCTAGATCTCTATCTGATAAACGTATCTTACCCTTTGAACCAAGGCCGGCAGGAACTTCTGAATATAACTTCTCAACTAATTCTTTTTGTTTACCTAGTACATCTTTTTCCTGAAGATTAGACTTAATCAATCTAACTCCGCAGTTAATGTCAAAACCAACCCCTCCGGGAGATATCACACCTGTGTCTTCTTTTGAGTTTTCAGTCCGGAAAGCAGCTACACCACCAATTGGGAAACCATATCCCCAATGAATATCTGGCATTGCAAGACTTGAATCAACAATTCCTGGAAGTGTTGCTACATCGGCTACTTGCTTGATTGCTGAAGACATACCTGCGTGACTCAGTAGATTGTCTGATGAATAAATTTTACCTGGAACATTCATTTTACCTGTTTTTGGTAACTCAAAACTATAATCATTTATTTTTTTCAGCTGATCTCTCATGAATCTTCCTCAAGTGGCTCATATTTTGAGGGGCAGCCCATCTGAACTTCTTCTGCCTTTAAAACTAAAATTCCGTTTTGAATTTCTAAAACTCCAGTAAAAGTAGCTCCTTTATCCTCTGCAAAAGTGTCGGGTAAGGTTAGTGAAGAAATATCTACGGTTAGTGAAAAATTTCCATCAACAAGATCACAATTATCAACTTTCAAGTTCATAATAGTTCCGTGAACTTGCAAGCTTGAACCTTCCTCATGCTTCCCTGAAATAGCTTCTTCAACCGAAACATACGTTGATTGTTCAGTTACCGAAAGAGACACTACTGCTCCAGTTACAACTAACAAAGAAAATGCTAAAAGCGCCTTAGACCAAGCTGGCCATGGTGCATTGGTTCTTCTTTTGTTGTCCATAATTTACACTTACTTATCTCTTAATTGTGTTAACCTGCTAGAGATATATAACACATATGCACCTATTGAAGCCCAAAAAACGGTCATTCCTCCCCAAAGATAAAACATATCTTCTGCAGGCAGTTTATTGATATCAATGCTTAAATTGAATTCATCAATTAATCCATCATTACTTATTTTAATACTTAGGACTAAATTAAGAGTTTCTTCACTAAAACTTGAACCTGAAAAGCTAATTGAATCTGTTATTTTCGAGTTATCATATGTATGAACTTTATTAATTCCATTCCCAAAATCAAAAGTAATTGTTTCATTAGTGTTGTTAGAGGGATAATCAAAAATGATATACCAATTTGTACCTATATTGAAGACTTCATTGTAATAGAACGAATGGCCAATTGCAGGGAAATTAGTTTCTTTTGTCATACAGCCTTCCTCTCTACATTCTGCTGAAACTGTGCTAGACAATACTAAAATAGCTACTAAAACTGCAAATCTTATCATAAACTCTCCATTTTTGATTTAAGTATTTCCCTATCTATTGTCTCTATCTCCATCCTGATTTTAAAAAGAAAAACGAAGATAAACAAGAAACCGAAAAGGCCCAAATAAAGACCAAATCTAAGTACTGGATCTAAACTTCCCTGATCTTCGGTACCAACAATTACAGGGTGATGTGACCTAAGATACCTCGAAGACAAATAGGAAAGAGGAACCATCAAAATACCAGATAGCCCTAAAATTGCAGAATTTGTCTTAACCTGCAATGTGTCTGGCTGTCGTCTATACACAAAATAAGCAATGTATAACAACCACATGGCAAGAGTTGTCGCTAATCTCATGTCTGTTAAAAATCTCGAAACAATGTCTCCACCCCACTCGGCTTTCATCCAAAAGGTTCCAGAAGCAAGAGACATAAATCCAAAAACAATACCTAATTCTGTAGAGCTTTTAGCTAGCCTGTCGGCATAATCTGACCCGTTGTAAAGGAAAACTGAGCTTCCACATACTACCATCAAAAATGCAAGATAAGTAATCAGACCTGAGGGGACGTGCAAATAGAAAAGTTTTTGTGCATTTGGAGCTGTAAAAAACTTTGCAGGGCCGGTCTCAATTAATGCAAAATAAAGTGCACCTAAAACTAAAGAAAAACCTAATAATCCAATAATCTCTCTATCGTACTTCACTTAGATTTCCACTCCCTTGGATACGTACCTCTTTCCATAATTACGCGTTCAAGTTTCACGGCTTTACCTTTTCCATTTTTTTTATCAATTATTTCTTTTGCATCTATCGCAGCTCTTCCAAGCGCAATACATTCTCCTTGGCCGGAAACAAGTGAAACTAATTGCCCGCGCTTCAATTTATTTGAAACTGCTGAAATTCCTGGAATTGCTAAATCTGCACCGTGGCAAATTGCATCTACTGCAGAATCTTTGACCTCGATTTTTGGTAAATCTACCAACATATCTTCCAAAGGCCTCAATAATTTCTTCATTATCTCATCATTTGATGATGATTTCCACTGTTGGTAAGCATCATGTGCTTCTATTAATGAAAATGAATCTTCCAAGTCAAAAGGACCTGACTTAGTCCTAATCAATTGATCCATTACTCCTTTCATACCTAATACAGATCCTATATCGTCACATAGATTCCGAATGTAAGTTCCTCCCTCACATTCAACTCTGAATAGAACTGATTTTGAAGAGTGCTCTAGTATTTCCAAATCATATATTCTTCTTATTCTTAACTCCCTCTTAACTGCAGCTTGAAAAGGCGGAATTTGATAAATGGGGCCAATAAACTTTGCAAATACTTTATCCAGCTCTTTCCTGCCTGGGTTTTTACTCAATTTTAAATTGCAAATATATTCTTTAGAAGACTCTTGTAAAACTTTAATGACTTTAGATGCACGACCAATTGAAACTGGCAATACTCCGGTAACATTAGGGTCTAAAGTTCCACCATGCCCTGTTGCGTCAAGCTCGAACGAATCTCGCAGCCAAGCTGCAACTTGATGAGATGAAGGACCAGCTTGCTTATCTATTACAATAACTCCGGACTTCAGTAAGTCTTGAACGCTACGCATCGAAGGCGGAGTCCCATATGGTGCGCTTGTAGAAGAAGAAATTTTGTGCAAACTATCTCCCAAACAACCAGCTTAAAATTCCTGAAGTAGGAACTGCCTTGTTTGCATCATATAATTCAGCCAACTTTTCCGGTGACAATTTTTCAATATCTTTAGAATCTAATACCTTGAGCCGTTCTAACTCATCCGAATCTAGCCATACTCCATTACATTGAAGACAGACATCAATTTCAATACCGCCAACTGATTCCATATCCATTATAGATCCGCAACCTGGACAAAGTAATTTTGAATCTGAATCTACACCTAAATATTTTGTAGTAATATTATGTAATGGTCTGTTTGAAGTTAATTTTAGTAGCTCTCCTTTATCTAAATACAAACCATTACAAGAACTACATTTATCTGTCTCTACGGACCAGATACCCTTCTTCAAAATACTCTTCTCAAGACCAACAAAACAATGGGGACAATCTCTATTCATCATTTTTTCTGGCCTTGACTTTTTGAACAATCTCTACAAATAATCCTTGTAGAATTCCAGCCTGGACCTGTTGGAACAACTAATTTTTTCTCACAGAAATAACAGTTCCCTTCGAATGCAGATTCTTTTCCAGTAAATTTAGGCAAAACTCATCACCACATATGTAGTGTAGAAAGGGTGAATAAAAGCTTATTCTACCATGGTGAAGCATTTATGGGGGCACTTAATGAAACGGTCAGCCGCTGTAGCTCAGTTGGGAGAGCGTGGGACTGAAGATCCCAAGGTCGCCGGTTCGATCCCGGCCGGCGGCACCAACCTGTTGGAACATGACTCTCGAAAACTACTATTCTGCCCGAAACTCGGCTGTCAAAACAATGGCTTTAGGTCTTATATTTTTACTCTTTTTACCAATAGGAATCCCACTTTCACTCATCATAATACCCTTTTTAGCAGGTAGAACCGGAGGAAAAAAACTACCCAAAGACTGGCATTCCACTTTTATAATAACTGTTGGAGGAGGATGTAGTCTCGGATTGGTTTTCGCTCTTTACATTCTATTATCTCTTTCATTAGGTCCAGCTCTTAAAATTGGAATTACTGAACCTTTAATTTTAGGAGTTGTAGCTGCATTAATCTGGGGATCATTCTTTATTGGTGTAAGAAATTCTACCGAATTAAAAAGTGAAGTTCAAATTAACGAGGAAGAATGGGACAAAGAAGAGCAAGATGAGTATAGTGATGGTAAACAAAAAATGGCAGTACCTGAAGAAGAAACGTCCAAAGATTTTAAATTACCTCCAAAAGCATCAATGGCCACAACTGATGTTGAGACTAATCTGAACAAAGATGTAAAAGATAAATTGGCTGATTTGAAGAATGAGTTCAAAAAAACAAAAAAACGAAGTGCTAGTCTAGGTGTTGGAAATCAAAAACGTTAATAGTTAAATAGACGTATTCGTGGAATGAATATGGCCTCGAAAGGAAAAGTCAGGGTTTTAATTGCAAAGCCCGGCCTAGACGGACATGATAGAGGTGCCAAAGTTATTGCAAGGGCACTTAGAGATTCTGGTATGGAAGTAATCTATACTGGTTTAAGGCAAACACCTGAGGATATTGTAGAAGCTGCAATTCAAGAAGATGTACACTTCATTGGACTTAGCATTCTATCTGGTGCACACACCCATATTTTCCCAAGAGTTATCGATTTATTAAAAGAAAAAGATGCTGAGGATATAAAAATTATAGCTGGCGGAATAATTCCTGATGAAGAAATACCTAAATGGAATGAGATCGGCATTGAAGCCATATTTGGGCCAGGATCCTCAACGAAAGACATAATCAAGTACATAAACGGAAAAAATATTGAATAAACAAAATTTATTGGAGAAGTTAAAAAAATCTGATGTTAGAGCTGTAGCTAGGCTAATAACTTTAATTGAAAACGAAGACCCTATTGCTGAATCCATACTAAAAGAAGTTTGGAAGAAAACAGGAAATTCATACACAATTGGAATAACGGGTCCACCAGGAGCCGGCAAGTCTACAATTGTTGACTCATTAGCTAAGCATTTATCTGAAGATGGAAAAAGTGTAGCCATTTTAGCTGTAGATCCAACAAGTCCTTTCTCAGGAGGTGCAGTACTAGGGGATAGATTACGAATGTCAGGTGCTCAGACTTCAGGAATATTTATTCGATCAGTCGCAAGCAGAGGACACTTAGGTGGTTTGGCTGCAACAACAAGACTGCTGATTAATGCAGTCGAGATGCTTGGTAATGACTATACAATTGTTGAAACTGTAGGTGCTGGACAAGGAGATGTAGAAATTGTTCAGATATCTGATAGCACTATAGTTGTTGAAGTCCCCGGACTGGGAGATGAAGTCCAAGCGCAGAAAGCCGGAATATTGGAAATTGGAGACATACTTGTCGTAAATAAAAGTGATAGGCCAGGATCTGATAGAGTAGCAAGAGAACTACAAATGATGTTATCACTTGGAAAAGAAAAAGATTGGAAGACTCCAATAGTATCAACAACTGCAAGTACTGGAGAAGGCATTGAAAATCTATGGAAAGAAATAGAGAAACATCAAAAATATTTAGGAAAAGATAAACTGCAAGCTCAAAGACTCGGGAAATTAAAATATGAGCTGGAGAACCAGATAAGTCAAAAGTTATTTACAAAGAAAATTATTGAAATAGGTGATGATGAAATTATTAAAACTTCTAAAGAAATATTAGATAGAATAGTAGACCCTTTCACAGCTGTCGATAACATAATAAAGGAATAGCACTAATAACAAATTAAGGAATAAGAAACATGGACTTTAACAAACATAAAAAGAATAAATTTGTCATGACAAGCGACATTGATAAAGAACAGATTCCTAATACTGAAAATAAAAAATTACTAACAAACATTGAGGCGTTTAATTTAGGTGAATTTCCTGATAATCTAGTAGAAAAAGCCAATCTACCACAAATGGACCGTGAGAATTACATTGATAATGAAATAAAACCAAAACATTCAGAAATATTGAAAAATAGGCCAGTTCCTGAAATGTTAGAAACTTCAAAAATGATAGGTAAACTAAAACAAGTTGAATCGCCATCCTTAGGTAAATTTTACGAAGAAAAGAAGGTTGATGAAACTATGAAGAAAGAAAAATATCCTAATAAAACTTAAGACTAGGGCACGTGGCCTAGCCAGGAATGGCGGCTGCCTCCTAAGCAGCAGGTCGAGGGTTCAAATCCCTCCGTGCCCGCCAATTAGTTACATCTACCTCAAAAAGTAAATTTATATATAATAACCCCCTAAGGAACAAAAGCATGTCTGACAAAAAACTCCCCCAAGAACCGCAGGGTTTGAAAGATGGTAACGGACTAACGAACGGTAACGGACTAACGAACGGAAACGGATTAACTAACGGAAACGGATTAACTAACGGAAACGGATTAACTAACGGTAACGGATTAACTAACGGAAACGGATTAACAAACGGAAACGGATTAACTAACGGAAACGGATTAACTAACGGAAACGGATTAACTAACGGAAACGGATTAACAAACGGAAACGGATTAACTAACGGAAACGGATTAACTAACGGAAACGGATTAACAAACGGAAACGGATTAACAAACGGAAACGGATTAACTAACGGAAACGGATTAACTAACGGTAACGGTTTAACTAACGGAAACGGATTAACTAACGGAAACGGATTAATCAATGGCAGTGGATTGCAAAGTACTGGAGGACTTGGTGGATATTCCCATATTGAAATTGAGGGAAAAAGTAATGTCGCTAGAATCTCTGCCGTAGCTATTTTCCTAGCTCTAATTGCAGGTGGAGGTTGTATTTATTACATGATAGACGACGGTGAATCAAAGGGTGGAATCTCTGTCGATGGAAGCTTTGAAGATTGGGCTGGTACACCTACAATATTAGATGGAACCGATGACTCAATTAATGGAAATATTGATATTATAGAAACTGGAATTACAATAGATAATGTGTATACTTCATTCTTAGTCAAGACTAAGGAACCAATGTTCACAGCTACTGACGGCACCACTGTGAGAATTTTAATAGATAGTGATAACAACCAAAATAGTGGATACTATTACCCTGGAATGGGTGCTGATCACTTAGTGGAAATATATGGTGAAGAAACTGGAACTGTATCAACTGCAATGATATACAGCTTTGACGATTCAAGAAATAAAGATGACTGGAATGGTTTCTTTAGTCTAACTAATATAGAAGCAAATAGTACTGGAGCAAAAGGAGTCTCAACTGCACTAGAATTACAAATAGCTAATTTCGATATTGGAATCGATGCGGGAGATGGAATTAGATACTTGATTACTGCGTCTGATTCATCTGGAAATATGGACGTTACTAACGTAATTGATTTATCAAGAAATGAGTATAACTTCGACGAAAGTGTGAGCGAAAGGAGAAATATCGCTAATTCATATAAAAAAGGAGATTTAGATGGAATTGACATCGATGGGATATTTACAGATTGGAATTCCGTAAGTCAATATAAGGCAGATTCTAACGATAATAACATTGTTGATAGTGGGGACATATTGAGGTTTGCAAATTTCACAGATAAGTCCGGTGAAACTTTTTACTACATTAATACTGAAGGAAACATTCTAGATGGGACTTCATTTACTTCTAAAGACGCAAGAAATAAAGGGACTTCTGGGGGATTTGATGTTACATTAGGTGATGGAATTGAAGAAATCAAATATGACAGTCCTGTTCTCTCCAACAAAGATCAAATATTTATTTTTATTGACATTGACTACGATTCTCAAACTGGATTCAGTGCCGGAGGAATTGGGGCTGAAAAAGTTATCGAAATTGATGGACATTATGGAATTATCCAATCAAGCATTATGAAAACATATGTCGAGATTGCACAAGAGTGGGGTTCGGAAGTTAATGTTGAAGCTGCAAATGACGATGATGAAATTGAGATATTTGGAGATACTGGAAATTATTACATCTATATCAAATCTTGGAATAATGATATTGATGAAACCGAAGCTGAAATATATAACAAAGTAACTCTACCTGTTGAAGGCGAAGATGGTGCAAAGGGAAATGACGATCCGACGTTCCCCGGTAGTGGATGGATTTTGATTGTTTCTGATGGGAATGACATTGGAATTAATAGTGATATAGACATCTTAACCATACACGGTCAATCAGATGGAACTCACTTTTTTGTAATGATTACAACTGATAGTGCAGTTGATATGAGCGATTCAACATTTGGAATAATAATTAATGACGTTTCAGATACAACTGGAGCTACATATGAGTCAGCTTGCGCATCAAAGCGGCCTGATAGTTCAACTACAGATTATGGTATTACATACCAATGGCATAATGTTGGTTTTTGGAATCCTCAAGGTACTGAATCTGATCATGATGATCACATACTTGTAAACAACGGACACAACGGGATTAAGCTCGCTTGTGATATTGAATTCTTAGGTTTTACTCCTGACTTTGAGAATGATGAAATTTTGGGAATTAGCACAGATTCAGGTTCAAGGGCATTTACAAACACGTGGCAGACAGAAAATACACCTAGCTCAAGCGTTGATGAT
>JBJLCA010000028.1:0-34305 GCA_045567915.1 Candidatus Poseidoniales archaeon | reverse complement strand
AAAGAAATTAAAGCATTGAATTGATTTTTTGGATTAGCTTTATTAAACCCTTTGGCTCGGAGCGTTTCCTGAGGACTCAGGTATCATGAAAATACCACGAAAAGTTAAGATGTACAGCCCTTATGCAAAAAAGCATACACTTCATGAAATTGAAGTCGTTAAGAAGAAGCGAGCTTCTGAATTAGCAAGGGGACAGAGAAAGTTTAGAAGTGTTACATCAGGCTACGGTGGTTTCCCTAGACCTAAACCAGAAGGTCGTGAAAAACCGACAAAGAGAGTTTATGTAAGGTATCGTTGTACTGAGACAGGTAAAGCACATCATAAGAAAAACTTTAGAGCTAAAAAGTTCGAGTTAACGGAGTAAAAATGGCAAAAAGTAAATTTTTGAAAGTTAAAAGCCCAGACAGTGACTATACTGTAGTTATTTTTGATAAATGTGATACTGTAGTGAAAGATCCAGTTACTGGTTCAACCATTGCGCTTCCTACAGGCGGTAAGGCAAAAATTCTCGGAGAAATCTTAGAGGAGCTTGAGTGAGTCCTTTGGACGTACCTGAAGATGGCGATTATATTATTGGACGAGTTATAGAAGTAAAAGATTTTGGCGCTAATTTAGAATTACTTGAATATACAGATCAGAAAGCATTTGTTCATATTTCTGAAGTTGCTTCAGGATGGGTAAAATACATACGAGATTTTATCCGTGAAGGTCAGATGGTTGTAGCTAAAGTTACAAAAGTTAAGAAAGGTAGTAAGATAATTGATGCTTCAGTAAGGCAAGTTTCAGGTCATAGGAAAAAAGAAAAAATAAGAGAATGGAAAAATGAGCAACGGGCTTCAAAGTTACTTGAGCTTGTTGCAAATAACATAAAACTGGATCCTGATGAATTACGTAAAGAAGTAAAAAAGGATTTAGTTAGTAATTATGAGAGTTTATATCGGGCATTTGAGGAATCAGTTATCAATAGTGAGGATTTCAAAAAAGCTTGGAAAGGGCCATGGGTTTCTGAATTTATCAAAGTAGGTATTGAAAATGTTACTCCGCCGTATGTTACGATTGGAGGTATGCTTAGTTTGACTTCAGAGAAAGAGGACGGAGTTGAAGGAATTAAAACTTCATTAATGGGCCCTAAAGCACTTCATGAAGATAGTAAGTTGACTATAAGTTCAGATGGGGCGCCAAATTATCGTGTGCGAGTTAAAGCTCCAAATTACAAGCAAGCTGAAGAAGAATTGAAATCAGCGGTAGATTTAGTTTTAAGTATCCTCAAAAAAGAGGGTGGCGTAGGTTCTTTTGAGAGGGTTTGATGCGTTCCTCCATTTTACATTGTAAGAAATGTAATACATTTACATTACAAAATATCTGTAGCATATGTAATGGTAATACTTCTAATCCCCTTCCTCCTAAATTTTCTCCAGAAGATAAATACGGTAAATATAGAAGAATGCTTAGGGAGAAATTAGATTGAGTTTTACTAAGATTGTTAGTATTGAAGACATCCGATTAAAAGATGCAATACTTCTTGAAGGATTGCCTGGCGTAGGAAATGTAGGTAAACTAGCAGCAATGCATTTGATTGAAGAATTAAAAGCTAAAAAATGTACAGAAATATATTCTTCTCATTTTCCACCACAAGTTTTGATAGATGATGATGGTGTTGTCAACTTAGTTAATAATGAGCTTTATTATCATAAAGGAAAAGGGAAAAATAGAGATTTACTATTTTTAGTTGGCGAATACCAAGGAATGGATTCATCTGGCCAGTATGAATTATGTAATCAATTAATCTCTTTAGTCAAAGATATGGGAGTTTCTAGCATTTATACACTAGGTGGTTATGGTTTGGGAAAATTAGTTCCTGAGCCTAGAGTACTAGGTGCAGCTACCTCTGAAAAGATGGTGGATTTGTTTAAGTCTGCAGATGTTGAATTTATTGATGGAGAACCTGGTGCAGGTATAGTTGGAGCTTCTGGCCTATTGTTAGGGCTCGGTAAACTTCAAGGAATTGAAGGCGGCTGCTTGATGGGAGAAACTAGTGGTTACATGGTAGATCCTAAATCAGCAAGCGTTGTGTTAAAATCACTTCAAAAATTATTGAATATAAAAATTGACTTAGAAGAATTAGAAAAAAGGGCTAAGCAAGTAGACAGTATCACTAATCAATTAAAAGAAAGTGAGTCTGAAGTTGAAGACAAAGTAGATGTTAATTATATAGGTTAAAGAGCACTTCTAGATTGTAAGTTAAACATTACAAGGCCATTTTTCGCGTCGATTCCGGCGACTTCTTGATAGTTATAGCCTAGAGAATCTCCACCTCCACTTCTGTCTAAGAAATAAGCATAGCTTCCAGCAGTGTCAACATCTATATTATTTGAATAATCATTCAGGTTCAAATTACCCGAATTCAGATCAGATATAGCTGAAATCAAATCTAAATTACCAAAGTCAAGGATGGATGTTGGAGAAGATAAGCTTTGTTCAGATATCAAATTTTGACCAAGAATAAGTGTAGTTTTCTCATAATTAACATTGTTAGTGTCTTTATCAATGGCCCATTCAGCCACTTCATCAAATTCAGTCATAAGGGTTTCAGCTGAGCAAATAGTTAATGGATTTTTAATTTCCTCCATTTTAAGAATAGGATTGTCCAATTCTTCTTCGGTTCCATTTATGACAGATGTATTGTTATCTTTTGCTTGACGGTAATTTAGACTCCATCCATCTACCTTCTGAGATTGTTCATTGCTATGGGCCATTGTAAAATTCCACCTCAAATCATTTTTTGCACTGTAGTTTGCTTCAATAACAAATGCATTTTCATCTTCACCAGATGAAATTGATTTTGCTTCTTGATCATTGATATAATTGTTAAAAGGAGATATGCTGTCCTTAGCACTAGCAATACCTGTTTGAAGGTTAAAATCTTCTCTTAATTGTGAATTTTCAGCACAACTTGAACCAAATGCAGGAGCTCCGTTATTCCATTCTAAAAATTCCCCTTGACTGCTAGATGAAACAGGAGCATAACTCTTAGTAGGTACAAATTCATAACCTTCGAATATGTCTTTAGCATTCGCAGTATATTTTAAGTCTATTGAGTATAATTGAGCGCCGGGAGATTTAGCTTCAGAGGTTAACCTCATTTCAAATTTTAAAGGTAAACTACTAATTTCAGACATATAAAAAGAAAAACTATAGCTGTATTCGTATTCATAACCAAGTAGTGAGTCTGAAACATAGGATGTACTGATTTGTATTTTCACAGTATCGTAATCTTTAATTTTTTCACCTTTTGTTACTTTAGTATTAAATTGTATTCCACTTTCATATAAAGTTCCACTATCGCCTTCAGTTAGTTTTTGTCCAATGTACGAATTTCCATGAGGTAAAATTCCACTACTGTGTTCCCTAGGTATCCAGTCTGTAGCACTCTGCCACGCCCATCTTTGACCTATGCCTGAAATTTTAGCAGTTGATGCGTTGGAGATTATGTCTGACCTTATTACATTTAATGAACTACTATCTACATATTGAGTTTGACTACTAATTATTTTAGAATTTTTTAATTCCGCAGGTTCAGATCCTTCTTCCGTAATAGTTCCATCTACATCATCAAGGTTCTGTTCAATATACTTTTTAAAAACAGAGCTCTTTGATTCCCCGTATCCATTTTTGATTACAGATTGTGGCCCTTCAATTCCTAAGCTCAAATCTCCACTAAATACTACGTCCAGGTTATTTATGACAACATCATTATCAAAAATTCCAAAAGGAATAGGGATATCGAGATTACTATCAAAAGCTACAAATCCATTAACATCGTAGTTAATTTGTTCTTCATATTTTTCATTAGGTACTTCTACTTCACTGCTGGTTTCATTCAGCAAAACAAATAGCGTTCCGGTTAGAAGGAGTATAACTACTGTGCCTACTATTCCAATGGTTTTTAGATTCAAGCCGTCAACATTTTCAGCCACAGGGATTGCCCAATCTTCATCTTTCTCTTCAGTTTCTTTGGGTACTTCCAGATTTATTTCTTCTTCGTTTCTTTCTGGAGTAATTTCAGATAAATCTAAAGTTGAGTTACTGTCGTCAGAGCCTGAGCTAGAATTATCTTCTTCTTTTCCAGTATCCCAAAGGTTCTCTTCCGCCTTCACAAAGCTTAGTCATCGCTATTCTATTTTAGACTAATGTTGATTAAACTATGATTTAATTATTGCAACTAGGAAGATTACAATACCAATTATTCCACCTAACATACCGCCGATAAATGCTAGAATAGAATTAATGAATATAACTGAATCATATGCCATAGAGGTCACATAATATGCTAAACCAGCACCCAATATCAGGAAAGCAAATCCTACATTCCTAGTTTTACTACTACCATAATATGAGATTAGTATTCCCATTAAGAGCATAGATAGG
Organism: Candidatus Poseidoniales archaeon; assembly: GCA_045567915.1. Taxonomy (GTDB): domain Archaea; phylum Thermoplasmatota; class Poseidoniia; order MGIII; family CG-Epi1; genus CG-Epi1. The sequence continues at coordinate 29,877 of JBJLCA010000028.1, read as the reverse complement.
GCTGTACCGAGTATAAGCATAGATATTGCAATTTCAGATGTATCTGCCATTTTATTCCTCCTCCTCACTAGAGCCACTTGATTCAGCATTTAATTCTTTTTCTAATTTCTTTAGTTCTTCGTCTAAATCTAAATCTTCAAGATCTTCTAAGTCTAAATCCTCTAAATCATCAACAGTATCCACTTTCATAAGAACGAATAATATAACAAACATTCCAATTATCATTCCAGCAAGAGCAGAAATACCTGAAACTAATGCATCCATGAAAACATCATCATTAAATTGTGTTGTTATTCCAGTTCCAGCTTCAAATGTCAGGATATATGTTACAACTATTGCTAAAAGGCCAGTGGCCAATAGCCCGAATCCAATTTTTTGAGATTTTCCAGCACCAAAGTATGATGTGAACAAACCAGTGGCAAACAAAGCAACTCCAATTCCTATCAATAACATTGATACGAAATAATCCATAATAACTCCGTCACCAATTTCAGTAGACATGTCCATAATTGTCATTTTAGCCCCTTGGATATAAACATATCTCTCATTTTTTCTCGACGATGTTTCACAGGATAAGTATAAATACACTCCACTTTCTAAACAATTGGTGTTTAACCATGGCTGAAAAAGTTGAAAAGACAGGAGTAACAAAAGAAGCAGGCTACCTATATTATTTAGGAAAAGACGGACACGTATGGCGAACAAAGATGGCCCGTGGCGGTAAGAAAACCGGCGGCGGCCCTGAAAAGGTTGCAGATGCAGGTGTCACAAGAGAAGATAAATTCCTATACTACATCGATAAGGATGGAGATGTAGCTAGGTCCGAGATGGCTCGCGGTCGAAAGTAAATTTAGTTTTACTTAGAGTCAAAAATGGTTAGCCCAATTTCATTTGGGCTGATCTCTTTTTTTATGAGCCGAGGTCGCTTAGCCCGGTATAGCGCCGGCCTTGAAAGCCGGTGGGATATTTCCCTCGGGGGTTCAAATCCCTCCCTCGGCGCCACTATTCTTTATACTTTTGAATTTATTTCTGTAGTTATACTCAAAATAAATTGTTCTAAAGATATACCTGTATTTTGTTCCCGGTCAGGCCCCATAAATGATACAGTCCCATTATTTTGTTCATCGTCACCTAGAATCATAAGGTATGCAGGCCTCATACTTCGATGAGTTCTAAGTTTTTTTCCAATAGTATCATCGCCAGTGTCCATTTCTACACGTATTGCTAATTCGTGCAGGGTTCGAGCAATTTTTTCAGCGTAATTTTTGTGCTTTTCGGAGATAGTCAAAATATGGACTTGTGTAGGAGAAAGCCATGTTGGAAACATTCCATTAAAATGTTCAATTAATACTCCACAAAATCTTTCCATAGAACCAAATGGAGCTCTGTGAATCATCACTGGTTGGTGCTTGTTACCATCCGAACCCGTGTAGCTAAGATTAAATCTCTCTGGCAAGTTATAATCTACTTGAACAGTACCTAGTTGCCATTCTCTACCCAAGACATCATTTACAACGAAGTCAATCTTTGGACCGTAAAATGCAGCTTCACCAGGTTCTTCACTGAATTCAACACCTAGTGATGCAGTAGCATTTCTACATGCATCTTCAGCCTTATTCCATTTCTCTGGACTGCCGACATACTTATCAGAATTTGGATCACGGAGACCAATTCTAACGCGGTAATTTTCCATTCCCAAAGTTCCAAATATAATTTTAACTAATTCTATGCAGCCAAGTAATTCTTGTTCGATTTGGTCTTCAGTTACGAACAAATGTGCATCATCTTGAGTAAAACCTCTTACTCTAGTCATTCCTGAAATTTCCCCAGATTGCTCCCAACGATATACCGTTCCAAATTCAGCCAATCTTAATGGAAGATCTCGATAGGATCTTGGTTGGCTAGCATAGACTCGAATATGGTGAGGGCAGTTCATAGGTTTCAGCATGTACCCGTCAATATCTCCTTCAGACATCAGGTTAGTTAGATCGCTGCATGAGCATTCTTCATCAGATAATCGACGTAAGGTATCACGTTTCACAATGGGTGGGTATTGGCTGTCCTGGTAGTATGGGAAATGGCCTGAGGTCTTGTATAAATCAAGTTTTCCGATATGAGGCGTGTGTATCTGTTGATAACCTTGACGAGTTAAATGTTCGGAAATAAATTGTTGTAGTTCATTCCTCACTATAGTTCCACGAGGTGTCCAAAGGATGAGCCCTTGGCCAACCATTTCATCAATATGGAACAATTGTAAATCCTTACCTAATTTTCGGTGATCTCTCTTTGCGGCTTCACGCAGCAATGTTTCACGAGTCTGGAGGTCTTCTTTTGACGAGTAGCACATGCCATAAATTCTAACAAGTGTTTCTCTAGATGAATCGCCTCTCCAAAAAGCTTGGCTAGTATTAGTTAGTTTGAACCACCTCAATTTTGAAGTACTTTCGACATGTGGCCCTCTACATAAATCTACAAATTCGCCTTGCCTATATGCTGAAGAACCCACATCCTCTCCAATTTTATCATCCATTATTTCAGATTTAAATAAATTATTAGAAAACATTTCTCTCAAAGTTTCATTATCATGTTCTTCTCTTTGAATGGGTATATTTTGCTTAACTATCTTTCTCATTAATTTTTCGATTTTATTTAGATCATTCTCATTAATAGGATCCATATAAAAATCGTAATAAAAACCATCTTTTACTGGAGGGCCAATGGTTGGCTTGGCTTCAGGAAATAGTTTAGTAACTGCTTGTGCTAAAAGATGGGCACATGAATGCCTCATAATATATAAACCTTCATCAGAATCATCTTTAATCAGATTAATATCACAATTTTCAGACAGTAGATAAGATAAATCTTTTTCTTCATCATTGACCAAAGCTGCGACTGCGCCAGACTTCTTTCCATACACCTTTTTAATCACTTTACCAGCACTAGTTTGGGCTGGAAATTCATGTACTGCTCCGTCACATTTAACCTTAATCATTTTAGTTGCGTAAGACATCAATACAAAAAGACTTTCCCATAGGTAAATGCTTATAGTCTATCTACAGTGACGAATTACTAAATGGCCCGTAATCAAAGGAAGAGAGGGAGGCGTCCAGCTAGAAAATCAAAGAAGAAAGGCCTGAGCTTTGGTTCCTTAGCTGTTCAATTAATTTCAATATTGGTAATTCTTTTTCTTGTATTCTTTCTTATAGCTGCAAAAATTATTAGCAATATAACTGGCGCTCTTTTATGTATGGTTTGTTTATCCATATTGGCTTATTTCATTATTAATTCACCAAAGAAGCCTAAGAGAAAACGTCGTTCAAAAAAGAGACCAAGTTCAGATGAGCCTCAGTTTTACACTGCATTACCTTCCACAGTGGGCCTTACTGAAGTACCAGAAGAGTTTTCTACATCAGAAGTTAAACTACCTCCAAGGCCGGCTAAATCAGTTAGACGTCAAAGAGAATTTGTGATGTACCCTCCTTCTGTTGGAAGTGGAGATTATTCAGATTCTTATACTCAAATTGATAAAGATACTGTTTTGCGCCTCCGTGGTGAGATGATTCCAGAGATGGGTACTAAATTTTTACCAGGCAGTAGATTATCTTCTTTGCCTTCAGCAAATGAGATAGCTGAACTTTTGGAAAATGTGGGTTCAACTACGTTAGCAGCGGAGCCAGTAGCAGTAGCAGCGGAGCCGCGTAGCAGTAGCAGCGGAGCCCGTAGCAGTAGCAGCGGAGCCCGTAGCAGTAGCAGCGGAGCCCGTAGCAGTAGCAGCGGAGCCAGTAGCAGTAGCTGCAGAACCTGCAACGACAATACCTACAAAAGTATCAGAGGATGAATCCGAAGACATGGATTTTGATATGGAATGGGATTAGATTTTAGTAAATAGTATGGGTTGTTCTTTTAATGGGATACTTTTACTACATCTGAGTTGAGAGTACAAGAATATATTTCTAGCCGAAGAGAGGAGCGTCCTCTACACTTCACACTACTTGATCCTGGTAAAACTAGTACAGAAGATTTGATAACTTTAGCTAGACAAACTGCAGAAGCTGGAACGGACGGATTCATGGTTGGAGGTTCTACAGATTTAAGTCTTGAAAATGTGGATTTAGCAGTAGAAACAATTAAAGAAATAACTCATATGCCAGTGATTTTATTCCCTACACATGCTTCTTCAGTTTCAGGAAAAGCAGATGCCATTTTCTTCATGTCACTTCTTAATAGTGAAAGCCGTCAATTTCTTGTTGGTGAGCAGATAGCAAGTGCGCCTTGGGTCAAAAAGACGGGTTTGGAACCACTGTCTATGGCCTACCTCGTAGTTGCTCCAGGTATGACGGCGGGCCGAGTAGGGCAAGCTCAACCTTTACCAAGAGACCAACCAGAGTTGGTAGTTTCCCACGCACTAGCTGGGCAATATTTAGGTATGAATTTTATTTACCTTGAAGCTGGGTCAGGAGCCTCTGAGCCAGTTCCGGAAGAAATTATTAGATCAGTTAGAAAATCAATAGATGTAACCTTAATAGTTGGTGGCGGAATCAGAACACCTGAATCAGCACGTAAAGTGGTTGAGGCTGGTGCCGACATCGTAGTTACAGGTACATTTGTTGAGACTTCTCAAAGTCTTAAAGAGGAAATGACGGCTTTAACTAACGCTATTCATTCAAAATAATGGTTCCCGAATTAAAAGTAGATAAGATAAGCCCTCCACCTGCTAGATTATCGGCTTTCTTGTATCATACACCAACAAATTTGTTTAGCTTTGCGTTATTTTTCACTACCACTCTATTATTGGTATCTAGTGGAATTCTCTGGTTGGGTCGGGCAGAAACAAATATAGATTATTCAATATTTAGTATGGTCACCTTTTCCCTTCCAGTACTTTTAACCTCTTTCTTGGTGACTAATATTTCTTGGGTTTGGGATGGAAGATATCCTTTCAGGTATGGACTCCAGGCTGGAGCTACAGGTTCAGTGTTGATGATAATTACAACTTTTATTGGTTATTCTTATGGCTTAGCGAATGAAGGTTTAGCTTTTGGCTTTGGTTGCATGGGTGGATTATGGTATTTGACACTTAGAACACACGGTAGCGCGCCTGCAAGAGTAGCTCTACCTCTGTCACTATTTTCCCCATTTGTTAGTATTTACTTTTTTTGGTATGGGGATTCAGCATCATCATTTAACTTTGGCCTTTTAGCAACAATTTCTCTAGTTTTTGCAAGTCATTTTTATCTTTTCTTAGTAGATTCTCCTTACAAAAAGGCTGTAGGGGTAAGCGGGACAAGACACATGGCTGCCTTCATAGATCATTTTTCTACAGGCAACGGCCGAAGATTAACGGAGGCAATACGAGAAATTTGTCAAGTTGTTGAGACACGGAATAGCTGGATTTCAATTAAGAAGGATGGTAAGCCAGCAGCATTTTTTGCGGTACCTGGAGTTCATCCAGGCCCTCTAGGAAACTTGGGAGGCTCGAATCTCCCAGTAAAAATAGAACCTACTTTGCCTGGTTTGAGCTTTGCTTTTCATGGTTCTTCAACCAATGACCATAATCCCTTACGTGATGAAGATATAGCAAGAATTGGTAAGGCAATGGTAGAAGCATCTGAAGATGCTATTTATTCAAATAAATCCAGAGCTTTGGTTAGTAAGGGAAAAACGCCTTCAGCCCATGTTCTAAATTTTGGAGAAGGGAGCCTCATTTTCGCTAGCCCTGGAGATAGTGATGATATTCTTCCAGAGTTGTCGGCTCGTTTGGAAAGTTCATCTCTAGATACTAAAGGCGAACGAATTGTTATAGACCTGCACAATCAAGAGGGTTGGGGAAGGCCGCCTCTAGCAGCAGGTTCTAAGGAAGGTTCATTACTTGAAAAGCATGCGGCTGCAGCTATATCAGAAAGTCGTAAATTAGATTTTAATGATCTAAAAGTAGGTTTTTCTCATATTCCTGGCGAAAATTTGGGTAGAGGCATTGGCCCAGGCGGTGTCAGGGCTGCAGTTTTTGAAAATGAAGTTAAGGATAAGAAAGAGTTGACGGGTATTTTGCTATGGGATGCAAACGGCTTAAGTCCGGGAATGAACGATGATTTACAAGATAAATTGAAAGGAAAGGTAGATAATTTGCTTATTTCAACAACAGATAATCACTTCGTGAACATTAAACCCGGAGGTTTTAACCCATTATCAGATTTAGACGGTCTTTTAACTTCAGCAAATCAAGTTCTTGATGAAGCTATAGCCGATATTTCAGGCGCTGAATCTGCGATGGGTACAGTTTACGTTGATGGCGTCGAAATAATGGGTCAAGGTAAGCAAGATAAGATTAGCGCAGCGGCTAATTCAATTATTGAGGTTGCACGCTACTCATGGTTGCCAATATATTCATCAGCAACCATGTTTTGTATGATTGCTTCCTCTTATATCTAAGTTTGAATTTGGATAGAAATTTTGACACCATCAGGAATTTGAATTCTCATTAATTGCCTCATGGCTCTTTCATCTGCGTCGATGTAAATCAACCGTTTATGTAATCTTGCTTCCCAACGATCCCAAGTTTCTGATCCTTCTCCATCAGGTGATTTCCTTACAGGTACTTTCAGCTTTTTAGTTGGTAAAGGTATTGGCCCAGTCATCCCGACTCCGGTTCTGTCAGATATAGTTTTGATTTGCTCACATACACTATCTACTATATCATAGCTCAAGGAATGCAGCGAAATACAAGCTCTGCTGGATGCCTTTTTTGGAGCCATTAATTAACTACTCAATCCCAGTGTTCTTCAATTTTTAGACACATACCGGCAGCCACAGTAGCTCCCATGTCTCTAATTGCAAATCTTGCCAAAGGCTTGAACTTTGATTGTTCTTCAATTGCCAGAGGTTTTGTTGGTTTGATAAGAACCATAGCAGCATCTCCTTTCTTTAGGAAATCTGGATTCTCTTCAGTAACTTGCCCAGTTCTTGGGTCCATTTTTGCAAGAAGTTTATCAAAAGTACATGCAACTTGTGCAGTGTGACAGTGGAATACGGGAGTATATCCTTCAGTAATTACATTAGGGTGATCTAAAATCATAACTTGGGCTTTGAATGCACGAGCAACGGTAGGAGGATCATTTTCTGGCCCTCCAACGTCTCCTCTTCTAATGTCAGTGTGAGATATACCCCTACAATTAAATCCGATATTAGCGCCAGGTCCAGCAGATGGAACTTCAGCGTGGTGCATTTCAACAGATTTAACTTCTCCAACTTTACCGCCAGTGTGAGCTGATGGTTTGAAAATTAGTTTTGTGCCTGCTTTAATTGTTCCGGTTTCGACACGACCTACAGGTACAGCGCCGATACCAGATATTTTGTAAACATCTTGTATTGGAATTCTTACACTTGCGTCAGCAGATCCAGTTGGTGGATTTAGTTTGTCTAAAGCGCCTAGTAAGGTATCTCCTTTCCACCAAGAGAGATTATCTCCGGTTTCTTTTATATTATCAGCTTTCCAACCTGAAGCCGGTAAGATGTTAACCTGATCATCTGCAAATCCAACCATTCCTAGCATTGCTTTAACTTCTTTAACAACTTCATTAAATCGTTCTTCACTATATGCAGGTTTTGTAATATCCATTTTGTTTACAGATATGATCATTTGTTCAATGCCCATAACTTTGGATAACCACAAGTGTTCTTTGGTTTGAGCAGCAATACCATCATCTGCAGCTACAACTAATACAGCAGCATCTGCCTGGGATGTACCAGTTATCATATTCTTAACAAAATCTCTGTGTCCAGGAGCGTCAATAATTGTAAAATGCTTTGAAGCAGTCTTGAATTCCTTGTGGGCTACATCTATGGTAACTCCACGTTCTCTTTCTTCTTTTAGATTATCCATGACATAAGCCAATTCAAAACCAGCCTTTCCGCGTTCCTCAGCTTCTTTCCTGAATTTATCTATCAAGTGCTGTTCAATAGCACCCCCTTCCAATAGGACTCTACCTACTGTTGTTGACTTACCATGGTCGACGTGACCAATGAATACTACGTTCAAATGTTGTTTTTCAGCCATTATAATTTCCCTCCTTGGGATAGATATGTCGGCAGGATAGGGGGTAAATAAAGGATTCCCTCAATTAATAGAGGAGTGATAAGAGTATTATGGCAATATTTTTTTTTCTTCTTTTATCGGTAAATGAATGATAGATGAAAAAATCCCTATAGCTATTCCCACCCACCAAACGAAGGTATACGTCCCATAATCGTCGTATAATACACCACCTAACCACACCCCTACAAAGCTACCAAGTTGGTGAGAAAAGAAGACAATTCCATATAATGTAGCCATGTACTTTAGTCCATATATGTGAGCTACAAGTCCACTTGTCAATGGAACTGTTGCAAGCCATAAGAATCCTAGGGCAAAAGAAAAAATCAGTACTGTATTTGCAGTAATAGGAGTTAAAATAAACCAAGCAGCTATAACTGATCGGCCAGCATATATTCCAGAGAGGAGCCATTTTTTTTTGTATTTTTTTCCGGCCCAGCCAGCTACAAGAGTACCAATAATATTAGCAAAACCAATAATTGATATTGAAAGTCCACCTAGTGCGGCAGTCGTAGTTATCCCCAAATCTCCGCACCACCCATAAGAGTCAACTGGAGCACTCATCTCAGTGACCAAGGCAGGAAAGTGTGCAGTAATGAATGCTAATTGGTAACCGCATGCGAAAAAACCTATAAAAATCATAGCAAAAGAAGGGTCTCTAGATGCAACTTTCAATATGTCTCCGAGACTCTCTTCGATCTCGTCTTTGGTAGCTATTTCAGAGGTTTTCATAAAAGGTAATAGGAGTAACACAGACAATATGGATGCAGCAAAAACAATGAAGACCATCTGCCATTCCATTAGAGATAGTAGGGCAATGGCAGTAGGCGGCCCTATAATCTGTCCAGCTGAACCAGATGCTGTGGCTATAGACAAACTCATCTGCCTATTATCGTCTGAACTTGCTCTACCTATTACTGCAAGAATAACGCCGAACCCAGTTCCAGCAATACCAAAGCCAACTAATATTTCATAAATTTGATGCTCTAAAGGAGTAGTGGCTCCAGCAGACAAAATCAAGCCTAATGCATAAAGTATGGCACCTAAAATTATGGCTTTTCTGTCTCCCATTCTTTCAGCCATTGCGCCAAAAAAGGGGCTGCCAAACCCCCAAGCTAGATTTTGAATTGCTATTGCCAAACTAAATTCAGCTCTTGGCCATCCAAATTCATTAGCTATTGGAATTTGAAAAACGCCATAGGAAGCACGTATAGAAAAACCTACAAGAATGATGAAACATCCAGCCAATAGTACAGGACTAATCAGAGGTTTTTTTCTACTCATCAGATAAACATGTGGAGTGGACGATTTAAGTTAAATACCTCAGCCACTACTAATAAGGTATGAAGTTTGACATCAAAGGCAATCCTTCTTACGGAGAAGTTGACGTAGAACTAGGTCCTGGAGAAGTATTCCTGATAGAGCCCGGGGCTATGTCTAGAATGTCTTCAAATATGGAGTCTAGTTTTCAGAGACAAGGCGGTTTCTTTTCTGCAATGTTTCGCAAAATGTTCGGAGGAGAAAATTTTTTCTTAGGTAAATATAGTCATGAAAATGGTGGCAATCTTACCTTTGCACCTTCAATACCTGGCGCAGTTGAGCACTACAATCTATCTAATAATCATTTGAATATAATGGCAGGTTCTTTCTTGGCATGTACGCCTGGGATAAATATCAAGGCTAAATTTGGAGGTATCAAAGCTTTGTTTTCAGGAGAGGGGGCTTTTCTTTTAGAAGCCTCAGGTAGTGGTGATTTATTTTTTAATTCCTTTGGAGGAATAATTGAGAAAGAGATTAACGGAGAATTTATAGTTGATACAGGGCATGTCGTAGGCTTCGAACCTACATTAAATTATAAGATATCAGGAATGGGAAATTGGAAATCAACAATGCTTTCAGGGGAAGGTTTGGTTATGACATTTAACGGCACTGGAAAAATATATTTACAAACAAGGACTATAGACGGTATTGCTTCTTGGCTTACACCGAGGTTAATATGAACATAAAAATAGATGCCGAAGGGGCATTTGGTTCAGCAATTGTAGTTCTAGAACCCGGAGAAAAGTTTGTGTCAGAGGCAGGTGCAATGTATAGGGCATCTCCGAACATGTCTATCGAGGTTGAATCTCGTAGAAAAAAGGATGAAGGTTTGTGGGGGGCTTTCAAATCAGGCATGAAAGCAATGTTTGCCGGAGAGTCTTTCTTTTTATCTTCCTATCAAACAACAGATAATACGACTGCAGAAGTAGGTCTTGCTCCAACACATCAGGGAGAAGTACGAAAAGTAGAAGTTGGTTCAGATACTTGGATATGTTCAGGCGGAAGTTACCTTGGTTCTTCAGGCGGTATTGATTTAGACACTCAATATCAAGGATTAGTAAAGGGGATGTTTAGCAAAGAAGGTCTAGTTTTTGTAAGGGCTTCAGGAAAAGGAGAGTTACTTGTAAATGGTTTCGGTAGAATCTCCGAGGTTTCTATTGGAAATGGAATAACAATAGATAATGGACATTTGATTGCCTTTACAGAAGGCCTAGAGTACGAAATTAGTAAGGCCGGCGGAGGCTGGATTTCTTCCATGATGTCAGGCGAAGGGCTAGTTATGAAGTTTAGAGGACAAGGTAAAATATTAGTTCAATCACATGATCCGAGTAGGCTTGGTGGAGCTTTGGGTCCTTTATTGCCGCCAAGGGAGGGCTAATGAAATACGACATAATCTCAGCACCTTCATACGCACTTGTTGAAATGTCATTAAATGAGGGTGAGTCGGTTATTGTTGAGCCTGGTTCAATGTCTTGGATGGATACTACAATTAAACCTAAAACTGAGATGAAAGGGGGTCTTTTCGCAGGCTTGAAGAGAAGAATGGGTGGAGAGTCTTTCTTTCTTAATACGTATACTGCAGAGGGAGGTTCAGGAAAGATAGGTATTGCACCAGGTTATTCAGGAGATATTATAGTAAAAGAGCTTAAAAATGAGACAATTTATATGGAGCGTGGTGCCTATCTTTGTCATGTAGGAAATATTGAAACCAGTGCATCTTGGGAAGGTTTTATGGGTACATTTGCAGAAGGAATGTTAGGCCTTAGAGTAAGTGGAACTGGCTTACTATTCTTTGGTTCATATGGAGATGTCCAAGAAGTAGATGTTCAAGGTTCCTATACTGTAGATAATGGTTATGCCGTTGCCTGGGAAAGTTCTTTGGATTACAGTATCGGCCGTTCAGGAAGGAGAATTCGTAGCTTTTTGTTTGGAGATCAATTGATTTGCAATTACCATGGGAATGGTAAATTGTGGATACAAACACGAAGTCCTCGTAATTTAGCAGCCTGGGTTCATCCGTTTAGGCCAGTTCAAACAAATAATGATTGATAAAGTAAAAACTTAAGAGTAGTTTTCAGGTCTTGGCATTTCAGCTTTCAAACCTTTACGTTGTCTAATATCTTCAGTAATTCCATCAATTAATTCTCTAGGTAGTGCTTCATAGCCTGCAAATTCAGTACTCCAAAGAGCTCTACCACCAGTTGCAGATCTTATTTCACTTGCAAATCCAAACATTTCTTTGACAGGAGCTTTAGCAGTAATTACTGCCATATCGCCTTCAGTTTCCATGCCAGCAATTTCAGCACGTCTTTGTGACATTTCACCAGTTACAGAACCCATTAATTCTTGAGGGACATTAATGTAGACATTTTGTTTTGGTTCCAATAGTGCAACACCAGCGGAAACAAGAGCTCCATTAATTCCATTTCTTACAGCAGGTATAGTTTGTGCAGGTCCTCTGTGGATAGCGTCTTCATGAAGCTTAGCATCATTCAAAATAATTTTTACACCCATCATTTTTTCATGCGCTCTAGGTCCTCTCTTTACAACTTCATTGAAAGCTTCAATCAACAATTCTCTGGTCTCGAATAAGTTTTGAATACCTTTTGTTGCATCAATAAAAACACAACCATTTTCGATACATAGAACTCCACGGCCATGAACTTTCGTCCATCCCATGTCTATTAGTTGTCTAGCAACTTCTTTAGATTTCTTAATATTACCTGATGGAATAGTTCCATCGACGATGGCTTCCCTGATATCCTCTTCTAATGGTTCTACAGTGATATAGAAACGATTATGCTTATTTGGCGATTTGCCTTCAAAATCTCCGGGAGATTGCATTGCTACAGTCTCACGATAAACAACAATAGGTGGTGATGTTGTAATTTCAACACCATGTTCATTCTTAATTCTATATTCAGTAATTTCTAAATGTAATTCACCCATTCCAGACATTAAATGTTCTCCAGTTTCGAGATTACTATCAATTTGAATAGAAGGATCCGATTTTGCTACAGCTCTAAGAACTTCAACAAGTTTAGGTAAATCCTTAGTATGCTTTGCTTCTATTGCAGTGGTTACAACAGGATCTGAATTATGTACTATTCTTTCAAAGGGAGTCATTTCTTTATTTGAGGAAATGGTTGAACCTGATTGAGCATCTCTTAAACCCGATACTGCAATAATATTTCCAGCAGTTACAGTTTCAGTTGCAATACGGTCACCTCCGACAAACATACCTACAGATTGCACTCGATTTGCATTAGGCATTCCTGCAACGTACATTTGGTCACCTTTCTTTATGGAACCTGAAAATAATCTACCTACAGCAATTTCACCGGCATGCGGGTCCAAAACTACTTTTGTTACCATGAATGCGGAATCGCCATCAGCTTTAGCATTTACCATGGATTGTCCAATTTCTTCTTCGGATTCTCCTCTCCAAATATGTGGAATTCTGTACTTTTGAGCTACATCTGCAGAAGGTAATTTTTCAACAATCATATCTAATAAAACTTCATGTAAAGGAGCTGCTTTAGCCAACTCTCTTTTTTGCTCTTTCTCCATAAAATCATAAATTTGTTTAAAATTAACGTTCTTTTTAGCCATAAAAGGAAGTGATGTTGCCCAATTATGATATGCAGAACCAAAAGCTACAGTTCCAGCCTGAGCATCAACCATCCATTCTTTCTTGAATTCATCTGGAACCATTCGAACTATTAGTTTGTTAACTTCAGTAATAATTTTTCCAAAACGTTGCATCATGTCTTCAGGAGTAACTTGCAATTCAGCAATTAATCTATCAACTTTGTTTATGAATAAAACGGGTTTAACTTTTTCTTTAAGAGCTTGCCTAATAACTGTTTCAGTTTGTGGCATTATACCTTCGACAGCACAAACAACAATTATAACTCCATCTAAAGCCCTCATAGCTCTGGTTACGTCACCACCAAAATCAACGTGACCTGGAGTATCAATCAAATTGATCAAAAAGTCTTTTCCTTTATGCTCATGCACCATTGATGCATTAGCTGCGTTAATTGTTATTCCTCTTGCAGATTCCTGTTCATCGAAATCCAACATTAATTGTTTACCTGCTAAATCTTCGGACATCATTCCAGCTCCGAAAATTAAATTATCAGATAGGGTTGTTTTTCCATGATCTATATGTGCGGCAGTACCAATGTTTCTAATCTGTCCTAGCTTTGTGAATAAAGCAGTTGCCCGCTTTATGTTGTCTTCTTTACGGCCCATTTTTTTTCACTTTAATTGTGTGCAGCTTCAGCTTGACGCTCAACTTCTTCTTTTTTGCCAATTGCATAAGAGTCAGGATTGGCCTCTGAAGCTAACATAATTTCTTTTGCTAATGCTTTTTCTATTGAACGTTGTTTTTTTGATGAACTTAAAGCACCAATGCACAAGTTTCGAATTGCAGTATCTATTCTTCTTGTAGGGGAAACATCTACGCCACTGTAGACTCTTATTCCTCCATATCTTAGAGAAACTACTTCAGCCCGTGGAGCTGAGTTCTCTAGTGCTTTAACCATATGTTGTGCAGGATTATCTTTTTTCTTTTGATGGATAAGTTCGAAAGAATTTTTCAAAACAGTATATGCTTGAGCCTTCTTACCAGTATATTTTTCAGATCTCATCAAATTATTCATTATTCTCTCAATAACTGTTAAATTTCTTTTACCAAGCCTTTTCTTGGAATGCCTGCCACCAGTGTGTGGAACTTGGAATGCGTTCAGATTGATATGCTGTTCTAAAGTTTTATCTGCAACATCAACTTCAGTTAAATCCCACTTTCCAAATAATGGAACTACAGGTAGTTCAACCTCAGGCTCTTCAGTCTTGGTTTCAACTTCCTCTTCGCTAACATTCTCTTTATTTTCAGCCATATAATTTACCTGATTGGTTTCTCTTTTCTACCACGAACCATTTCTTTTAATGAAACGTTATTAACTTTAGCTACTCTGTAACGTACACCTGATAAATCTCCGTATGATCGACCCATTCTTCCACCTACCCCTTCGATGACGACTTCATCGTGCTCATCAATGAAACTTATTGCCAGATTTCCTGGAGCTAGGGCAGTTACTTGTCTACCATTTTTAATTAATTGAACTCTAACACATTTTCGAATACCTGAATTTGGCTGTTTGGCTTCTACACCTACTTTTTCTACAACTATACCTTTAGCCTGTGGTGCACCTTGTAGAGGGTCAGCTTTTTCTTTGAGCTTCATAGCTCTCTTACGATAGTATCTATCGTTCCAACGATGTTTTTGTCTTTTGTTACGTTGTGCAGATGCTGTGTAAAGTCCTTTTGCCACTTACAATTCTCCTTCTCAATGAATCGAGGTTTCAGCCGACAAGAGGCCCATATATATACTGTTCGGCAATTTTTATAAAAAAACAGAAAAGTTAGGGTAAAGTCTTTTTTTAGAGGGAGCCCAAAAGGGGATTGGGCCACCGTAGCTTAGCCCGGTTGAGCGGCTGACTTGTAATCAGCAGGCCGAGGGTTCAAATCCCTCCGGTGGCTCCAAGCATTTGTATTTATTTAGCAGCATTTAGTTATGTAGAATAAGAAAAAAACAGTATAAGTTATGTTAAGGAGTACATCAGTAAAGCAGGAGTCTTGGAAACCCGTTAAACTGCTAGCAAAGCAGCCAGTTAAAGATAAAATTTTAGCTTTAGAATGTGACTTAGAAGGTAAAATTGCAGTTGCGTTAACTGCTAATTCAATAAATATATTTAATGAAAGAGAACTTCTCAATGTTGTAGACGTAAATGGAGGTTACCTGCTAAAAATATCTAGTAATCTGGAAAATATTTTTGTTTTAACTTCGGAAAAGTTGTGTTGTTTTGATTATTGGGGAAATATAAAATGGGAATATACTTCAGAAGGTCTGATTGATGATTTTATTGTAAACCCTACAGGTAAAAATATAGTATTACGAGGAGAAAAGTTCATGATTTTTTTGAACAGGTTCGGTGATTTGGAATGGGACTATAATCTTCCAGACTCAACAATCAGTATGCACTATACCAATAACGGGAATTTTTTAATTTCAACAACTAATAGCATACTCACACTAAATTCAGATAATACTTTTGATAAAATTTTAGATATTCCTAATCAGATTCAGACTTTTTTTTCAGATGAGGGAGGTATAACTGTTACTGAGCAAAACCTTATTTCATTTTCATTAACAGGCCATGTCATATGGGAAAAAGGCTTACACAATGTAAGTGAAGTAACTTATTCAAATAATTCACTAAAGAATTATTTTGTAAATGATCATAAGAAGCTAATTTGTCAAGATAGAAATGGAGATGAGTTATGGTCTTATTCTTCTGAAGATGAGCTAGAAGGTTTTGCAGCCATTAATTCAGGAATGATGATTGGGTTGTACTCCAACAATTATTTTCATGTTTTAGATGAAAATGGAGAACAGGCTTGGTCTTACTACGCTAGAGAAAAAGTAGTAGATTTTTCGTTTTCCAGTTTTGGAGGTGATATAATAGTCGCTTCGGATAGTAAGATTCACTGGTTCCAAAATGAAGGTTTTTTGAGAAACCAGGTCAATATTAATATAGATAAAATACAATCCCTGATGTCAAAAATATTAGTTTACGAATCAAATATTGGAGATGTCGAGGATAATTTTACATTAGTGAAAGAGCAGTCGGGGGGCAATTTTATAACATTAAAAAATTCTTTCACAATGATAGTAGAATTAAGAAAAAAATTAGAACATTTGCATAGGAGGCATGTAAATTATTTGGATTCTCTTCCTGAGTTCATGGATCTATTAGGACTTCAGGGCGCTCAAACAGACGAAATGGTTCCTTTAATTTATCCTTATTTTTCATTGTATGGAGACATTGAAGATAATTCAAATTATGCAAATCTATTAGAATTAGCAACTCATTTATTATCTAAGTTAGAACGGTATGATTTAACCAAGATAAAGAATGATAGTATCTTCGATCAAAAAAACTTTATTCGAGATGCTAAAAAAGGCATAACTAGTGAAATGGAGAATATACAAAAATTAATAGATCAATCAGAACAAGATCTAAAGAAACTGAGAATTGATGTTAATAATTTAATAATTAGTTGGCTAGAGTCTGGTAACGTAGTTGATGAGCTTCAAAGTTTCTTCCATGATTATGCGGACAAAATAGCTATGCGTTCTCTAAAGAAAGAGGTTATTTTAGAAAAAATGGAGAGTCACATGGCTTTTGTTGACTACAATACTTCTAACGATTCAGTTAAATTACGTAGTTCAGGTTTTAGAAGTAGAAAAGATGTAGAGCTTAAACTAGAATTGTTAAACAATTCAGATAATAAGTTAGAAAATATGAAAGTTAGGGCTAAGATAGAAGGCAGTGGCTTGGACCTACTTTCGCCACCTTCAGGAGTAATACGTATCGATCATCTAAAACCAGGGGAGTCTTCACCAATCACCTTTACTTTCTCTCCACTTAGTAGAGCAAATACAAGGGTAATTTTAGTTATACAATATTTGGATATTGTAGGGAGAAAGTGTACAGATTGGTTGGGCGATGTTGAAACAACTTTTCTGGGTTGTTATGTAAAACCATTAAAAATGTCTGAGAGCGAACATGAAAATCATAGACTAAATTTTAAGGATAATACTTCACATACTTCGTTAAATGTTGAAGGTTTACAAATAGGTAAGATTACAAAAATTGCAAAGGGAATGCCAGGGCTCCATCTTTGCAACTTAAAAGAAGAAGGTACGCGGTCAATAATTTATCACTCAGGAGAATCAAATCTAGATGGTTCTAAGTATTTATCTATGATTTTTTTACGTAAATTGGGTGAGGATGAGTCACTCAGAGTGGCTTTAGAGTTAATATGTCATTCAACAGATATTGATAATTCTTCAGAATTAAAAGAAGAAATGACTCTGTATCTTAAAAATGAATTGTTAGAATTAAATGCTAAGTTTGTTTAGTATTCTCTCCACTTATGCTTGCATTTAACATTAGTACATTGATAAATTCTTGTTGAGGGTTCGTCAGCAGCGCGAGTTTGTCTTATCACCCAACTTGCTTCATTATGTCCGCACTTTTCACAAATTATTTTTGCAGTTGGTAAGGTACCTTCTAAACCTTCAGTTACCACAATTTCTTTCTTTTCCATTTCCCTGCTGGTAATTTTAGTCTTACCCTTACTCTCAGAATGTCCACAATTTGGTCTTTTACATTCTCTTTGACCTGTTGCACGATTTAATACAAGCATTGATTTACATTTTGGACAGAACATTTTATCCTACATTTTCAATCATTTCAGTAGCTTGATTGATATTGTCTAAGTCTTCAGCAAGAGCTATACAAATAATAGTTTCTGGAGTACAGAGAATTCCATTAGTACATGAATTTGTCCAAGAAAACGTTTTTACAAAAACTTCTTCTTCATTATCAAAAAATTGATTATCCTCATTAGCAATTGCTTTCCATTGATAAATTAAAGTGTTTTTTGGTAGATTTTGGTTCACCTCAGTAAGAATAGATCCAGTTCCTAGCTCTAGACCTTCCTTGTCCATTTCAACATTGATTTTATTTACAATAATATTTTGTTTATCTAAAAAATCTAGACTAACTAATGAGCTAAGTGAAAGCACTATTAACTTTCCAGAATATCCATCTGAACTTTCATATGTTTTTTTTGATATTTTTAAGTGTCCGTTAAATTCCTTTATATTTTCTTGCTCAAATGGTCCATTCCATACTCCTGTAGTTTTGTACAAAGAACTGTTTTGTACTTCAGCAGCATTATAATCAACAAACATTGGACCTCCAACCAGCAATCCAACGACAATAATTAATAAAAAACTAAAAAGTCTTCTAACCTTCCCTCGTTTTTTCTGTTGAACCCAACCTCCAACACGTAATTCGGGCTCTTCCATAATTATTACTGTTAATCTGTAGTAATAACCTTTGTTCTGGATGCCCAAATCAATTAATTGGCCCCTTTTAGCTAGATAAGTATGGGTGAAGTTGCCTTAAAATATAGATTGATGCCAGAATCTCCTGATTCAGATATAGAAGCTATTGTTTCTGAAATACCAGGAGTCCTTCCTGATGATGCAAATTTTGGTGCACATGAAATTAAGCCATTTGCTTTTGGACTTAAGGCAATAATGATAGCTATTATTGGCATAGATCGAGATGGATTTGCCACAGAAGTAGAAGATGGTCTTAATTCACTAAAAGCAGTACAAACTGTAATTTTAGAAGAACAGTCTTTGATTTAAGAAGAACACAGTACTATATATCTGCCTTTTATGGTTAGTTAATGCCGAAACGTCCACCATTATCTTATACCACAACAAGATTAACATTAGGTACGTTTTTGCGGATAATGTTTCGTCCAAGGTATTTAGACAGAGATAAAATCCCTGTAGACGGTCCTTTGATTATTGCAGCTAACCATCTTTCTCATATTGATCCTGCTTTCATAATGACTGCAATGAAAAGACCCGTATCTTATTTGTCTAAGAAAGAGCATTTCGACGGGCGAATTAGACGTCTTGTCTTTGAAAGAGTCGGTGTTATTCCTGTAGACAGAGAAGCTGGTGGGATTGAAGGACTTGAAAATGCAATAAAGGTATTGGAAAAAGATGGAGCAATAGGTATATTTCCAGAGGGTACAAGATCAAAAGACGGTAAAATGGCGCAAGGAAAAACAGGAGTTGCCAGATTAGCAGCTCATACTGGGGCTGCGGTAGTTCCTGTTGCAATTAGGCAAACGGACGGAGTGTGGCCAGTATCTAAGAGAGTTCCAAGGCCTTGGAGAAAATTCTATTATAAATTTGGAGAACCAATATACTTCAGAGAATCTGAAGCAAGTAAAGAAAATTTGCGTGAGTTTACTGATAAAGTAATGAAAGAGATAGAAATCTTGTCTAAGGAATGTGAAGATTATTGGGAATCTAGAAAGATTCTTCCTAGAATGAAAAAATATATTAAAAGTAAATTAAGTTAATTTTTTTAATTCTAGGTAGATTTCTTTTATACGTTTTTCATTCACCAACAAATCATGCAGACCTAATCTCGATTGGCTTTGTAACCAAACTATGGTCTCTTCTCCTTTAGTGAATATTTTTACAAATAAGTCATCGTAAAATCTGAATAAAGGCGTTATTTGTACAAAATGTAGAAATCCCTCTTTTTCAGTGACAATTTCCACTCTCGGCATTTTAGTGATAATATCTTTTACTATAACTTGAACTTCATTTTCTGATAAATTAGTAATAATTGGCTTCATGTCTTTGCCTCTATTCGGATTGTCTGCAACTCTGGTACAGTTATTTTTACCAAATCTTTTTTCTGGGAAATTCGATCTTGGAATTGTAGGTGCTAAGTAATAGATTAGATTGATCATAACTACGTAACCAATGATTGCAATAGCTACTAAAATCAAAATAATAGTACTAATATTCATGTCTTTTTACAATCCCTAGTGTTACTCTTCCATTCTTTAATGTAAGGTTTATTTTATCTTTTGAATTAATTTCAGTACATGGATTCTTTTCAAAAGAGTGTGCGTAAGGTACAGCTAACAGACTGCATGCAGGAATTGTTTGCTGGTCTAAATCGGTATTGATAATTGCTTTTGGACCGTTGCCATTGTAAAACAATCCTAACAAGACGTATGGTGCCACAGTAGATCCACTTCCTTTTGGAAAAATAAGTATCTTATTTGCCATGGAAACTCCATCAAGAGGGTGTCCTTCTTCCTCAATAGTTCCTGTTTCTCTATTTACAAAGCCTAAAAATGTAATTGGGACATCTGTAACAAGTGCTTCTCCAGTAATATCCCATTCTTTTTGAGATTCTAATCCTTTACCTGAAATTTCAAGAATGTCAGTTTTCAAAGTCTTACTTGATACTAAATTTTTACTTTTAATCTTTATTTCTTTTACAGTTTCTCTTGTTATGAGTTCCTTATTTTCAGCATGCTTTATACATTCAGATAGTCTTGAAACTGAAGTATTAATTGAATTTAATCCAGATTTCAGATAGTGCTCGGCTTTCATTGAATTAGTAAGTATGTGCTTTACTTTCTTATGATTATAGTGAACTACTTCAGGGCAAGTTTCTCTTAATACCATTCCTCCAGCTTTTTCAATCGTTTCAACATATCCCTTTTCATTTGCTTCATCAAAATTTACTGAGGATGTGAATACCCATAACCGTTTTCCAGGTATTCTTTTACCTTTAACAAATCCTGCAGTTCTTTCAATTTCTTCTATAGATGCCTGAGGACATCCTATAGTTACCAAATCTACTTCGGTTTTTGGTGCTAAATCTTCATATCTTTCTTCTAAATCGCTGTAGTCAAAATTTATTTCAGCTTGATATTTAGTATCACTAGGTTCTTTTGTGAAAGAATCTACGAATAACAAAGCGCTACCATAATTGGCAGATGCTGCAGTTAGCGCCTTTTTTGATTCAAAATCGAATTTATCTATTCCATATATGTGTGGAATAGGTCCAAAATCCAATTTCCATTTGGGATCTATTTGTTTCCCAATCCAGTCACCCAATATTGAATAGTCTACAGGTTCATTTAGCTCACAAAGAACATTAACTTTTATGTTTGGAACTCGGTTTTCATCGAGTAAAAGTCCATATTCTGGAGTAAATCCTGACAATGATGTTGCAAGTGCAGAGAGCCCAGATTCACGGTTTGTTCTAAGTTTACTATAGGAATTGGCGAAACATACTGCATTTGATTCAGCCCAAGAGGCATTTCCTTTTTCTAGTATATTATCATAAGGAGTACAAGATAAGGATAATTCTATTCCTAATTTCTCATACGCATCCAGAATCATTTGCTGCTTTTCTACATAATCTTTTGCAGGTATGTCCATTTCTTCAAATCTACTTCTGTCACATCCTGCAGAATTCAGTGTTGTATCAACTACAGCAGTTCCATCACTATCACTTACTAAGTCTTCCAAAAATTGTATGAGTCCATCCCCACCAGTTAAAGGAGAAACGCCCGAAACATGTGCAGAGGTTACGGGAACTAATTTTTCAGCATTTGCAGCTTTGCCTAAATCTATCAGTAAACGTATAGCTTTTTGTCTTGTTTTACCTTGCTTACCTTCTAGAATATTTTCTTGTTCAGGCGTTAATCTCATTAATCTAAATAATCTTCTAATTTAACTTGCATAGCTGGCTTAGGTTTGATGAAGTCCTCTTTGTCTCTGTTCAGAGGAATAGTACAGTCAAATCCAACCTTAACAGTTTCGCGAGTTTCAGGGTTTGAGCTTGGATCTAATGACGAACCTTTTACTCCTGTTTTCACAACTATTCCTTTGTCACCTTGAAATCTTGTAGCCATTGCCCATTCAACAGATTGTGGATTTGTAATATCAATATCTGAGTCTACAATCCAAACATGTTTCATTGAGGCGTGACCAGCAAATGCGGCATCAATTGCTTTCAATCCATCATCATCATTTTTCTTATTTATGGCAACAATTCCATGCAACCAAGATCCGCCTCCGTGTGTCATAAAAACATCATGACAGTCAACAACTTCGTTAACTTTATTGTAAATAGTTGGTTCTCTTGGCATTCCCATCAGAACTTTATGTTCAGGACCGCTTGGTAAAAGCGCATGAAAGATAGAGTCATCTCTTACAAATATTTTTTTAATTTCAATTACTGGCCCTTTTCTAATAATATCTGGAGTTTCAGTCAAGTCTAAGAAGGATCCTTCGTCATGCATTCCTCCAGTAAATTCACATATCATAACTACTTCAGATTGAGGAACCATGTGTCCGCCTACTTCAATTACTGGTGAATCAGCAAGTGCGTTTGCAACAGCCATTTCGTCATGTTCTATTTCGAATGAGGTTGCAGATCCAAGTAAAACAGGAACGGAAACTCCATTACAGTAGGCGAATTCCTTCAACCCTCTGTCCATGTATTCTTTTAGATGCCTATCTAAAATTCTCATAACCATATGATTACTATCAATTTTCATGGCTCTGTGAAATGAAATGTTTCTTCCGTGCTCTTCATCGTGTGCCACAGCCATTGCTGAAGCGATGTACGGTCCACCGTCAGTCGTTTGGTGAGTTAAAATTGGCAAGAGGTCTAGTGAAGCTTCAATCTCTTTGTAACTACTAGTTTCAACAGTTTTAGGTTCACTCAAGTTGTTAATCGCACCAGAAATTTTTGATATAATTTCATTAGGTTCACATTCGAGAGCTAATGCAACCAGATCCCTGCTAGAGCAAATATTAGTGATACAAGGCAATACGCTTCCTTTTACATTTTCTAAGTATAAGGGAGTATCCCCAGCATCTTCCATTAAGGCTGCAACTTCATATACTGGATCAACTTCTTTAGTCACTCTTTTGAGCTTTCCATTTTTCTCCAGTAAATCAACAAATTCCTTTAGATTCATTAATCCTCACCAAATGTAGTCTGGTAAGCCCTATATCCGGCTTCTGTTATCTTTTCGCATATTTCTTTTTGTTCTTCAGCGTTTTTTGCTAGTGCAACCATGTTTCCTCCTCCCCCTCCGCCGGTCAATTTTGCGCCTAGTGCTCCAGCTTCTAGAGTTATGTCTACTAATTTTTCTAATTCTTGGTGCCCTACGCCAATCTTATTCAACAATTCATGGTTCTTATTCATTAGTTCACCTACGGCTTCTTTGTCTCCATTCTCAATAGCTTGTTTTCCGCCTTCAGTAACGTTTGCTATTTCATCAAAATAACCATTCATTAGGTTAGGTTCTTTTTCCCATAAACTTCGTACATTACCTACAGTTTCTTTAGTAGAAGATTCAATTCCAGTGTCACCTATTACTAGGTAAAAAGTACGTCCTGAATCGAAAGTTAAAGGTTCTTTTCCTTTAACGAAGTATACTGGAGATTCATATGCAACTACTGTGTTATCAATGCCGCTTGGAGTTCCATGTACTATTTTTTCAGCATCAAATACAAGTTCAGAAATTTGATTTTTTTCTAAATCTACACCCAAGTAATTAGATAATGCTTTACAGACTGCAGTAGATGTGGCTGCACTACTTCCCATTCCTGAACCTTGTGGTAATTTTGAGGTCAGATTGATAGTTAGATTTGGCTCATTTTGCTTAGTTCGAGATAATAAAGCCTGAGCAAGTACACTAAATTGGCTAGTTTTATTTTTCAGGTCAATCTTTTCATTTAGGTCAAGTGCGTTAATTGTTAACTTTCCCTCACCAGGTTCGCTCCAAGCACTAGCTCGCATTCCACTTACTGGAATTGCAATTGCAGGTTTACCATAAACCACAGCATGCTCTCCGAATAAGATAATTTTACCGGGTGCTGTGAAAGAGTCACTCATATTAGGATAAAAATATGCGTACTTATACGCTTATCTGTCGAAAGCTTTTTTTGAAAAATCATTATATTGAGGTGTTCCTTGAAACATTGTGGGTTTTTTCGATACAATAGGTCGTGGTTGGACACTTAGCAAGCTTAGTTTTTCAGTAGTTAAGGCAGATCCTGAACTTTTACTTTATACGTTTTTATCAGCTTTAATGGTCTTTGCTACTATTGGTGCAGCATCATATCCTGCATATGAAGCAGATCAAACTGGCGAAAGTCACTGGGCTTTTACTGATGAGAAGATAGATACTCAAACTGGTGAACCGATTGGTGGCGAAATGACCGAGGCGTACATGGCTTGGATTTTCGTGACCTATATGATTGGCAGTATCGTCGTCATTTTTTGGAATACGGCTATAATTGCTAGTGCACATGAAAGATTAACAGGCGGAGATCCGACAATTATGACTGGTATTCGAGCTGCTTTGAGTAGAATTCATGTAATAATTTTATGGGGCATTATCGCCGGAACAGTAGGTCTTCTTCTAAGAATTGCAAGAGATTCGGTACAAAATAATTCTAAAGGACATCCAGCTATGAAAGTGATAGCTATGATTATGTTATTCCTTGTTGAAGTAGCATGGTGGATGTACACATTCTTTATTATTCCAATGATTGTCCTTGAAAAGAAAGGAGTGAGAGAAGGTTTGAGGGATGGTCGAGCTTTATTTGGAAAGACTTGGGGTGAAAATGTAACAAGTGGTTTAGGAATTGGTCTCATTACGGTGATTGGCATTGTAATTTCACTAGGTATAAGTTTTTTAATTTATATGATATCTCCAGAAGCAGGAATAATTGTGGGGGTATTGTTAATTGGAGGTTTGATTTTATGGTCCAATACTGCAGAAGTAGTCGTTGTAGCTGCTCTATATGAGTTTGCTAAAACTGGTAAAATGCCAGATTTGAATGGTCAAGGTTCTAAATTTGAAGAAGCCCTTCCATGGCAATCAAAATCAGGTTGGGCTAATGAAACTGCTGAAACAAAGGCTTGGCGTGAAGGTACTACTTAGTTTCTTACAACAAAAGTTATAAGACTCCGAAGTTTGCATTAGTGTATGGAACGCGTAGTAGTAGGTATTACTGGAGCTTCAGGAATTCCGTACGGAATACGCCTTTTGGAAATTTTAAAAGAGTTTGATGTTGAGATTCATTTGACTTGTAGTGCCTCGGCCTCGTTGGTTAACAAACATGAAGGAGATGGGAGAAGTTGGAAGGAAGTTCTTGCTCTAGCAGATGTTGTTCATGATAGTAAAAATTTAGCAGCCAGTATTTCGTCAGGTTCTTTCAAAGCCAAGGCAATGGTAGTAATTCCATGTTCAGGCACTACCTTAGGTAAGTTGGCCGCAGGAATTTCAGATAATTTAGTAACAAGATCGGCACTTGTAATGTTAAAAGAAAATAGGCCTTTAATTTTAGTTCCTAGAGAAACTCCGCTTAACACAATCTATATTGAAAATATGTTAAAATTATCAAAAGCAGGAGCGTTAATGGTTCCCGCTTCCCCAGCATTTTACAATAAGCCTAAAACACTTGACGATAATATAAATTTCATAGTTGGTAGAGTTCTTGATTTACTTGGTTATGATTCAGATATTTTCTCACGTTGGGAAGGAACTGAGTGATTGCAGGTAATTGCAAAAAGTGTGGAAATTTAGCGACAAATAATTGTAAAGGCTGTTCAGATGTATTGTGTAAACCTTGTTTTCAAAGTCATTTTTGTAAACCTTTGAGTTTTTAGTACCCTCTTTATTTAGATTTTTAATGAATCCACAAACCATTACTTTGGGAAATACTGAAATTCGGATCTTGTCAACAGTAAAAGGTTTAGTTTCAGAAGCAAAGATTGTTGAAAACGAAATAGATTCTTTCAATCCTGATTTAGTTGCACTAGGTATGGGTCCAGAGGAAGTCAACGGCACTAGGGAATGGGACGGTGAGCCTTACGATATGTCTGGCTGGGATGAGATTTATGGTTTAAGTTTACGCAAGATAGTAGGAGATAATGGTGTAAAATTACCTCCACCTTCGTTCAGTGCAGCAATTAAAGTCTCAGATTCAAAAGATATAGATGTAATTGGAATTGATATGGATGAAGTCTCGTTTACTGAAGCATATACTAAAAATATTTCTACATGGCAGCTATTCAAACGAGGGAGATTAGAAAAATCTATGACTAAATCTGGAATCGAAGGTCAAACACCAGAGGAGATCGCCTTGAATATGGAATCTTCAATTAGAGAACTTTCAGGATTTGCCAACTTGGAAATAGAACGAGTTAAGGCTATGGCTGAAAATATACGTTTACACAGCAAAAGTCAAAGGAAAATGTTGGTAATTATAGAAATATCTAATGTGTCTGCTTTACTTGAAGAATTAAATTAATAATTTATTTTAGCGATTAATTTAAAGATAATACCGTTAAGCATAAGTGCAACCCCAAGCAACTAGAAATTATTCAGGGCTCGTGATGTAGCTTGGAAACATGCTGGGCTTCGAACCCAGATCCGGGGGTTCAAATCCCCCCGAGCCCGCCATCTAGTCTAGTTATTTATTTTAGTTCAGTATCAGAAATTTTCATATTATTCGAATTTAGGATCTCTTTTTTCCAAAAATGCTTTGATTCCTTCTATAGCATCTCCACTGTTTCCGCTGTCTCGGTTCTTTTCACGCTCTCTTCTGAGTTCTTCATCTAAAGACAAGCTATCTGAATCAAGGAGAAGTTTCTTTGTTTCTGCTAGAGCAGTCCTTGGTCCTGCTGCAATTTCTTTCGCCATTTCCATAGTTCTTTGTTTGAGTTCATCATCGCTCACAACTTCATGTACTAATCCCCATTCAAGCATTTCTTCAGAGTTTAGAGTTTTACCTCCGAAGAAAAGAGCTTGAGTTCTTCCAAGTCCTATTAGTCTAGGAAGAATGTATGTTGCACCTCCTGCAGGTACAAAACCTCTTTTGAAATGAGCACTTAATATCAGAGCAGATTCAGAAGCAATACGATAATCACCAGCTAAAGCAAAACCTAAAGATCCACCAGCTACAACTCCATTTAGTGAATTAATGACAGGTTTTTCTGTTCTTAAGATTGTAGAAAATATAGAATGTATTTGTTCAGTTAACTTGTAAAATAAATCTCCAGCTTTTGGTAGGTGATCCCCCATCTCGTTAACATCTCCACCCGAAGAAAAAGCTCTTCCTTCACCAGTAATTATCAAGCATTGAACTGCCTTGTCATTAGCTGCATTGTTTACCGCCTGATTTAATTCAGTAGCCATTTTCAAATTTATCGAGTTTAATTTCTCAGGTCTGTTTAAAGTAATAGTTCTTATGTTTTCGTTATCTTCAATTCTTATAGTCATTTTCTCTTCCTTAAATTTGCTATGGCTAGTAAGCTTAGACTAGCCGAAATAAAACCAATAGATGGAGTAGTTCCGCTATCTGGATTTGACATTGAAGTTAGATTCATGCTAATTAGAGTTAAATCAGCTTCTTCGCCTTCATGTATCAGTCTATTGTATTGTAAAAAGTTAGAATTTTTAGATATTGTAATTATTTGATTTCTTTCAACCTTTTCAATTATTTCATTTCCAGTAGTCACGTTGTAAGCTGCCCCCCAGCCAATATTTTGTAATGTGACTGAATTGTAAGTCTCATCTATTATTTGCAAATGGCCTCCTACTAGTTCTAAGTTTTCCCATGCTAAATCATACATAAGTAATTCATTACTCAAAGCACCCCGAATAGTCGTAGACACTAATGGGGACCATTGCATGTCGTCGACTTCGACTATGAGGCTTAGAGCTGCTCTAGCACCATATCCCCATGCAATAGATTCACCAGCGCCTCCAGGGTCTCTGTAGGTAAGGCCAGATACATTTGCTGATTCATTTAAGAAATATTCATACAATTCCCAGTCTGCAATTGGTACTGCAAATTCACCCGTGATTTTCCAAGGTAAAACAATATCATTTGAGCCAGTATGTGCTGAAAAGTAAACATATAAATTCATATTTCGCATAAATTCCATATTTACTTGAGTTTCAATTTCACTTCCTTCACTGGCTCCCTTGTATGTTCCAGATACTGGGCAAAAGTTGGGAGTATCACTTGTTCCATACATTCCCCACATGTAGGGATAATTTCGATTTAGATCGACACCATTCCAATTACTTCGACAGTCTAAAACATATCCATCAGGATTAACAGATGGAGTAACGACCAATCTTTTACCCTCTAAGTAAGAAGGGTCGGCTGCAGATCTTTGAAGGAGATCCTGTAGGAAAAGGAAGGATGCTTCAGCAGACATTCCCTCGTTTCCATGGTGCGTACCATCAACATACATAGTTGGTAACGCGTGTAATTCTTCATCAGAAAGTTCTGTAATATTTAGAGCAACATCAACCGAAAATATTTCCAAATCCAATCCAGTACTAATCCCGTGTTCTGAATATATTGCAATATCAGGATATTGACTAGCTAGCTCTTGAGTGTCTTCTTTCATTGAATCGTACGTGTGCAATGCTTCAACAGCTTCACTAGGTTGGGCAGAAAAGACCAAAAATGCAAGTGCTACAATCGTTAAAACGTACTTCACTATCTTACTATAGCAAGCATATCAAATAAGTATTTCTCCGAATAGAGATTTATACTGCCCTTCGTATTAAACTGAGTTTATGGAAGATAATGGTTTGAAAGATGGTAACGGTCTGACAAACGGTAACGGTTTGACAAATGGTAACGGTCTGACAAATGGTAACGGTCTGACAAACGGTAACGGTCTAACAAATGGCAATGGATTAAAAGATGGTAAAGGAGTGGGAGGCTATTCCAAGATCGAACTAGAATCTCGTAAAAGAAAGCCTGTACGTACATCAGTTGTAGTTATTTTAGTTGCACTATTGCTAGGAGGGGGTTGTATCTATTACCTAAATGATAATTCATCTAATAGGGATGAGATTAAGATTGATGGTAATGCTGGTGACTGGGCTAATATTGATACTGAGCAACTAGTGACGGAATCGTCAAATTCAAATATTGATTTAGAAGCAGTAGCTACCTTCGAGGATGAGTTGTATTTGTCTATTCTCACAGTTACTAAAGAGCCTCTTTTTTTCTCACCCGATGGACATACTCTTAGAATTTTTATAGATACAGATGAATCTTCAGAAACGGGGTATTTTGTTCCTGGAATGGGGGCAGATTACATGGTTGAAGTGTTTGGTCAGAAGAGTCCAACCAGCACAAACGTAACAATTATGAGTTCAGTCCTTTACAGTTTTGATGACTCTCGAGACAAGAATGATTGGAATTCTTTCTTTCCGATTAGTAATGTTGAGACTGCAGCAAAGTCAAAGCATACTGAATGTAGGGTTCCTTTATTTGATATCTCTTCAACCCAATCAAGTCCCAAAAGAATAGCTTGGCAAACCTCAGATGGAAAAGCAGATACAGATATTAGTGAAATAATATTAGGTATTAATACGGATGATATTGTTATTAAAGATGCAATTAACGCATTGCAAAGGGGCCCAGAAGTTCCTTCTTCTACGAGCAATCTGATTATCGATGGTTATTTTGATGATTGGAATTTTGTAGAAAAATATCCAGATAATGACTGGAATGAGTATCAGAATTCACCATTAATTACTGAAAATCCTAACGTTGATATCGAAAATTATAAAGGAATCTCTGATGGTATAAATTCTTTTTTCTATCTTAAAGTTTACGGCGAAATGTTGGGTGGTTCTATTGTTCCAATGAAGCATGCAAAGCAAATGCCGGTTGATTCTTATGTTCCAGGTAGTGGATTAAATACAGTAACTCCAATTTCAGGACCATCAAATTTACCTGAGAAGAATGGTGAAGATACCATTTATATTTTCTTAGACACGAATACTTCAGATTATTTTGGCTTTGAAGTAAATGATACTTTTCATGCAGACAATTTAATAGAAATAATGGGGCAAAATGGCATTGTCAACTCAGCTAAATTGTATAATTTTGTAGGTAATGATTCCTTTGATTGGTCATGGGATTTTTC
>JBJLCA010000027.1:0-36569 GCA_045567915.1 Candidatus Poseidoniales archaeon | reverse complement strand
GAGTCCTTTACGTTTGGATCAGTTCCGTATCCTAAAACTTCCTCACCATCATTTAATCCATCATTATCAGTATCTGCATTTGTTGCATTTGTAGACCCCCAAGTTGTGTTATAAATCTCCTCACCGTCCGTCAAATCATCACCATCGGAGTCAGTGTTCAATGGGTCTGTATTTCGAAGTATTTCATCTCCATCCTTTAGACCATCTCCATCAGTATCGTTATCTTGTGAATCAGTTTCTCCAAGTTCAGGCTCAAAAATTCCATTTCCATTTTTATCTTCTTCTATATTTTTCAATCCATCGTCATCATCATCTCGATCTGCTTGTTGTATATCATCAGTTTTATTCAGTGGATCTGTAAAATCTCCAAAAAGTTCCAAAGCATCGTTAGCTCCTCCTTCATCGGTATCAATTAGAGTTGGATCTGTACATTCATCATTGTTTTCACCATAGATACAATTGGTAATTTCGTCATTGTCTAGTATTGTATCTCCATCAGTATCCTCTAATGTGGGGTCTGTACATTGATCACTATTTTTTACCGTAAATACAGGTAAAAATTTCATCGTAATCATTCACACCATCCCCATCAGTATCCTCTAATGTGGGGGTCAGTACATTGATTTTCGGCAATTCCATATATGCAATTTGCTTCTTCTAAGTGGTCAAAAATGCCATCCCCATCTACATCGTTAATATCGTCATCAGGATCTAGAGGATTTGTAGAATCATTCTCACATTCTTGTAAATCATTACGCCCACCTTCGTCAGTATCTTCTTGACTAGGGTCCGTTTCCCCACTGCAAGGTTCTTCTTCTGAATTTAAGTCTAGCCTTCCGTTATGGTTTAAATCTTCAATTCCATCCTCTATTCCATCTCCATCAGAGTCCACATCAAGTGGATCAGTTGTCGAGTTAGGATCTTCGTCTTGTTGCCAAGTTTCAGTACATCCAGTTAGTATACTGCTAGGATCTTTAGTAGCACACGAATTAGAGTTAAATTCATTTTCAAATATATCGCCGGTGACTCCTAGTTCTAGTCCGTCTGTAAGTCCGTCGTTGTCACTATCATGATGAATTGGATTCGTTCCGTAGTCGAGCTCATCTCCATCGCTTATTCCATCATTGTCAGAGTCAGAATCTAAGGGATGTGAACAAAACTTCCCGAAATTAGAGTAGAGCCTACACAAAATTTCATCATCGTCTTCTAATCCATCCTCATCTGTATCTTTAGACAAAGGGTCGGTTCCGGTGTTTTCTGTATTTACGTAAATGCCAGTATTTGTCTCAGCTCCATCTGGCAAGGTGTCAAAATCACTGTCTGGATTATTAGGGTCAGTTCCGATTCCAATTTCATATTCATCACTTAATCCATCTTCATCAGTATCGCTCATTACATAATCAGTTCCAGGCTGAGTTCCATTTCCAACTACGGAATTATCATCGCCAGTGGTGGTACCTCCGTTAGCATCACACGTAGGGCAAGTAGTTGAGGACGTAGGTTCAAAAGTAAGCCAACCTATTTCATCGAATAACACTTCCGCGTATGCATGTCCATTTAGCATTGTAATAATTCGCGTATTTTCTTGTATTTGATATCCAGTACTCTCGTCATATCCGCTGTCTTGCCATGCTTGGGGAGTAATTACTTCGCCTGGGCCATTTCCTTCCACGTATCTTGTAGGGATTCCACTTATTCTTGCTAAGATAGTAAAAGCAGATGCAAAATTTGTGCATTTACCATCAGTATCATCATTTCCGAATAAGAAATAATCGACAAAGTCATCACCATCTGGAGTTAAAGTACCATTAATATTGTAATAATAATTACTTCTTAGATAATACATGATAGCCTCAGCTTTTTGGTAGTCAGTTTCTCTTCCTGCAGTAATGGAAGCTGCTAAATCATAAACATCATTATTAGGTCCTTCTCTGACAGGGAATTGTGGAACTTCAGTAAATTCTGAAGGGTAATCATTTGGAGCGTTCGCAGCTTGCTTAATGTTTTCAGGAATATTATATTCAGTCATAGTAAACTTATACGACTGAGCATAACCGTCAACTTTTAGATTAAAAGAACTATCCATAGTAACACTATTTGCTATGAAAACATTATTTGTATACAGTGATGTTGATAAGTATCCTTGAACAGGCATAATCCAAGTCATAGTATATTCATGTTCTTCACTGGTCACATCTGGATGAGTAACCAAATAATCGTAACTATAAGAGTTTGAACCTGTTGACCAGTAACCTGGATTATCATTCACTCCAGTATCAATATCATACTGCTCGCAACCAGGGGCTGGACACCATTGTATCCTATTATATGTATCTGTATCTTCGTCATATCCATTATCATAAATAGTTTTTGCAACAGTTCTCCAATATTGAGGATTTGAGGTAGGATCTTCACAAGTATCGCATGTTACTGTAAACTTAACAGCAGCGAGCATGGCAAGAGGATAAAATCCTTCCAAACCGGCCGCACCATTAGAATCTGTTTGAGGTGTCCAGTCGTTTTTATTTGCCATATCCTCAGCCCATTCAGGTAGTGGTGGATCTTGATCGTCCATATCAGGTATTCCATCGCCATCACTATCAGGATTATTTGGATCAAGATGATCAATCATATTTTCATACATATCAGGAATACCATCTCCATCGGAGTCCATCATTTCTTCTTGATCTGATAATCCGTCACCATCGGCATCAGGATCCATACAATTTGTAATTCCATCACCGTCTAAATCACCCTCACAATCATACAAATCTTCCATACTAGCTGGGATTTCATCCAAATTTTTCAAATCATCCCACATTTGTTGTTCCATTAAATCGGAAATTCCATCATCATCCATATCAAAATCATTAGGATCGAATCCTAATGCAATTTCGTAATCATCAGATAATCCATCACCATCACTATCTCTCATGGGTGGATCAGGTATTCCGTCACCGTCAATATCTTTCTCGGCTAGGGGGTCTTTTTCGATACTAGATGCTCGTGATAAAAATGGAGAATAAGGGAGCGCTGTAAGTAATAAAATAACAACAATCAATGCCTGATATTTTTGTCCCCTCATAATTAGCCTATATCCACAGAAGTAGGCATCATTAAATTGTTTGGTCTAGCATAATGGCGCCCGCGCCGGGATTTGAACCCGAGTCCTCAGCTCGACAGGCTGAGATGATAGGCCAGGCTACACCACGCGAGCACGAAAATCTACCGTAGCCGTTTCTATTTAGAGTTTAAGGTAAAATTCTACATTCCCATATTGAGCCTGAAAGAAGGATTTCCAGCTTCAGTGTTTCCGAAAAAATCTTCAGATTCACCTTCTTCCATCATAGCTCCAACTAGTACGCCAACAGTTTCTTGCAAGAATTTAAGTTCAGTCTGTAGTTCATCAATAGTTTGTTGTAATTTTTTAATTTCTTCAGCTTCTTTAGACACTTTATACCTATCCTAATGTTCCTTATAATATTATGTATCTTAAATTAAAATTTTGATTTTAATACAGGTAATATTTCGAATAAGTCTCCAACAATTCCATAGTCTGATACTTTGAAAATTGGTGCATCTGGATCCTTGTTTATTGCAGCTATACATTTCGAGCCACTCATTCCACCTAAGTGCTGAATTGCACCAGATATACCTATTGCAAGATATAACTCGGGAGCAACAGTTTTTCCAGTTTGTCCGACTTGGTGTGAGTGTGAAACCCACCCTGCATCTACAATTGCTCTACTAGCTCCTGCAGCAGCACCCATGCTTTCAGCTAATGGCCTAATCATCGAATCATAATTTTCAGCATTCTCAAGACCTCTTCCACCACTTACAACTATTCCAGCTTCAGTTAGTTCTACAGTACCAGATCCTACATTTTCGACACCTGTTGTGTTTAGTGTGGATTCAGCAATTTCTCCAGAGTAATTCTCGACACTACCAGACCAAGCTTCTCCAGCAGGATATGCATTGTTTCTAATGGTAGCTACAACAGTTCCAGTTGGATTTGATTTTGCAAGTACTTTTCCAGCAAAATTAGGTCTTACAAAACCTTCACTACTTGCTTCCAAGCAGTCACCTAAGTATCCACAATTTAATTCAGCAGCTAATCTTGGGCCTAAGTCTTTACCCATAGATGTAGCACCTAAAAGTATAGTCTGAATATCATTTTCTCTAACGATATGGCTAGCGATAGAAGCATATTTGGAAGGATCATAACTCTCTAAACTGGCATCATCAGCCATTATTATTTTGCCCAGCTGCCAATTTCATTCCAGCTTCAGATATTCCACTTCCTATAACGAGTCCAGTTACTTCCCCCATTCCTGCAGCTACTGCAGCAACTTGTTGTGAAATATTTTTTATGTCAGTACCATCGACTTCTCCGATGATTAATACGTTGCTCATATTACTTTAGCCTCCATTTTTAGTTTTTCAATTAATTTGTCAACTTTTTCCTCAACTGTTTCGCCCTCAATAATCTCCCCACCATCTCTGGCAGGAGGTAAACTTGATTCAGAGGTAATCACATCATTACTATCTATAGAATCTACATTCTTATTCTCAAATGGCTTTCTCTTCGACATCATTATATCCTTTAGAGCTGGAAATCTAACTTTAGTCATATCTTTTTGACAAGTAACCAATGCAGGAGTTGAAGTTTCAATAGTTTGTAATCCGCCTTCAATTTGTCTTTTAGCCTTTAAAGTTCCAGAGTTGTATTCTAGGCTAGTAACTCCTGAAATATTTGGCATACCTAGCATTTGAGCAACCATAGTTCCTGTTGCAGCTTGGTAGTAATCAATACCTTGAATACCACATAAAACCAGGTCAATTTCAAGTTCTTTAATTGCGTCAGATAA
Source organism: Candidatus Poseidoniales archaeon (assembly GCA_045567915.1). GTDB lineage: Archaea > Thermoplasmatota > Poseidoniia > MGIII > CG-Epi1 > CG-Epi1. The sequence goes on along the minus strand of JBJLCA010000027.1, from coordinate 31,701 downwards.
AATCTTAGCGTTCGCAAGAGGTTTATCTCCTCGGTAACCGTTTTGCCTTAGAACAATAATTTCGTCTGCACCAATTGCCAACATCTTTCTCAAATCTGTGTCTATACTATTGTCTTCAGAAAATAGGCTTAACAGTGTAACTTTCCCACCCTCTGATTCCTTAAATTGTACAGCTTGTTCAACTGCAAATTCATCGTATGGGTTTACCATATATTTGAAATTCTGGTCACTAAGTGTTCCATCATTTACTTCAAGCTTTGATTCGGTATCTGGTACCATTTTGATTAATACAGCTATGTTCATTTTATGCCTCTAGATTTTCTAACATTATTTCGGATATGTCTTTCACAGTTTTCTGTTCCTCTCCTAATGTTTTCAAGCCGTCACTCATCATAGTCATACAGAAAGGACAGCCTACTGCAACGCAGTCTGCACCGGTATTTACAGCTTCCTTTGCCCTTATTTCATTGACTCTTTTATCAGCATCTTCTTCCATCCAAATACGGGCGCCGCCACCTCCACAACAAAAGGACTTTTCTCTAGAACGTTCCATCTCGATGAGGTCACCTCCTATGGCTTCTCTTGGAGCTTCAGTTTCTCCGCCTATTCTTCCAAGATAGCACGGATCATGGAATGTGACTTTATCTCCATAATCTTTTATTTTTAGCTTTTCTTTTTGTTTCAATTCATTGAGTATTTGTGAATGATGGTATACTTCGTATTTACCACCGTATTTTTCATATTCTTTGCCAATAGTATGAAAACAATGTGGGCATGCTGTAATGACTTTTAGAGTCCCTAATGAATTCATATTATCAACATTCATTTCTGCCATCATTTGAAAGAGGAATTCATTACCTGCCCTTCTTGCAGGATCACCATTACACATCTCCATTTCACCCATAATTGAGAAATCTACGCCAGCTTCTTGTAGTAATTTTGCAGTGGCTCTTGAAACATTTTTATTTCTTTCATCGAAAGAACCTGCGCATCCCACATAAAACAAATATTCAGCAGGCTCACCAATTTTCAAGTCTAATCCTTCAGCCCAATCAGCTCTTGTGTGTGCACCAAGCCCCCAAGGATTTGAATTTCTTTCTAGGTTGTTAAACAGATTTTGCAATTCTTCAGGAAACACTGAAGCTTCCATTACTAAGTGACGTCTAGTGTCAGTTAATTTAGGAACATGCTCAATATGTACGGGACAAGCGCTTACACATGCATAACAAGTAGTACATGCCCAAATAGCTTCAGGGCTGAATCTGTCAACTATTGTTTCATCGGGCGCTTCTCCGGCTAAGAGTAAGTTTCCATGTTCTTTCCCATAATTTTTAACATCCATTATAATTTGCATGGGATTCAATTCTTTGCCGCTATTATATGCTGGACAAACGTCTTGGCATCTTGCACATGCAGTACATGCCCACCCATCAGACAGTTGTCTCCAAGTAAAATCTTCAAATTTATTAACGCCTAATGTTATGTTTTCAAAATCTAAATCATCAGTTTTAACTGCTACATCATCATCATCCACCTGCAAAGGAAGCATAGTTCCCATTTTTTCATGATCCTGGAACATAACATTTGGTATAGTTCCAATTAAGTGTGAATGTTTTGTTTGTGGAATTTCAATTAAAAATGCACCAATTAATATCATGTGTAACCAGTAACTTACATCTACAATTGTTTGTAGTGTACCTGAGTCAATATTTTGCATTAGTTTAGCAAATATTACACCTATTGGTTCCCAGTTATTGTAATGTATGTTATCACCTAACATATAACCTGCCTCAACTATGAATGCAGTTATTACAATGCCTAAAATTGCGAAAAGAATTAGAACGCCCTCTATACTGGAGTTCTTTAATTTTTCAGGTCTTACAATTAATCTACGATACAATGAAACAAGAATTCCAATTCCAGCCATAAGATAACCCAAATCGACTATCAAGTTCCATATGTTCTCTAGAAAAATCATCCCAAGGAATTCAGCAAATAAGCCACCAGTTCCTAAATCAATCACATCACTGACGAGCATAAGAAATCCCCAGAAGATTAGTGCATGGGCATATCCTGCTAATTTATCTTCAACTACCTTTCTTTGACCTAACCAATCGGTTAAAAATTCTTTCATCCTTTGGTTCCAAGAATTAAATCGGTCATCATCTTTTCCTAGCCTAATTAATTTGACAATGAACCCAACCTGGTAAACATGAGCTCCAATTGCAATTAGTGACCAAATTAGCAAATAAACATACCAGCTAACTCCAAAATAATCGTGAAAAGGCGTCATTGTATTTTATCCTTTAAGCTCCCACCATATTTAAGAATCTCCCAAATCTACATTTATTTTAAACTCAGCACCATCTTTAACATCCAATTCTTCTCTGAGAAAGACAGGAGATATGATTTCTACAACTCTTTTGTAATGAGTACGTTTAGGTGAGATAATTGCACAGTTCTTGATGATTTCCTTTTCTTCGGTTTCTAAAGTACATTTAAAGATCCAGGCCTTTCCAAATGTTCTGCCTTCCTCCTCAAAGCCCTCGATTCGGATCCCTTCAGCAGCTTTCATTGCTTCAATTTTAGGTACTTCATCATCACTTAGTCTTAGATTAAAAGTTCCTTTGAAGGGTTTCCAGTTCAACTTTTGATCGAATTGTTTCATGTATCCTTCTTTAGATATGTAATAACCGCCTTCGCCTAGTCCAGTTTCCAAGGTTCCAATCATTTCAACATTTTTTTCAGTTCCAAAGATTAACCCATATTCAGTAAATTCTTTTCTCAATATTGCAAGGCCTTTATCATTTATGTTAACTATTTGCCCACCTTGAGCGTATTTTTTTTTAATAAAATCTTTTTTTTCAAGATTTATTATGTGTCTTGAAGCTGATTGCTGACTGATATCTAATTTTTTGGCTAACTCTGTTGAAGAAATATGCACAGAGTGTCTAGTGCCTCCCTGCAATGCCAATATTTTTAAGGTCTTGAGTAAGATGGGTCTCATAATTCGTTTTCATAACTTTGGTTTGATAAGTTACTAATTTATGAGTATTCGAATGGATATTAATAGGTATTTCATATTGTTTTCGAACAAGGATGAAGCTTTTTCTTCGGCAATTGTTGTATCAATTAGCTTTTAATAGTCGGATTCCTACAAACTGTCGGTGTAAATTGACATGAACACAAACAAACTACAAGTTTTCGTTTTTGCCATGCTCTTCGTTGTCGGTGCTTTCACTGGCTGTGTCGATGAGGATGATGATGACGATACAACGACAACAACAACAACAGACGATGGGTCTGGAACAACAACAGATGATGGGTCTGGAAACGAAACAGCTTCGAATGAAACAGCTTCGAATGAAACGGTAGCCAGTACCATAATCAAGATTGGTTTCTTGAACCCAATCACAGGTCCACTAGAGCCTGACGCAGCCGGTTTTAAATGGGGTGTAGATCAAGCAATAATTGACCTAAATGCTCACTTTGCAAGTGAGAACACAGTATTCGAAGCTATAGAATTAGATTCAGGATGTAGTGGAGAGGTAGCAGGGCCTGCCGCACAAACACTAGTTGATTCTGGTGTGGTTGCAGTAGTCGGTGCAGCTTGTTCCGGAGCTTCCATGGGTGCTAACGCTATTTTGTCAGCAGCAGGAATTCCAATGATTTCCTACGCTAGTACAAACCCAGGTCTAAGTGACGAAGCAGTATACCCACATTTCTATCGTACAGTTCCAAGTGACGCTATCCAGGGTCCAGCAGGAGCAGCTATGATGGCAGATGCAGGTGTAACTAACGAAAGTTTAGCAATACTACACATGACTAACGATTACGGATCAGGTTTAGCTGATTCTATCAAGAACGCTTGGGAAGTAGATGGTAACTTATGTTCAGCAGGAATGCAAGGATATGAAGAAACCACAACCAACTTTGATGCAATGGTTGCAAATATTACTGATGCATCAGATTGTAATGCAGTATACCTTTCCTCTTACATTACAGATGGAGCAGGAATTTTGGAAGCATTAGAGCAAGCTGGATTTGAAGGACACGTTTTCGGTGGCGATGGGCCAGCAGGTATTGGTCTTTTCGAGAAATTGACTGACAATGCAACAGCAGTAGATTTCACAGTATCAGCACCACGTGCAGGTACAAGCTTTGGAGATTTCGAAGCTAGATACGATGAAAATGCATCAATAGTAGGTAGTATCAAAACTTATGTTTTGACAGCTTACGATGCAACAATGATTATTGGAAAGGCAGCAATGACTGATGGAACAATAGTCGAAGGTATCGAATCTGTTGGAACAAACTATGAAGGATCTTCCGGTATAATCAACTTCCTCGCTAACGGGGATATTGGTGGTAACGGGTACGATTACTGTACTTACGGTGGAGACGATACAGCAGGAACATATACTTGCAGTAAGTTCTGGACCGCAGAGAACGGAATCGAAACAGCAGCATAGAGAAAATCCAAACCTAGTTTGGAAAACGTAAGAGCGCTGCAGTAGGCTTCTGAAGCCTACTGTGGTGTCACACACGTTCCTAAAGTGATTTATCTTTTTAAGTCGGCTTTCGATTAGGTATGTGTAATAATGTTTCATATGGTAAAAGCTGACATAATCAATTTTTGGAATTCACTTTCTACTTCAGTTCGTAGATTCTTGTTTGGTTCTATATTTTTCTTAGATTCTTATTTGGGCCTGTTATACAATAGAGGCACTCTAAATGTTATAGATTTAATTTTGTTTGGAAATTTACCTACAGATTTCGTTTGGCTAATCCAAACCTTTCAAATGATTTGTGTTGGTTTTTTCTTTGTAAAGGTTTTATTTGAGAATGTTCCTCCTTCACGTACTCGTACAGTTGTTATGTTTCTATCTCCCATTTTACTTATTTTACATGTATTATTATCACTTCATATTTTGTTTTTAGGTCAAGATTTAGTAGCTAACCTTTCGTTTAACTTAGGTACAATAGGAATTTCAACATTAACTTGGTCATCAACATATCTTGCAATTGCAGTAGGCTGTACACTAACCTATAGTGTTCAAAGATATGGTAATTTTGCTCAGAGTGAATTTTTCATGCTGGGAATGTATGTAGGAATTGCTTTCATGTGGACCGATTGGTTATTCCCAATAAGTGAAGCACCAGCTGACGATACGTTAGTATGGTCTCTGTTTGCATATGTTGTAGTTGGAGCCTTTATTTTGACAGGAATAGCTGGAATAATTATAGATCGTTTAGTCTTCAAAGGATTTAGGGATAGTAAATCTTCTCCTGATGTAATGATGATAGCCTCATTAGGTGTGGCTATGATTTTGCGTTCTCTAGTATATCTTCGTTTTGGTGCTAACACAAAGCGTTTGATTCCAGATAAGGATTGGATGTCTGGAGAGCAGCGTTGGGAAATACCTACTTACATTGTAAAATTAAATCTTGGCAATTTAAATTGGCCAGTAATTGATTCAGGAACCACTAATTACCCTTATGATAATGCATTTTTACCTATAATTATATTCATCAGTGTCTTTCTTTTAGTATTACTTCTAAATTATACTAGATTGGGTCGTAGAATGAGAGCTGTGGCCGATAATCCTGAGTTGGCGGCTAGCAGTGGAATTAACGTAGAGCGAGTTCAGATGACAAGCGCTTTTTTGTCTGCAGGTATTTCAGGTTTAGGTGGAGCAGTTTTTGGATTAACCGTTTTATTCAGTCCTCAAACGGCCTTCACACTTCTTTTACCCGCTTTTGCAGTTATTGTTTTAGGTACTATAGGTTCAGTTCAAGGTGCTATTGTCGCATCCTTGATTATTGGATTTGTTAGAGCTATTTCAGAACCTGTTCTGTCAGGTATTGGAAATCCTCTTGAAAGAACAAATTATTATGCATTGGCTGGAGTTACACCATATGCAATAATTATTGCTATTTTACTAATTATGCCTGAAGGAATAGGCAAGGCATATCAAGAATGGAATATAGAGCGAATAAGAAATAGAGCATTAAGCAAGAAAAGGCCAAATAAGACGAGATCTGCTGTATTAGGGACTTTATTTGGCTGGGCTGGCGCTCACCAAATAGATCAGGGACGCAGTTCGAGAGGCATTACTATGCTTGTTTTGACAACTAGCTCTTTTATTTTAGGGAAATCGCTTTCATTTATTCGAGATAATTCCTTTGCAGGTGAAGGATCGATTATTCCTCCGGAAGGCCTTAACGCAAGTATGCACAACGATTGGATTTCAGTCGTCGAAAGAGAACAAGCCGTAATAGAATTTTTAGGGTTTTTTGGAGAGATACTATGGCCATGGGTTCCACTCTTCATTTGGATATTTGCTATTTATGAGTCTTATCTAATCTTCAATGGAAATTATGTAGATGTACTTCAAAAGCCAAAATCTAACTTTGTGGACTTTGTTGAGACTTTGACTTCACGAGTTTCAGATATTATTGTTTCAATCAAGAAAAGTCTCACTTTCAATTATAGTGATAACAAGTACGTTGATAAAGTAAATGAGGTTGTTGTTAATTACAATTCTCTTGCTTCTAAAAAATTAGGACAATTCGCCTCAAGTTTCTATAATTTTTTGGGTGCTGAGCATGGTAGACAATCCGAAAATGGTTCCAGGGCTGCTTTTGTATTTCTAATGCTGATATTAGTGTACATTGTATATTGGCTTCCTTCAATTAATGATTTTACTAAACTTTTGCAGGTTTCAAATTTTTTAGTTACATTATCCATATTTTTACTCTTAGCTTTTTCACTAAACATTCATACTGGAATGACTGGATTGATTAATTTTGGAATTATTTTCTTTGTCGCCATTGGAGCTATTGTTGTCGGAGTCTTAACTGCACCAAGTGACAATTTTGGTTATGATTGGAATATATTTCCTGCAGTAATAGTTGCTATAATATTTGGAGGGATATTTGGCTGGTTACTAGCATATCCTACAGCACGTTTAAGATCGGACTACTTCGCAATAATAACAATTTCATTAGGAGAGATAGTAAGGATTTTACTAATGGGAGAACCCTTACTTCGTACTGGAACTAATGTTTCTGCAGTAGGTGTTCAAAATTATCCACTACCACTCCAGAAGTGGTGGTTATGTGGAGATGAAACACCAGTTTCTTCCCAGGGAACTGAGTATTCTCCTCAGGCATGCGCTTCAAATGCTGAGCTAGTACCAGATAGTCCAGCTAGAAAGGCTGCAGAGTATTTGGAATCATTAGGACTAGACTTGGAAGGTCGTGCAGTACCCTATATGTTCCTGCTTTCAGTAATGGCAGTAGTATCTGCCTTGATAGTTTGGAAGGTATTGAGTATTCTCTTTAACTCACCTTGGGGTAGAATCCTTAGATCTATTAGGGAAGATGAGGATGTGGCTCAGCATCACGGTCATGACATTTTTACACACAAGGCTAGAAGTCTTGCATTAGGTGGTGCTATTGCAGCATTAGCTGGAGCTTTTTGGGCATGGAAATTAACTGGATTTCAACCGAGCTTCATGTCTCCTGCAAAATCAACTTTCCTTGTTTGGGCTGCATTTATTATCGGGGGAGCTGGAAATAATAGAGGGATGTTGGTAGGAGCAATGATTATTACTTTAACTGAATTTTTATTCAACGTTTTAGTGGCTGCTCAAAGTAGTCCTGATCTTGCGCTTGGAGATACTGCAAAATTAATCAATGAGAAATTTGTATGGATGGTTGAATCGCCAGCTGAAGTTGCTTCGTACTTTTTAGTTTTATCTATTATTATGTTGTTCTTTAAGCGATATAATTCTTCAGAAAATCTATTCTGGTTTTCGTTCATATTCTTTGTTTGTAATTTTATATTCCATCAGAGATCTATAGATTTGGTTTTTCCTGAGATACTGGGCGGAATTAAAGTGCAAATGACTTTTGTTAAATTAATGCTAATTGGTTTATTGATTACGCTCTCTTTGAAGTATAATCCAAAGGGCCTTCTACCCGAAGTGCCGTATAGGCCAACAAGACCTATAGCGACTGAAGGAGACCATGGAAGTCATGAAATTGCAGCAATTTTAGATTATGACGAACCTTCCCAAGATGAGGAGATTGAGCAAGATGAGGAGATTGAGCAAGATGAGTAGTGTTCTCAAAGTAGATAGATTACGTAAAGAATTTGGGGGTCTTGTTGCAGTTAAAGAAGTCTCATTTGAAGTTAATAAGGGAGAATTTATTGGTCTTATTGGGCCAAATGGGTGTGGTAAATCAACAACATTTAATTGTATCAGTGGTTCGTTGGAACAAACATCAGGTGAAGTTAATTTCTTTGATAATGACATATCAAATTTACGTCCAGATGAGATTCAAAAAATAGGAATGACTAGAACTTTTCAACATACAAGACTCTGGCGCGAAATGACAGTTATTGAAAATCTTCTTGTCCCACCAAGAGACCAGTTTAAGCCAAGCCTTTGGAAATCTATTTGGGAAGGAAAGAAAAATGAAAATGAAGTTAATCGTCTTTCTAGAGCTTATGAGGTTCTTGAGCAATTAGAAATTCCCCACATGGCCAATAATCTTGCTAGCGAATTATCTGGTGGTCAAAGCAAACTTGTAGACATAGGTAGATCTATGATGGGCGATCCTAAGCTGCTTCTTTTGGACGAGCCTGTAGCAGGTGTTGCAGGACCATTAGCCATGAAGATATTTGCTAATCTTAGAAATTTAGTTGATGATACAGGGATATCAGTATTAATTATTGAGCACAATATGGATTTTATACTTAGACAAGGTGTTGATAGGATAGTGGTTATGAACGAGGGTGAAGTATTGATGATTGGTACACCTTCCGAGGTTAAAGGAAGCAAAGAAGTTATTTCGGCATATTTAGGTTCCTCTGAAGACTGGGAATGGGAAAAATTAGCGCAGGAGGAAAAATAATGACAAGATGGTTAGACGTTAAAAAAATTGAGGGAGGTTATGGTCCTGTTAGAATTATTCATGGAATTGACATGCATGTTGATGAAGGAGAATTTGTGACAATTATTGGTCCTAATGGATGCGGAAAATCTACTTTAATTAAGATTATTTTTGGTATTGCCACACACTACAGCGGTACTGTTAAGCACAAGGGTGAAGATGTTTCAGGTTGGCGAACAGATAGATTAGCAACTAGAGGAATAGCATACGTTCCTCAAGTTGATAATGTGTTCCCTTCTCTTTCGGTTGAAGAAAATTTACAAATGGGTGGTAACTCTCTATCAACAAGCGTTCTCAATGAAAGAATAGGACATGCCTTAGATATGTTTCCAGATTTACGAGATAGAACGCACGATCTTGCTGCGTCACTTTCTGGTGGGGAAAGACAGATGCTTGCCATAGGTCGAGCATTGATTAATAAGCCAGATTTTTTATTATTGGATGAGCCTACTGCAGCTTTGAGTCCACTATATCAGCAGCAGATTATAGAAAGAATTGATGCGCTTAGAGAAGTAGGCATAACGGTTTTAATTGTAGAGCAAAATGCCAGATTGTCTTTAGCAAGATCAGATAGAGGATATATTTTATCAAATGGTAAAGTAGTTCATACTGGAAATGCTGAAGATATTTTGAATGATCCCACCAAATTAATGAATATTTCCTGGGTACAAAGGGAGATTAACCTTCATTGAATTCTCAAACACCTAGCTATAATTCTAGATTAATTTATGTTTTGATGTTTTTAGTTGCTTTTTTTTGGGGTTTAGCGTGGCCTGTAGGAAGAATGCTTGCTACAGATTTACTAGAGTATCCTTATTCGGTTATGTTTTTTAGATATCTATTTGCAATTCCAGTTTTGTTTGGGTGGTTATGGTTTAAGGAAGGTAATGTAGTGCCTCTGAAAAGAGATTATAATTATTTGCTATTGTTAGCCTTTACTTCGGTTTTTCTTTATCAATTTGGCTACATGTTTGGGATGCAGAAAACAGCAGCTTCAGATGCTTCTCTAATAATTGGTTTTAATCCAGTTTCAGTATCAATTTTATCGGTTTTAATATTGTCACATAATTTAACACGCAATGGAATAATAGGCATATTTCTAAGTTTTACAGGTGTTGTACTAATATTTGTGGCATCTCCAACTGTAGATATTGATTTTTCAGATAGACTAGTTGGTAATGCATACATAATGTTTGGAGCATTTGCCTATGCAATATATGTTGTAGCTATGAGAAGATATGTTCTACTTGTAAAAGACAATCCATTGAGTTCACTTGCTACTATCTCTTGGGTTTCTCTATTTGGCTGTTTTATGTTCGTTCCCTTTGTAATTACTGAAGCACCTTGGGACCGACTATGGAGTAATGACGAATGGTTTCTGATAGCTTATCTAGGAGTGTTATCAACTGCATTATGCTACGTTTTTTTTGCGATGGGCGTTGAGACTATTGGTGCAAATAAAGCAGCTAGTTTCATCAATGTTGTACCTATTTTTGGTATTTTGTCTAGTTGGTTTTGGATTGACGAGGAATTGGGTTATGTTCAAGTTTTTAGTTTTATTTTAATCTATTTTGGTGTAAGATTAGTAAACCAGCAGCCAACCGAAGGAATTAATACTAAGGCTATAAATAGATAAAAAATATGTTAGATACATTTGAAGAAATAGATCCAATTGTTCAAGCTTTACTAGCCGGTTTATTTACTTGGGGAATGACTGCAGCTGGAGCAGGTTTAGTTTTTTTATTAGATATTAATCGAAAAGTTTTAGATGGAATGCTTGGTTTTGCAGCAGGTGTAATGATCGCTGCAAGTTGTTTTGGACTTCTTGGTCCAGCAATAGATCAAACTGGTGGTGAAGGCCTTGCAAAGGTTTTGCCTGCAGCTTTTGGTTTCATTTTAGGTGGAGTATGTATGCGAGTGATAGATATCTACCTTCCTCATTTACATCCAGGTGCACCTCATGATGAGGTTGAGGGTGTAAAGACTACTTGGCATAGAAGTATGTTGTTAATTTCTTCAATAACTTTACATAATATACCAGAAGGTTTGGCAGTAGGTGTAGCTTTTGGGGCTGCGGCAACAGGCGATGGATTTGGAGCTGCAGTAGCTTTGGCAATAGGCATAGGAATTCAAAATTTTCCTGAAGGTGCTGCAGTATCAGTTCCTCTTCGAAGAGAAGGTTTGTCTAAGAGAGAAAGTTTTTGGTGGGGTCAGTTATCTGCATTAGTTGAACCTATTTCCGCAGTAATAGGTGCTGCGGTTGTTGTTTACATGACTCCTGTTCTTCCATATGCTTTAGCATTTGCAGCAGGTGCAATGATTTTTGTTGTAGTCGAAGAATTAATTCCGGAAGCTCATAGAGGTAAAAACGGAGATATAGCCACAATGGGAGCTATGTTTGGTTTTACTATAATGATGGTACTTGACGTAGCTTTAGGCTAATGCCTTAGATTATGCTTTTCAAAGTATTTTTGATGGTATTCTTCAGCTTTCCAAAAAGTATCAGCCTTAGTTATTTCAGTAACAATACTTCTTTCTAATTTTTGTTGGAGATTCTTTAATGATTCTCTAGCAAGCGTTTGCTGTTCTTCATCGAAATAAAAAATAGCGGATCTATATTGATCTCCAACATCGGGTCCCTGTCTGTTTAGAGTAGTAGGATCATGCTTCCTCCAAAATGCATCTAACAACTCTTCGTAGCTTATTTGCGTTTCATCATAGTCAATCATCACTACTTCAGCATGTTCAGTAGAGTTACTGCATACTTGCTCATATGTAGGGTTTGGAGTTTTGCCACCACTGTAGCCAGAAAGCACTTCCCTAACGCCTTTAAGTTTTGCAAAATTGTATTCAACACCCCAAAAACATCCCGCTCCGAACATTGCTTTTGACATTATTTAATATTAGAAGCAATCCATTTCTTGAACAACTCCATTCCCTCCTCTAAATCACTCATATGAATTCCTGAGAATGCTAATCTTATGTAAAAATCTTTTTCAGTTTCCAGTGGTCTTCCGAAGTGATGTCTTCCACAAAAACTAACTCCGGTATCTTTGAGAACTACTTTTCTGAATTCTTCTACACTATCAAATCCAGTATCATTCAGTAATTTAGTAATTTTTGGGAAAACGTAAAATCCGGCTTCAGGAACATGAGTGTCTACACCATCAATTCCATTTAGAATTTGTACCAAAGCATCCCTACGCTTTTTGAGAGTATCTAAAATGTCCTGTGTTTCTTTCTTTGGAGCATTCAGGCCAGCTAAACCAGCATACTGAACAAAATGAGTAGTACATGATTCCATGTTAACATTCAATCTGTTAATTTGTTCAATTATCTTTTTTGGTCCGATTGACGCGCCTAGTCTCCATCCGGTCATTGCAAACTTTTTAGAAAAAGTGTACATAGTTAGTGTTCTTTCGTGCATTCCGGGATAACTTGCAATTGATTTTGGTTCGCCGTCATAAAGCGTATCGAAATATGCATCGTCTGAAATTAGGAACATATCATTTTTAATTACTAATTCAGCCAATCTTTCTATTTCACTGTCTGAAGAAGATGCTCCTGTAGGATTGTTGTAATTATTATAGAAAATATGTTTTGCACCGTTCTCTACACCTTTTTCTATTGCATCAAAATCTAATTCTAATCCCCCAGAGGTATTGATGTATCCATACGGAACTGCAATGCCTTTGTAGAATTCGATCTGAGATTCATAGATAGGATATCCGGGATTAGGGTACAAAACTGAATCACCTTTTTCCATCATTGCTGCAATATATTTTCCTATGCTAGGTTTACCACCGGGTTGTACAGATACATTGTCAATGCCGTACTGTATTCCTCTTGCGTTGCCTACATCCTTAGCTAAGGCTTCTCTTAATTCTGGAATCCCAGGTGCAGGACAATATCCTGTTTTGCCACCTTCAATAGCTACGTTAGCAGCTTTGATGACACTATTAGGAGTTGACAAGTTAATGTCACCTAAGTGGAATGGAAATATTTTTTTACCAGTTGCAGCTAAATTGGCAGCTTCAGCAGAAACTGCAAAAGCAGTTTCACTCCCCAAAAGGTCCATTCTTTTTGCTATTTTCATTAAACTTTCAATAAAAGTAGGTGTTTTATTGTTTGCGTAATCTTTATACAGATAGATTAATAGAATATATTATGGCAAGTGAATGGCGTAAAGACCTAGACAAATTTTTACAAGAGCATATGCTAGCAGTAAGTTCTGTATTTGCAATAGTAAGCGGATTTATGATTTATGTAGGAATAATGGGAGAATGGTATTCTAGTTCTTCCTTAGCTCCAGATTTAATTTTAGATTCCATTGGAGATTATGATATTTTTGTATTTATATTTGGCCTGATCATATTTGGTTTTTCCACTTATTATCTTTGGTTAACAAAACACTATATGGATAGATTTGAAGAGATAATTTCTACTAGTTCAAAAAGAGAGTTTCAAAAAAATTGGACTGAGATTGAACAAATAGCTCGCTATCAACTTCCTAAGGAATATAAGAAAAGAGTTGGAGAAGTTCGTAGGAAATTTGGCCTTAAGTGATTAAGAAATTTTATATAGAGACTTTTTACTCGAATTAGAGGTTAACAACCTCAGGTTCATAACTGATGAGTTCAGAAGAAAAAACTGAAAATGCCGATAGTGTCAATCATGACTCAGCTAAAGAAGAAGATTCAGTAGATGAGTTGACAGCATTAAGGCAAGAATTAGAAGATATGAAAGATAAGTTTGCACGCTCCATGGCAGACTTAGACAATTATAAAAAAAGGGTTGATAGAGACAGAGAACAACAAAATCTAAAAAGTAAGGGATTGGCAGTCTTAAGCTTTCTAGAAGTCGTAGAAATTATTAACAAAGCGTCAAATTCAGATTATCCAGATATGGATAGTGCATTGGACGGAATTAAAGGCATACATAAATTTACAGAATCATTTTTGCATTCCATGAAGGTTGAACGATTTAACCCAGTAGGAGAACAATTTGATTTTCGCTTTCATGAAGCAATGACTACTGTAATTAACGACGAAATTGAACCGCACACAATAGTTGATGTGATTCAAGCAGGATATTTACTTGAAGGAGAATTACTGCGACCTGCAAAGGTAGTAGTTTCCAAAAAGGAAGAAAAGAACGAAGAAAAAGAAGAAAAAAATGGTGAGTAAAGAATGGCAAAAGAAGTGATAATTGGCATAGATCTAGGTACCACAAACTCAGAGGCTGCGTACCTTGAGGGTGGTAGACCTGTAATCATACCTTCAGCAGAAGGTTCCACATTTGGAGGTAAAATGTTTCCGTCAGTAGTAGCATTTACCAAAGATGGTGAGAGGATTGTAGGCGATCCTGCAAAAAGGCAAGCTGTATTGAATCCAGAAAATACAATTATGCATATTAAGCGAAAAATGGGAACAAAGCATAGAGTAACTATAAAGAAGAAGAAATACTCTCCAGAAGAGATATCTGCAATGGTTCTTCAAAAGATTAAAGCAGACTCTGAAGCTCACTTAGGCGTAGATATAGAGAAAGCAGTAATTACAGTTCCAGCTTATTTTAATGACAATCAAAGGCAAGCAACGATTGATGCAGGTAAGATTGCAGGATTGAAAGTTGAGAGAATAATTAACGAGCCAACTGCCGCAGCACTAGCTTATGGATTGGATAAAGAAGGGGAATATACTGTAGCTGTTTTAGATCTTGGTGGAGGTACTTTTGATGTTACAATTATGGAAATGGATAATGGAGTCTTTGATGTAATTTCTACTTCTGGAGACAATAATTTAGGAGGTACAGATATGGATGATGCCTTGGTGGATTATTTAGCAGATTTATTTAAGGAAGAAAATGGTATTGATTTAAGGGATGATCAAGCAGCACGTCAACGTTTACATGATGCTGGAGAAAAAGCAAAAATTGAATTAAGTAATACTTTAAAATCTACAATAAATTTACCTTATATTTGGTCAGATTCTAGTGGACCTAAACATCTTGAGCATGATTTGACAAGAGCTAAGTTAGAAGATATTGTCGGACCTGTCATATCTAGATGTGGAAAGCCGATAAAACAAGCATTCAAGGATGCTAAAATGAAACCAGGAGATGTAGACAAAGTTATTCTGGTAGGTGGTCCAACACGTATGCCAACAGTCCAAGAAGCATTCGAAAAATTTGTTGGAAGAAAAGCAGAGAGAGGAGTAGATCCAATGCAATGTGTTGCAATGGGTGCAGCAATTCAAGCAGGTGTTCTTGCTGGAGACATCAAAGATGTAGTTCTTCTTGATGTAACGCCTTTGACACTTGGAATTGAAACAGAAGGCTCAGTAATGACGTCCTTAATTGATAGAAATACTACAATTCCGACTAATAAGTCCAAAATATTCTCAACAGCAGCAGATAATCAGCCAGGAGTAGAAATTCATGTTCTACAAGGTGAGAGAACGATGGCTGCAGACAACGATACATTGGGTAGATTTCAGTTAGTTGGCATTCCGCCTGCTGCAAGAGGTGTCCCTCAAATTGAAGTCAGTTTTGACATTGATCGAAATGGGGTCATTAATGTTACAGCAAAAGATTTAGGTACAGATAATGAGCAAAAAATTGAGATAACTTCTAAATCTAATTTGAGTGATGACGAGATTGAGCAGAAAGTCAAAGAAGCTGAACAATATGCAGATGAAGATAAGCAAACTAGAGAAGTAATTGAAACTAGAAATCAGGCAGAGTCTTTCATTTATGCTACAGATAAGGCTATCAAAGATCTCGGTGAAAAAGTGGATGATAATATAAAAAATTCAGTTGAAGAATCTAAAGAGAAACTCAAAGAAGCCATGAAAGAAGATGATCTTGAGCCTATGCAAAAAGCATTTGAAGAATTTCAGCAAGCTTCACAGGCTGTAGCAGAAATGGCATATCAGCAGGCTGAAGAAGAACGAGCAAAGAATGAAACACCAGATGATAATTCAGACGAAAATTCAGATTCTAAAGACGATGATAATGTCGTTGATGTAGATTACGAAGAAGTCGAAGAAGAAAAGTAGACAAGTATAAAAGGCCCTATTCTTTGCACAATTATGGCGGATAAAGTCTCTTTTACTGATTTTGGAACCAAGCGCAAGGTTCGGAAAATCAAGCGTAAAAGATCAGGTAAATCAGAGTCATCTGTCAAAAGAGAGAGAAATTCAATCGATACTTCATTAGCAAGGTCATCAAGTGAGACCTCAGTTCCTAATTTTGATGAATTTAAGTTTCCCTTTATTGAGATTTCAGTTTCACAATTAACTCCTTCTTTGAGAGATTCTTGGTGTGAAATGGAAGTATCATTGCATAACGTGGGTAATGGTTCAGCGCGTTCGATAAATGTTTCATTTGATAATTTGGAGACAAGAGGGAAAACAATGGTTGATGAGTTGAAGGTTGATTCAGAGATACTTCTTAACTTTGAAGTCAAATCGAGCTCTAGAGAGTCAGTAATAACAAGGATGGATGTATTTTACCATACTATTGAAGGAGATACTTTTTCGATTGTTAGAAGAGATTGGTTTCCTAATACAAATGAGAATGAAACTGTTTTTCGAAATGAGGTTCCACCAGGTGAAGAAGATAAAGCTAATTTGTATAATAGAAAAGAAGTGATGTCTGATGATTTTCACATAATATGTAGAAAGTGTGATGCTAGATCACCAGCGAATTTTAGAATCTGTGGTAAGTGTGGTTCTCGTCTCCAGAAGAGAACTGATAGAGCGCAGAATTGGGGCAGTAATCTCAAAGAAACTACGGGAGTTCAAGATAATAGAGAGATACTTATGCAAAAGTTACGAAAGCTCGGTGAGCTAAAGGACAAGGGCATGTTAAGTGATGATGAATTTTCAGCAGCTAAATCTAAACTTCTTAAATAATTAAACAGATTCAGCTTCAAGAACATCATCATCAAAGTTACCATCAGAGACTGGTCCTTTCTTTGTCTTATCTGCAATTTTATTATTTAAGTAGATAAATACTGATAAAATAATTGCCCACTGCACAATCATTGTTAAAATTGTAAACATACCTAAACCCATACCCTCTATCGGTGAGGCACTGTCGTCTTTTAATTTTTCATATATAAAGTAACCAAATACAGCAATGAATTCAATTGGTAAGACGTATTTTATAATGTATTCCCACCATTTTCCAATATGCATATCTGAATATTGAGTATTAATTAAATTTCTTCTAAAGTCACTTACTCCAAATCTCATTACTACTATTGCAACCATCAAACCGGAGATAATCAATCCAGTTCCCCAAACAAAATCTTGGTTATCTAAAAATTCAATACTAATTGCAGATGGAATACCAGCGACAGCAATGGCTGCAGCGATGTATCTAACGGCCTCTTTTCTTTCCCATCCCATATCTACAAAGTTGACTACACAGGCTTGTAAAGTGGAAACCATAGACGTTAATGCAGCAAATGACATTGCTAAGAAGAAGATACTGCCGATTATCCATCCCGCAGTCCCCATTGTAGCGAACAAAGCGGTCAAGTGAATAAATGTTAAACCGGAAGATCCAGATTCAACAGCTTCTAAGCCATCTGCAGTAGTATCAGATAGTGCAAATACAGTTCCTAGAACTGCAACTCCAGCAATCAAAGACACAGAGTTGTTTCCTAGTCCCGTTAGAAATGCATTTAATCCAATATCTTCCTTTTTTCTCATTGCAACAGCATATGTAATTGCCATTCCAAATCCCGCTGATGTAGACCACGCAGATTGCGTTAGTGCCCTAATCCATGTTTCACCTTGGAATAAATAATCCCATTGAGGAATGAACATGAATCTTAATCCCATTGCTGCACCCGAGGGGTTTAAAATGAAAGGATAAATCATTGCAACAACTAAAAACGCAACTAAGCATGGAATCAAAATCATGTTTGCTTTTTCAATTCCACTAATTCCATTGTAAACGATAAATGCAGAGAAACTTACAGCTAAAAGTTGAAATAATATTACTTCACCAGGTGATGAAATAAAATTATCCCAGAGTGCTTGAGTTTCAGTTGTATCAGTAGCACTACTCATTTCACCTGAAATTGCAATCCAGAAATAACGAATTGTCCATCCCATTACAACTGCGTAGTAGAATCCTACAGCAGTTCCAACCCACATCATCCATACTCCCATCCAGGTAAATCTTCTTCCGGCCATATCTCTCATGGCTCCAATTGTACCCAATCTTGTTTTCTTACCAATGGCAAATTCAGCCATTAGCAATGGTATCGACCATGCAAACAGAAAAAGTAACCATCCAATCATAAATGATCCGCCTCCGTTAGCTGCAGCTTCACGAGGGAATCTCCAAATATTTCCAGTACCTACGGCTGCGCCGATGGTCGTTAGAATAAGTCCTAATCTAGATGAAAACTGTTCGGTGCCTTGGTCTTCAGCCATACTACTTCACCTTGGGTACAGCAGTTACAGATTTCCGTTCAATTTTTTTGGTAGGTGGCTTCGCCTTTTTCTTTGGGTTTCTATTCAAGTTTTCTTCACTGGCATTTTTTCTTTTTTCAGCTTCAGTTGCAATTCCTACAGTTTTGTATAATCCACCCCAGACGACACCATACATTATAGACATCATGAACATTACAGCTAGTGCATCAATTATAGGATTTCCAAAACCGATTATGTCGTCAACAAAAACCTCTAACGGTTCAGCGTCTCCATATCCAGTGAATACAAATCCACCACCGAAAGCATTTGCTAATCTTGAATCTTGTCCAACTGCATAAAACTGAATATTCATTGAATCTTCAGTTTCAGGAATTTTAGCTTCAAAAATTGAATTTCTTACAACAACGCCTCCAGTATTATTGTAGTTTGAATAATCTCTAACATCACAACCATTTACGCATGACATTGAGACTTCATTCCATATGTCTTCAGGCATATTTTCATTACGATATTTCAGTTTTAAGGAGTCTTTTAATAAGTATTGAGCATTTTCTACGTTTACACGTACAGGGATGTCATCATTTGAATAAAGTCTATCCTCGTCAAACTCTACGTTTGAATCAGTTCCAAATCCAACTTCTACTGCATCCTTATTGGACAAAATAGTTAACTTTGGCATCATGGTTTCTTCTGGAGAATTGATTGTACCTATTCCTAAATTGCCAGTATCTGATGTTATCATTTGCCCAATTCTAGCCTTAGGTGATTCATCCATGAAATGGATATTTGTCAAGAGATGCATTCTCACAGTTGGCCTGATAAGAAGTGGATCTGCGTGGAACCCTCCTTCTAGACCTCCTTGATTAGCAAAATTAAGTTCTACAGTATAAGAAAAAGAACCTTGCATTCCGTACAGATAATCATTGATATCTCCGGAAACTTTGTATCCTCCTTGATCTTTCCAATTGCCATATCCAGTCACATTCATTAGTGGTTTGACCTGATTTTCCATATACAATTCATGTGGAGGATCTTGATCCTTGTAACCCCATGGCCAAATGTAAAGTGCAGAATAAGAGTGATATGATACAGAATTCATTATGTTGTGTTTCATATCATGTGCTTCGGTGCGATAATTCCTTACGTAATCACCATCAGGTGCTGTAACAAACATTTCTGGCCAGTTGTCTCTTATGATTCCATTTTGATAATCTTTAAGGTATTCGTCTTGAGGATAATCTGGATAAATGTCCAATCTCCAAGTTAGGTATTCTATCACTTGAGTTTCAGGTTCAGAGAATCCACCTTCACGATCTTCATCGATCATTCCATCGCCGTCGTCATCAATATGTAACGCATCAGGAGGATCTTCATCAATATTATTTTGTGTATTCTGGTCACCTATACTTATCGGAGTATCACAGAGATCACTGTCACAATCGCCGTCATCATCGAAAAAATCTCTCGGACCGTGGTAAACATCAGAACACGGATTATCATCATCGACGGTAAATTCAGGTTCCAAATCATCTCCAATTAGCGCTTGGCCTTGTGTATTGTGAGACCATTCCATAGGATAATTTCGATTAATATCAACACCATCACACTCGTCACCGTATCTATCATTGCCATCATTATCACGCATGTTCTTACGCCAGAATCGGCTAGGGTCTTCTCGGTCAAAATTGTAACCATCTGGGTTCAGTAGAGGAATAATCCATGTTTCACGATTGTTTACTAAATGAGTAACGCGAGCCTCACTAGGATCTTCGTCAATTCCCTCATCAATTACACCGTCCCCATCATTATCAATTCCGTCGAACAAAGCTCTTCCAAATTCGTCCACTCTTCCACCTTGTTCGCCATCTCCATCGTTATCAACACCATCAATCATGTCTTCATTTATTAGCCCATCACCATCATTGTCAGTAGGTTCCATTCCGTAAAAATGCGTTAGGTAATAAATGAAATACATTGCAGTAGGAACAGTCATCCATTCTCTTGAATGGTGGTTACTTACAATAAAATAAGTTTCTTCATCTGGATCGTCGTAAAAAGCAGGTTCATTAGCCACATTGTCTGAAATTTTTATTCCATATACTTCATTACCTTGCCAGGTTTGCCCTGCCGGAATTATATCTGTAAGAGTATACAACTCTATAATATCAGGATGATTTGTTTGGAATGTTAATAAATCAGCATACACTTCGGCGGAAGTGTCATAATAATCATCGAAAAGTACATCAAACGGAAATGTATTTGTCCTATCAATAGTATCGTTTGTGCCATCCAAAGCAACTGAATTTGCGACAAAAATATTGTCATTTGTGTCATCTTTTCCTAAGGATCCGGTACCCATTGTGGTAAATGTTAGCATCAGCGCGATTGCTACGGGTGAAATACGATTCATGCTACATCATTAAACCCTTACATTATAAAATTTCTTCAACACATATCTTCATTAATATTGCTTAGAATCATTAGTTAATGCTTAACTGTAAAGATTGTCCACATTGGTACGGCGGTGAGGATTTTGGGTACGGTACTTGCAGACTTAAGCTACAAAGATCAGCTAGTAAATTTATTACATTCGGACAGCAAGATTGTGACGAGGGTGTTTCGGATGATTAAGATTAAAGATTTACTTAAATCAGATATTAATTTGGCAAAGGAGTTGACTGATCAAGTAGAATGGGGTAATTCTATCGAAGACTGGAAACGTTTGTTTATCATTAGTATACCTATTGCAGCATATGATGGAGATAAGTTGGTAGGTGTTACAACAGCTTTTGATTATGGTAAACTAGGGATGATTGGCAATGTTCTTGTTTCAGAAGATTATAGGGGTAAAAATATAGGCAGTAAGTTAGTAAAAGAAGCAATGAAAAGACTTGATTCTTGTGATTCAGTTAGAGTTCATTCAACAATGGAATCGGCAATATTTTACAAAAAATTAGGATTTGTCGCTGAAGGGATGTCAACTCTTTTCAGACTAGATGCCGATTTGAAGGCATTCCAACCATTTGCTATTGATTCAGATGATAATATAGTTCTAGCAGAAGGGCATTTAGATGAAATATTGAAAATGGATATGAGACAGTTTGGTGCAGATCGTTCTGAATATATTAAGAATTTAATCAACCACTTACCAGAGTGTGCTTTTGTTGCACTTGATGATGATAAAAATGTTAAAGGATTTATTGTTGTCAAAGGAGAAGAAAATTGGTATGAAGTAGGTCCTTGGATTGTAGAACCAGGTTGTAAGAATTGGAGAGGAATGCTTCAAAAATCAGTATATGCTATTCCTGCAAAATCTACAGTTGACATCTTTGTTCCGGCACCGAATCACAGAATAACTAGCTTACTTGATTCAGTAGGTTACAATGCAGATTCGTATTACATGTCAATGTTTTATGGTGCAGATTGGCCAGAAGAGGGAAATATTTGCGCTAGAGGTGGAGGTGACAAAGGTTGAGATTTTTCAATACAGCGAAAGGAGAGAAAGAAATTTTCAGTCCCGATAGAAAGAATTTAGGATTATATATTTGCGGACCCACAGTATATTCAGACACACATCTTGGCCATGCCAAGTCTTACGTTTCTTTTGATGTATTGAAGAGGTGGTTGCAGTACAGAGATTACGAAATCACTCATATTCAAAATTTCACAGATGTTTCAGATGAAACTGCGATTGGTTCACATAAATTAGGATTAAATGAATTAGAATTTACAAAGAAGTATGAAGAAGAATTCCTGGGAAAAATGAAGCTTCTTTCAAACACCCCTGCTACGAAATACACTAGAGCTTCTGAATACGTAGAGCAAATTGCTACTGAAACTAGAAAAATGTTAGATTCCGGTGAAGCATATCAAACAGATGAAGGGATTTTTTTAAAAATTAAAGGAGAAGAGCACGGTAAATTACTGAGAGTTGATTTTGAGGCTTCACTAGCAGAAGCAACATCAGATGTCAATTCAGGACCTAAAGAAAGTCCTCACGATACTCTACTCTGGGGTCCACCTCTTGAAGGTGGTGAAGTTTGGGAATTTGAGGGATTGCCTCCAGGAAGGCCGGGTTGGCACCTTGAATGTACTTTAATGTCATCATCTGAACTAGATTTACCAATAGATATTCATTGGGGAGGTATTGACTTAATTTATCCTCATCATGAAACAGAAATGATTCTTGCAGAGAGGATAGGCTTGGGTAATTACTGTGATTTTTGGATGCACAATGGTTTGATGGAAGATGCAGATGGTAAATTATCTAAGTCAAGAGGAGAAAGAATAACTTTAGAAGAAGTTTTCGAAGATTGTCCACCTGCAGCACTTAGATTTTATCTGTTAAACCATCATTATCGAGATTTTACACCTTATTCACCAGAAGGTCTACTTGAAGCATGTCAAGAAGGTGAGCGTCTCGGAATAAACGCTGTAGACTGTGTGATTGTTGATCCGACTGATCCTAGAGAAGATGAAGAGCTTGCACCTCTAGTTTCTAGATTTGAAGAAGCTTTAGATGATGATCTTGATACTCCTAAGGCATTGAATGTCTTGAGAGATTTAGATAAAATTGCAGGTGAAAGGTTGAAAAGCAGCGAAAATCTAGGTTCAGTTTCTGGTATGTATCGTATTTTCCAGCGTGTTCTTGGCGTATTTTCCTAATCTTTAAATTCTTCTAAAATAGCATCGGTCACTTTGCAATCCGGTAATTCTTTTTCCATTAGCCAACCATACCATTCAATGGATATTTTACCACCATTATCAGTTTTATTAGCTTTGAGAATTCTATCATTTACAATAGTTTTTCCGTCGAGTAAAATGCCTGTCTTTCCAAATGCAAAAGGTCGAGGATATCCTAGATATATTAAACTCAAAATCAATAGAGTTAGTGAAAGGTAAATATCAACACCTTGGGCGTAATCAAGAGATATAATAAAAATCATAGTACTAGGAATTAGTAAGCCATTGATTCCTTTTCTTTCAATTTCCTTCCAGAAATCTAATGTAATAATTTTACTATCTTGTTCAGGCTTTCGAAAAAGGATAATTACATCGTACAATAGTACAATAAGTAAAATTATTTTTGCATATTGTAGTAAATCATCCATTTCTAACCTCAGAAACTAGTCTCCAAACTTCATCAAATATTTCCTCAGGAGTTCCTGTAGCATCGATAATTCGAACTAAAGGATCATTTTCCAAATTTAGGTAAGCCTTCCGAACTTTTTCCAAGTGTTCTTCTTTTTCGAATACATCTGCTACACTATGACTTCTAACGCGTTTCATTGCTAAATCAGCAGGTAAATCGAAGATTAATACAATATCTGGCTTAGGCGCAAATTCATTATCCCTTCTAATTCTGCTAACATCAATCCCAGCAGCTGATTGATATGCCATTGTGGAATAATAATATCGATCCATAAGAACAATCTTGCCTTGATCAAGAGCAGGCTTAATCTTTTGATTAACATGTTCTTTGCGATCCAATACAAATAATTCCAAAATTTCTTCAGTGGTAGCTTCAATCTTTCCACTTAGCATATTCCACAGCTTTTGCCCATATTTCCCATTTGTTGGTTCCTTCAGCATTATTGTTTTTTCATTATCGTTCTCAAACTTATCCATTAAAAACTGGGATTGTGTAGACTTTCCACATCCGTCAATTCCTTCTAGATTTATGAGCATAGGAGATATACAGGAAGGGCCTTAATTAGGGGATTTGTTGGTTAATTGTATCGATTTGATTTGAGATAGTAGTAAAATACTAATACACTGCTTTTTCTGTAAAATTATGCCTAAAGAGTTCAAAGCTTTCATTAAAGGACAACCCGTTAAGAAAATCATAGATCCAAAAACAGGTCAGGAGAAATGGGTTCCAATAGAAAGTGATTCTTGAACACAGCCTTTCTGTCTGGTTTTTTACTTAGCTTTTCACTTATTTTAGCTATAGGTCCACAGAATGCTTTTATCTTACGTCAAGGTTTACTCAAACAGCATGTTCTCCCAATAGCACTTTTCTGTACTTTATCAGACATTATCTTGATACTATTAGGTATTTTTGGATTTGGTTCTATAATTTCAAACTTTGATAATTTTTCTCAATATATGTTTGTAATTGGAGGAGCTTGGTTATCGGGATATGGCTTTCTAAGACTGAAAGGAGCCTATTTAGCAGATAGTTTTCTCGAAGCCTCTAATGAACCCGAATCAAATTTGAAATTAGTTCTAATGAATTGTGCAGTATTGACGTGGTTCAATCCTCATGTCTACATAGATACCTTAATCCTAATTGGCACAGTTTCTATTAGATTTGAAGATTCTCTTTATTTTGGCTTAGGTGCTTGTTTAGCTAGTGTTATTTTCTTTTTTTCATTAGCGTTTGGAGCAAGACTTTTGTCGCCACTGATGAGTTCAAAAAAAGCATGGCAAATTTTGGATCTGTTTATTGCTTCAATAATGTTTATTCTAGCGTTTTCAATGTTTCAAGAATTTTTCTAAAATAATAATTAGGACAGTTTGTTCTGAAAATTAATGAAATTAACTGCATTAACTCTTAGCTCAGACCGTTATTATCCTCGTTATGCTAATTTTATTGAAGAGGCAGAAGGTAATCCCGAAAGAATTCAATCAGTTAATGATTTAGAAAAATATGATGTTTTAGTTTTATCAGGCGGAGGAGATATGGGAATTAAGAGCGGCGCTTATGATTCTCAATCGGAAGATTTACCCATTGATGGAGTTAAGGATGAAAGGGATGAATTAGAGCTTTCTTTGCTCAAAAAAGCTGAACAGATTAAAATGCCAGTATTAGGGATTTGTAGAGGATTACAAGTTATGAATGTATATTTGGCAGGGACATTGTGGCCAGACATAGGTCAAGGCGGATTTGATGGCGCAATGCACAGAGACGGAGAAGGAGGAGAGCCTCCAGTAGGGGACATTCCTCATTGGACAAAAATGGAAGGTAAAGAATTTGAGGTAATGAGCCATCACCATCAAGGAATTCGGAATTTAGGCAATAGTCTTCAAATATTGTCTAAATCTTCTGATGGAATGATTGAGGCCGTAAAGCATGAATATTTGCCTTGGTTTGCAGTACAATGGCATCCAGAAAGAACGGACGAAGGCCTTGGTAGGGCATTGCCTCGAGAATGGCTTAGAAAAGAACTTCAAAATGTACAATAAAATAACTTTACTGGGAAATGCACAAGATGCAGGGAGGCCTCAGGTAGGCTGTACACAAAAATGCTGCGAAGATGCTCGAAAAGACGGTAATTTATTGAGAAATCCAGTTTCACTTGGTTTACACGGCGATAGCTTTGGTATTGTTGAAATTACGAAAAGTCTTACGAATCAATTGGGTATGATAGGCAATCCAGAGTTGTCTGAAGTCTGGCTAACTCATGCTCATTTGGGCCATATAGAAGGCTTAGGTCAACTAGGTAAAGAAGCATTAAATTCCAGTGAAATTAAGATTAGATGTTCTGAATCTGTAATGGATTACATATTAAAGCATCCGATTTGGAAGAAATTGGTTGATAGAAGGAATATTATATTTTCAAGCTTCGGAACGAATTCAGTAATTCCTTTGAAGGTTCCACACAGATCTAAAGATTTCGACACACATGCTTTCCTAATTAAGGGGAAAAATAATATTTTATTTCTTCCAGATCACGACTCTTGGTCGAAAACTTTAAGCTTTGTAGGACATGAGAATCCTTTAGATTGGTTTAATGATATTGAAGCGGATGTAGTCTTACTAGATGGTACTTTTTGGGATGAAACCGAATTAAAGTATCGTAAACAAGAAAATGTGCCTCACCCTACAGTTAGGGATACTCTTGAATTAATTGGAGAAAAAAAGGATTATGGACCTAGGATAGTGTTTATTCACCTGAATCATACGAATCCTTTACATTATACTGAATCATTAGAATATCTTAAAGTTAAACAAATGGGCTGGGAAGTTGGTATAGAAGGTATGGAGTTTGAAATATAATGTTTCAATATTTAAAGAATTTATTTCACATTAAGATAGTAATGAATTTGTACTCATTAAGGAATTATTTTACGAATAATGGTGCAGTTTGGCTAAAGCTGACTGGTTCAGACTTAGAAAAGATGGTTTCTAAAGTTATAGAATACAATAGATTAGATTTAAACAAAAAAAATGTTTTGGATTTAGGTTGTGGCACAGGTACAATGTTGAAATATGCAGTTGATTCGACCAAATGTAATGCTTATGGTGTTGATTTGATTAGATTGAATATACATCAAGCAAAAAAGAAATTACCAAGCGGAAATTTTTTTCGTGGCGATATTATCAAATATATTGATAATTTAGATAACAAATTTGATCTTGTTATATTGTATGGAGTAATTGGGTGCTTTCCTTTACCTGATCAAAAAAAGATAATTAATAAAATTATAGCATCACTTAATACTGGTGGAATATTATGGATAGGGGCAAATTTGTATGATGATTTGGACTATAAATTTCAAACATATCCAGTCCCCAGGGATTTTTATGAGGATTATAAATGCTCTAATAAGTTAATTTTTGATGAAGTAATTGAAGAAGAGCTATTTGGAAAGCACAATTATGAGCCTAAGCAAACTTCAGTAATGATTACTTACCAGCCGTAAGTTTCTGTAACTTTTAGACTTGATTTAATTTTGAGTAGTTTTCCAGCCATTGGTAATAAATCGGGATTCTTGATTAAAACTCCTAGCATCTTAAACCAAGGTAATTTAGAATAGTTATTTCCATCATATATTTCACCTATTAAATTTAATATTCGTTTATCCAAGGAATATATTAGCTTAGATTGATCTACAAATTTTTGTTGTGTCCACGGTTGCCTTTTCATTATTCTATCGTACCATATGTGGGATTCTAAATTTGGATGTAATGCTTTTCCACTATTTTCCCAGTATTGCCCACGTAATTCGTGACAATTAACTGAATGGGAAGGTGGAGCTAATTTGCCAGTACCTAATTCATTTTGTATTGCAATTGCAGCATATTGGCCAGACAGCATTCCAACATGTACTCCTCCTTTTGTTATAGGGTTAGTTAAACCTGCAGCGTCTCCTACCACATAGGCATCTTTTGTTGAGAAAAAAGGAATTGGACCATCTCTTGGAATCAATCCACCATTTTGGCGATGGCCAATTTCGCTTTCCACTCTCTTGTCAGGATCAACACTCATGTGCTCTTTACAGAAATAATCCAATCCTGCTTTTGCACCATTTGTAGCAACAATCCCTACATTGAAAATATCATTTCTTGGAAAAACCCATATGTATCCATCAGCATAACGTGGATTAATGTAGAAATCAAAGTAGTCGGTATCTGGAAAGTCTACATCGTCTCTTTTAAATTTATATTGTAAACCAGGTAGTAATCTTAATTTTTCATTTCCTTTCAAACCTATTTGAGTTACTATGTTTGGCACTCTGCCTTCAGCAACAACTAGTTGCTTTGCTTTAGCCACCTCACCATCTTTTGACGATAAAACCCATCCATCTTTATCTCTGTTAACTTTAGTTACTCTAACACCTTCATGTCTAGTGGCTCCAGCTTCGACAGCATCATCAGAAATGCTTTGGTCCAAGCCCCATCTATGTATGGAATATCCTGGAGACATTAGCCCAACTGATTTTCCATTAGGCATTCTTATTCGATTACCTTCAACCGACCTTATCGCCCAGTCTCCAACAGGGTAATCTGCATTTTTAAGGGCAATTTTACCGAGTCCTTCACCACAATGGACAGGATCTCCAACGCGTCTTTTACGATCAAAAGTAACTACTGAGTGTCCAGCTTCAGCCAGTCTTAATGCAGCCATTCCACCAGCAGGTCCTTGCCCTACAACTGCCACATCGTACATACTACAAGTCTATTAGGCCTGAATAAAAAACTAATCTTTGTTCATAGAGTCTCTAAGGACCGGTCTTGCATCTCTATATTTTTGGACATTTTCAAGTGGGATTTCACAAACAACAGTACCTTCTTCAAATTTCCCAATTTCACTTATTACCTTACCTCTCGGGTTAAAAATACATGATTCTCCGGCAAATACTAAATTGCCTTGCGTACCAACGTTATTTACAAATCCATAATAGCATGTGGTCTCAATAGCTCTAGCAGGCAATACTCTATGGAAAAGGGGGCGTGAGGTTGTTGGACTGGCGGCTAAATTGATAATTATATCTGCACCTTTTTGCGCCAATTTCATTGAAATATCTGGGAAGAATAAATCATAACATATCTGTACACCCACATTTCCAAATTTAGTTTTGAAGATATGAGTTTCATTACCTTCTCCAAAAAAGGTCTTTTCTTCAAATGGTCCAAAATTGGGTAAATATTGCTTTCTACAATGGCCAATATATCCTTCAGGTCCAATCATTATTGCAGAATTAAATAGAGATTTATTTGCTCTTTCAACCATTCCGGTGAGAATAGTTACATTATGCTTTTTAGCTAAGGCAAGCATTTTTTCTTGTAAATTACTGTTGCTAGGTATTATTTCAGCAACGGAATGGTAATTGTCTCTTAAGTTATATCCTGTAATAAACAATTCTGGGAATGCAATCAAATCTATATTTTCTTTGGTTTTTGTTTTTGCATCTTTAATTGCGCTTTCCATTATTTTCAGATTTTCATTTATGTTTCCGAGAATTACAGGAACTTGGCCTAATGCTAAATGCATAATCTCTGATAGGGCCGTAATAATATAACATTGTTAAATTTAAATTAGTCCCTTCTTTTTCGTATGATTGTGAACATACCTCAAGACACTTTAGATATACTAATTAATTTTATTAGAACTAGAGTTTCTGATGCAAAATCTGATGGAGTAGTCTTAGGTTTATCTGGAGGGATAGATTCAGCAGTAACTTTGTCTTTAGCAGTTTCAGCTTTAGGTCATAAAAACGTAACTGGTTTGATTATGCCATTCCGGGAAACTGAATCCGTTAAATTGGCAAAAGATCACGCAGATAAGTTAAATGTTAGTACTAAAATTATCAATATCAAAGAGATAGTTTCTTCATACAAAAATTCTTCTTTACTATTTTCAGAGAAATTATCGGAAGGAAATTTACATTCAAGAGTAAGAATGTCTTTGCTATATGGCGCAGGTTTCTCATCAAATAGTTTGGTTATCGGTACTTCTAATAAATCAGAACTTTTAATTGGATATTGGACTAAGTGGGGTGATGGCGGTACTGATTTTCTTCCAATTGGAGATTTGTACAAGTCTCAAGTATTTATTCTAGGAGAAAATATTGGAGTTCCATCTGAGATTTTATCTCGAAAACCAACTGCAGAATTATGGCCAGGCCAAACCGATGAGGAAGAGTTTGGTTTTACTTACTCAGAGCTTGACGAGGTTCTTTTTAATTTAGAGAAATTTAACACAGTTTCTCAAATAAGTGAAAAAACAGGAATTTCCTCTGAAAAAATTAATAAAATTAATGAATTAATTCAGTCCTCAATACACAAAAGAGTATTCCCTCCAGTTTGTAAAATAGGATTTAGAACAGTAGGTCAAGATTGGCGCGAAACGATTGGTACTCAATGATTTTTTATAATTCAATTATTACGGCATTTGCCGTATACTTATATTCAAGCTCTTTTACTAATAAATTTGTGGAACCAACACTGGTTTTTTGACAGGTTCTACTACTTTTTGTCCATTTATGTAGTAGACGTACTACGAAAAATGGAACTTTTGACATTTTTTCTAAACGTATGAAATACTTATTATACGGTTGCTTAATGGTAGAAAATCATGAAATTAAATCAAATTTTTGTAAATGATGAGTCATTTCTGCCACCTTTGGGGGTGGCCTAATTGCCTGCGAAAGCTAACGCATTAAAAATATCAAGGCATTTCACAGAGAGTGGAAAAGATCCCTTTGATAAATTATCTTGGTCAAAGAGAGATGTTGAAATAAGAAACTTTGATGGTACTATTGCTTTTTCAATGAAAGGGGTTACCTTGCCGGATAACTATAGTCAAGTTGCAGCTAATGTTCTTGCACAAAAATACCTTAGAAAAGCTGGAATTCCTAAAAAACTTAGAAATGTTAAAGAAAAGGCAGTTCCATCTTGGCTTCAGAAGAGCGTCCCAGACCTTAAATCTATGGAAAATTTACCTGAAAATGAAAAATTCGGTGAAGAAATAGACGGTAAGCAAACATTTCGACGCTTAGCGGGAACTTGGACTTATTGGGGCTGGAAACACGGATATTTTGCAAGTGAAGATGATGCAAGATCTTACTTTGATGAAATGAGTTATATGCTTGCATCCCAAATGGTTTCTCCAAATTCACCACAGTGGTTTAACACTGGTTTAAATTGGGCTTACGGTATTGAAGGACCTGCACAAGGACACCATTTTGTTAATCCAAAATCGGGAGATTTAGAACGTTCAGTAAATGCGTATGAACATCCTCAGCCACATGCTTGTTTTATTCAATCTGTTTCAGATGATTTAGTCAGCGAAGGTGGAATCATGGATTTATGGACGCGTGAAGCTCGTTTATTCAAATTCGGTTCAGGGACTGGTAGTAATTTTTCAAAGATAAGGGGAGACGGAGAACCACTCTCAGGTGGAGGTATGTCTTCAGGTCTTATGTCGTTTTTACGTATAGGTGACCGAGCTGCAGGTGCAATAAAGTCAGGTGGTACAACGAGAAGAGCTGCCAAAATGGTTAGTTTGGATATGGACCATCCAGATATTGAAGCTTTTATTGATTGGAAATTAACAGAGGAAGAAAAAGTAGCAGCATTGGTTTCAGGTTCTCAGCATCTTCAAAATCATGCAAATGAAATATTAGCAGCAATAGAAGCGCATCCTGATGAAGATACAAAGTTTGACCAATCTAAGAATATATCTTTAGCAAAAGCTATCAGTGTTGCACTGCAGGCTTATGTTCCAGAGAATATAATTGCGAGAGTTCTTGAACTAGGTGAACAAGGCTATACTCATATGGACATTGAAACATATGATACCTCATGGGAAGGGGATGCTTATTCAACAGTTTCAGGTCAAAATAGTAATAACTCCGTAAGAGTTAGTAACGATTTTATGCAGGCTGTTCTTGACGAAAGCGACTGGAATTTATTCTGGAGAACAGAGTTAGATGATGCAAGTGCTGAGAATCGTGATCCGGCCCCTTGCAAATCAATTCCAGCTAACGATCTTTGGGATAAAATTTCTAAGGCAGCTTGGTCTTGCGCAGATCCAGGATTACAGTATGATACAACAAT
>JBJLCA010000026.1:0-5347 GCA_045567915.1 Candidatus Poseidoniales archaeon | reverse complement strand
GGGCATTGGCATACTATATGGTAAAAAAGAAATTTTAGATAAAATGGAACCATACCAAGGAGGTGGCGATATGATTAAATCTGTTACATTTGAAAAAACAATATACAACGATGTCCCTCACATTTTTGAAGCCGGAACTCCAAACATAGTTGGAGCAATTGGGCTCGGTAAAGCTGTAGAATTTATTGAAGATATAACTGTTGAAGAAATTGAAAAACATGAGCTTGATTTACTAAATTATGCAACTGATAAAATTAATAAAATCGAAGGTGTTCAAATCATTGGTAATTCAAAAGATAAAGCAAGTGTTATTTCATTTGTAATGGAAGGAATACATCCACACGATATTGGAACTATTATGGATAATTTGGGAATTGCAATAAGAGCAGGACATCATTGTACTCAACCAGTTATGGATTTTTATGAGATACCTGCTACTGCAAGAGCTTCATTTGCAATTTATAATACAAAAGAAGATGTCGATAAATTAATTGATGGAATTCAAAAAACTAAAGAGGTATTTGCGTGAGTGAATTTAATGAACTATACATGGAAGTAATACTAGATCATAATAAGAATCCTAGAAATAAAGGAGTTATCGATGATCATACTAATCATGCTGATGGACATAATCCTCTGTGTGGTGACAAAATTTCTTTAGATCTTATTATTGAAGATGATGTTGTAGAAGATATCAAGTTCACAGGATCTGGATGTGCCATTTCCACAGCCTCTTCTAGCCTTCTAACAGAATATATTGTTGGAAAGAAGACCTCTGAAATACGTCATTTATTCGAAGAATTTCATGACTTAGTGACTAAAGATGAATCAAAAAGTGAGGGCTTAGGTAAATTGTCCGTTTTTGAAGGTGTAAAGAAGTATCCCGCAAGAGTTAAATGTGCAACACTTGCATGGCATACCTTAATTGCTGCTATTGATGGTAATGAGGAGGTTAGCACAGAATGAGTGACCTAAAAGAAAAAATTGTGGAATCCATAAAAAAAGTATACGATCCTGAAATTCCGGTTAATATCTACGAATTAGGGTTAATTTATGATATAAAAATTAAAAAAGCTGACGTTGAAGTAATCATGACCTTAACATCTCCGTTTTGTCCAGTAGCTGGAAGTTTACCAAAGGAAGTTGCTGCAAGAGTGTTAGAAGTTGAAGGCGTCGATAATGCAAATGTAGAATTAGTTTTTGAGCCTGCGTGGACTATGGATTTAATGTCTAACGAAGCAAAACTAGAACTAAATATGACGGATAGTTTTACCATATAAATATTATGAGAAAAATAAATGTGGAAGGGTTACAGTGTACTCAAGCCGTAATGACGGTTCTCAGAGAAATGGTTTCCATGAAAGAAGGTGAAGAGATACACATTACCTATAAGGAACCAAACGCAAGAAGAGATATCATGGCAATGGTTAAAAGACGAGATTACAATTTAATTAGCGAGGAAAAAAAAGTAATTATCTTAACAAAATAATATGGCTAAAATAAATGATTGTTTAGTGGATGCAAGATTACCAACAAAATTCGGAAATTTCCAACTCTTCGCATTTCCAGGTGATGAAGAAACGAAGGAAGATTTAGCACTAGTAATGGGTGAGATTGAGGGCAGAATGCTTGTTCGCGTCCATTCTGAATGCTTTACAGGTGATGTTCTTCACTCCATGAGATGTGACTGTGGTGAACAGTTAGACTTAGCAATGGAACGGATTTCTCGAGAAGGCAAAGGAATAATTGTTTACTCAAGACAAGAGGGAAGAGGAATTGGACTTGTGAATAAATTAAAAGCTTACAATCTTCAAGATGAAGGATTAGATACTGTGGAAGCAAATGTAGCCTTAGGATTTAATGCTGAACTAAGAAATTATAAGAATGCAGCTAAAATATTAAAAAATCTTGGAGTAAAAAAGATAAATCTAATGACAAATAATCCTTCTAAAATTGAAGATTTAATCAAAGAAGGGTTCGATGTTAAACAAACAAGACATCTGCCAATACCTAATGAAGAAAATAAAGAATATTTGAAAACTAAAGCTGAAAAAATGAGACACGATATTTCCTTCGATTAACGAATAAAATTCTTTTTAACACTTTTATTTTCTGGCTTCCCTGCAATAGTCATTACCCACAAAACAAATACTCCCATTATTAATGCGTATTGACCTGTATGCCACCAAAAATAATGAAACTTATCCCAAGTACTAAAATCGTAAATATTTATCAAGTAATAACCTGAAAGAATTCTTATTAAATTTTCAACGAAGATGAAAATCGCTGCATAAATCGCCCACTTAGCCCGAACTATAGGTTTAACTCCTCTAAAACAAAGGACTAAAAGACTCAAAAAAACAGTCTCGTGTAATCCACTACACTCAGCTACTATTTCCATATCAATTATGTCTGCATATGCTAAGATTGTCGAATTTTCACCTCTTATGTAAACTTCGATTCCGAGAGAACTCTGAATAACATAAAGAATCCAAGTTAGAAATTGTTGATATAGTAAAAGTGAGTTTTCGCCCCTAGTCAGGTGCTGAAACAATAGATCTATAGGTAAAACAAAAAGCATCACTAAAAGAAAATTGAATGCAACACCAACCAAAACCTTTTCAGATTTCTTTTTGGCATCAAAAGATTCACAAAGATATTTCTCAGCATTATCAAGATAAAAACCAATGTTGTCTCCATACCTTTCAAATAAATAAGTGGGTTCAACTGAAATTGGTCCTTTAATAAATAATAATACTAAAAAAAAGGTTGAGATTAATAGTGAAAAAACGCCTGTTGCTCTATCGTCTGAACTAAAGGAAAAAAAAATTAAAAATATTGAAATTATGAAAATGAAACCTCTAAGAATATCATCACGCGACAAAGGCTCTAGCTTTTCTTTCTCGTTGACTTCCACACCTATCTAAAGCTAAATGTAGATAAAACCTTTACATTAATTTTCTAAAAACGTTTTAGCTTTAACTATTACCTCTTTAGCATTAGAGTAAGTCAGTCTATCATAAGCTGAATTGAAATCTAACCAGGCATAATTTTGGTGCTCAGAACTTAGTTGAACTTGTCTTGTAGAAGATTCTGCTAGAAAAAAAACTACTTCCTTTGATACTAATTGATTTTTTTTACGAAAATTATAAGATATTCTATATTTGAAATTATCAATTAATGTGAAGTCCCCAATTCCTGTTTCTTCTTGCAACTCTCGTGAAGCTGTTTCTAATTCAGTCTCATTATCTTCGATGTGTCCTTTTGGAAAATCCCAGTGTCCCTCACTTCCATTTGATTTAGCTGAATGCTGTATTATTAAAAAATCGTCTGAATGAAATAAAACTATTCCACAAGATTTCTCCATACCTTACAGTCAGCACTACACTATAACTAGATTATCTATCAGTAACTAAAATACTTAGTCTTTTCTTGCTCGAGACAATGCTGTTGCGACCATCCCTAAAGCAAATACTGTGAAAATTGGATCAAATCCTGGAAGGAAAACACCACGAATCCACATGGTTGCCGTTACTGAACGAGCTTCAGTTTCACCTTGCAGAGTTGTTGCAACTTGCAATATAACTGTATGATACTCATTACTCCATCCAACAACTGTTCCTCTCGGGGTAGCAACTGTCAGCTGTACTGGTTGTTCACCTGAAGCATCAATCTGGTACTGGGCCGCTGCCAACGCAACTGTAAAACCAGAATCCTCCAGATCCTCTGCATTCAAAACTTCTACGGCTATCGTATCTTGATAATTACCGTTGTTAACTGCTATGAAATTCAAAACAAATTCTTTACCTGGACCTATCTTTTGGAAAGGTTGGGATGCTTGAACTGATAATCTTGCATATTGTTGAACAATAACTGCGAAACCTGCGTTTTTGTTAACTTGATTTAGCTGTGTATTAGTTTCTCTTCCAGAGGCAAGAGCATTCACTTGAACAGTTTTGTATGATGAACGTGTCAAAGCTAAAGCACAAACTGGAACTGTAATACTTCCACCCGGTGCTAAGGTAACTGAAACTGCACCAGGAGATATTGTAACACCTCCACCTGAAAGTGAAATATCAACATCAATTGTCGCTTGACCTTCATTAGAAATAACCATTTCTGTACAACCTATTCCGCTAGCTCCAGGTCTAACGTCCAACTGAACTTGACCTTGAGTGAAACTTATAGAATACGCAACTGCTGCCTGAGCATCTGCAGGTGGTGCAAACATTACCAGAGATGTGCCTAACATGAGCATTGCGAGTAGTAGAGCTTTCGAAATTTTAGTCGCCATTATTTTTTCCTCCAAAGGGTGTATTGACTGACATACACAATTTCACACTTTAACTACCGCATAAAAAGGCTTTCTTAGCAAAATATATGTCAAAAAAGAAATTAAATGATGGAAAATTAACCTAATTTGGCAAGTAATTCTTCACGATTAGGCTCTACCAAGATACTTTGGTCTTGAAATACTATTACTGGAATTCGACGCATTCCGTTATTGAGTTCAATCGCCTTTTTGGTAGCTTCTTCATCGTTTGATATATCTATGTAATCATAATCTATATTTTTTTCAGTAAAAACTTGCTTTGCTAATACGCAATCTCCACAAGTAGGCGTTCCATACATTATTATTTTACTCATTACTATCCTCTGAATATGCTTCAACATCTAGACATGAACATATTAAATTTCTGTCTCCGTGTGTATTGTCTACTCTACCTACGGATGGCCAAAACTTATTCGATCTTAACCAAGATTTGGGATAGGCAGCTACCTCTCTAGAATAATTGTGATTCCAATCATCTGATGAGACCTCGAGAGAAGTATGAGGTGAACCTCGTAATGGATTATCTTCGCTCGAAAATTCACCTGATCTTATTTTATCAATCTCTTTTTTGATTGAAGACATTGATTCACAAAATCTATCTATTTCAGCTTTAGATTCAGATTCAGTTGGTTCTATCATTAATGTATTTGCAACTGGCCATGACATCGTAGGTGCGTGAAAGCCATAGTCTATCAATCTTTTTGCAATATCATCAATAGTTAAACCTGCATCTGCAATTAAAGGACGAGTGTCTAAAATACATTCATGTGCAACACGGCCCATTTTTCCTTTGTACAATACAGTATAATCTTTGGATAATTTTTTAGCCATATAATTAGCATTTAGTATTGCTACTTCTGTCGCATATTTTAGCCCTTGAGAACCCATCATAGCAATGTATGCCCAAGATATAGGTAAGATACTAGCACTACCCCAATGTGTTGCAGATACCGGTCCCGTTTTACTTTTAGACTTGTAAGTATCTAATGGATCTGAAGGTAAGAATTCTGCTAA
>JBJLCA010000025.1:0-5509 GCA_045567915.1 Candidatus Poseidoniales archaeon | reverse complement strand
CTAAAATAGATTTTTGAATATTATTATTTTTTAACCATTCATGTTTCCAACCACCAGGTCCGACTAACTCAGCTAAATTTAGATTTGCAGGTATAGTTTTTCTTGCTCCAGTATCTCCAAGGTGGCTGTGGCAATTACGGAAGAGAGGAACAATAATCCCATCTTCTTCTTTGTCGCTCTCGACAAATTCACAAGTTTCTAAATTAATACAAGTATCAATAAATCCTTTTTTTGTAAATAATGGTCCTTTCCAGAACATTACAGTGCGTCAGCAATTGCAGGAGCAACTGAAAATCTAGTATAAACGCCTTCCAAAGTATCTGAACTTAAGATATCATCACAAACACGTAAACGATTTGCGGCGTCTTCAATGAATAATCCGTGAGTACAAGCTGCAAATACTCTTTCAGCTCCACCTTCTCTTAGAATGTTTGCTGCGGTTGCAATAGTTCCTCCAGTAGAAATTATATCATCTAAAATAACCGCAGTTGACCCTTTAACATTTATTTGACCAGAGGAGGTTTCCACAGTCCGTCCATCAATTCTAACTTTTTTCATAACATGAACTGGAACTTTAAGTAAATCAGCAGCAAGAGTACATCGGTCTTTTGAGCCTTCATCTGGAGCTATTACCATATCAGGCTTAAATCCTTTCAAATATCTTACGATTTCTCTAGATCCGTTGATGTCATGAGCTTCACATTCAAAGAATCTTAATATTTCTGGAGTGTGAACGTTAATTGTGAACACTCGATTACACATTCCTCCAATTACGCTAGCTATAGCTTTTGCAGATCTAGCCTCTCCAGACTGAAAAATACGTTCTTGTCTAGAGTAGCCCATATAGGGAATAACACAAGTAATAGTTTTTGCACCAGCTTCTTTTACAGCTTGCAAGATCAAAAGAAGTTCTACTATTTTTTTATCAGGAAAAGTATTTTGCACAACAACAACATCTTGTTCATTCACATCCATTAAAACACGAATGTATCTTTCACCATCCGGAAAGTGTCGATTTACTACACCACAAAATTCAGCATCCATTTCTTCAGCCAAAGAAGCGCCTAATCTTTGGTGAGTTGAACCACTAATAACGTACATTGTTTAGTCCAATGAAGCCATGACTTCAATTTCCATTTCAGCGTCTAATGGAAGGCCAGCAACTTGCACAGTAGATCTAGCAGGTGCAGTGTCTTCATCAAAAAATTCAGCATATACTGCATTCATTTCTGAAAAGTCTTTCATATCCGCAAGAAAAACAGTTGTTTTTACTACGTTATCTAAAGTTAGATTTTTTTCAGCTAATACGGCCTTTATGTTTAGAATGGCTTGCTTAGTTTGCTTAGCTACACCATTTTCTAATTCGGTAGCATCGTGTTTGCGGCCAACTTGACCACTAAGGAAAACATAGTTTCCAGACACGACACCTTGTGAGTAAGGACCGATCGGTTTCGGAGCTATCGAGCTCACCACGATCTCTTTCATAACAAACGATTCCAAGCCAATTTATGTAGTTTACTAAGAAGTTAAGACCAATATGCAACTCTTGCAGCCATTACAGAATCCATGTATGTTTCGCAGTCAAAGTCTTTATCTGATAAGGGTGAAGAACCATCTAAATCTTGAATAATTGTTTGTGTCAATGTCGGATCAACAACTCCCCAACCTGTTTGGGTGTATGGAGCCACAGGAGACACAGGTACGCCAGTTTGACAAGCACCTTCATTTGCCCCAGGATCATACTCTGAAGCATCTGGGAAGTATGAGGCTTTTTCCATGCTTCTTCTGATGTCG
Source organism: Candidatus Poseidoniales archaeon (assembly GCA_045567915.1). Taxonomy (GTDB): domain Archaea; phylum Thermoplasmatota; class Poseidoniia; order MGIII; family CG-Epi1; genus CG-Epi1. The sequence continues at coordinate 3,715 of JBJLCA010000025.1, read as the reverse complement.
TAGTTGGTGATTGAAGCGTTTTCACTGTAAATTAAGCTACCATTTCTACCGCCAGATCCCTTGTCGTTGTATTGATCTCTAAGTTCTTGGATAACAAAGGAAAGCACGCCAGCCGTTCTTGGGGTTGCAAAACTGGTTCCTGAAGTATCATGATATCCGTCAATTGAGTCGTGGTCAGGCAAATTTTGAGTCCAGTCTGCCACTATATCTGGAGCAGTTCCAGAACAATGCATGACTTTTCCTCGATCACCATCTTCTTGAAACCCTGCAATTCCGATTGACCATGGCGGTCCGCCAGTTGCATCTTGAACACAAGTTGAGCCTGTATTATCGCAGGCACCTGTGTGCAATTTGCCCATTTCATTTACGGCATACTCAGTATCATCTTCAATTCCTGAAACAGGTATTGAACCGATAGGTCCAAAACTAGTTGTAATTATGTCAACCATAGGATGCTCGGCAGCTCTTCTTACACCGTCAAACCCTTCAAGAAAGAAAATTACAGCATCAGGGTTTGCATCGATTACAGCCCCGGTAACAGCAGTGCCATGTCCATCATTAGGATCGTCGAGGATGGGCGTTTCGCTCCAGCCTTCTTCGCCCATTGCTCCGATAATCCATGTGCCTGAGAAATATACAGTATCATTGAAGGAAATTAGATTCCAACACGTTTCCCGATCAGCTTCCACTCTTTCCTCCCAAGTTCCTGTTTGAGTTAATTCACAAGTCATTGTGACTCCAAATTCATCTAAGAAAGACTGAGGCAAGCTTTGATTTTTTTGAAAATGGTCATGGTATGGATTAATTCCAGTATCTACAGGAGCTACCACGGAGTACGAGTCCCAGAAATCTTCTTGAATTTCAATTTCATTTGATTCAGATGTGATAGAATCATCTAAACACCCGGAAATCATGATGAAAATAATCAAAAAGCTTGGAAGCCCTTCAGCCATACCTTTCATAATTAGTTCTATGAAAAGAGTAATTTAAAACATACTATCCATTTTCTGCACTATCAAATAATTTTCTTAATCCAAGCGAATCTTCTAATGTTTTAACAATAATGGGATACTCCTCTCTTGGACTTTGATCACAAAAGAAAAAAATTAAAGTCTCTTCTTTTTGATCTTCAGTCATCACTGTAATGTAATAACCATCTGAGCCAAAATTTTCACTTCTCTTAATTTTGAAATTAAAAGGTTTAAATAATTTATACTTCCAGCTTCTAAATCTAGGCCAATTAGCATATCTCCATACAAAATATCCATTGTTTAAATCTATACATAATTCACTTCTTCTGACAAGTAGACACAAAATTAGAACTAAGATCCCGATTATCAGCACGACCACTGAATTGGCAAGATTACTCCTAATGGCTATAGATAACAGAATAAACATAATACCGATTAACGTAAGAATTGTACCGAACATCAGGAGTGGTAACGTCGTAAATATGCTTAATCCATAGCCATTAGGAGTAATAACAAAGCGATTGTGTTTAGATTTATTAACGCTCCATCCAGGATTATTAAGATCCCATAATTCTATTCTCGGTCTTTCAGGTACAGTAACAAAAGCATCCAATTCATTCCATGTAAGGCCTTTTTCCATACTATCCATTTTCTGTACTATCAAATAATTTTCTTAATCCAAGCGAATCTTCTAATGTTTTAATGATGATGGGAAACTCTTTTCTTGGATTTTGATCGCATCTGAAGAAAATCAAATCAATTTCTTCTTGATCTTCAGTCATAACCGTAATGTAATAGCCAAAAGCACTGCCATAATCATCAGTTGTCTTAGTTTTGAAATTAAAAGGTTTAGATAATTTGTACTTCCAGCTTCTAAATCTAGGCCAATTAGCATATCTCCAGACAACATATCCCTTGTCCAAATCTATACATAATTCACTTCTTCTGATAAGTAGACACAAAAGTAGAAGTAAGATCCCGATTATTCCTTGCACAATCATTATTGGTTCTTCATACAACACAATTCCGAAGAACGTAAGGGGTATACCAAACGTCAGGAGCGGCAACATAGTGAATATATTCAATAAAATGCCATTAGGAGTAATAACGAAGCGATTTTGTTTAGATTTATTAACGCTCCATCCAGGATTATTAAGATCCCATAATTCTATTCTCGGTCTTTCAGGCACCATAACAAATTCCTTTAAATCACCATATGTAACGCCTTTTTCCATGTTATTTTATTGCACAGCAGTATTAAAATATTTTTTACAATTCCTTTTTCGGTAAGCAAAATGTTAAATGTTGTTGATTCTAGGATATATTATGTCTAAATTCATGTATTCTGGCAGTTATACCAAAAAAGGTGTCCAAGGATTGTTAAAAGAGGGCGGAACGTCTCGAAGAGATGAAACTATACGAATGGTGGAGTCTTTAGGAGGAACCGTTGAAGCTTATTATTGGTGCTATGGCGAAGACGACTTTGTTTCAATAATGGATTTCCCAGATCATACAACTGTAACTGGTTTAGCCCTTAATATTGCTGCATCTGGAACTTTCTCAGGAAATTTGACACCATTGATAACAACTGAAGAAATGGATGAAATGGTAAAAGTAAAATTAGGAAGATATAGGATGCCAGGAGATTAGTTCTACTTTGCTCTCAAGTCTAAAGACAATATTATTCTTAACTGTTTGTATTTTCACTATTTTCGTTTTACCAACCACAGCAGCAGTTGGAGATAGCTATTCTGAAGATGGCTTTTTAGTTCTTGGACAAGATGATTTAGTAGGTATCACTTTTTGGATTGCAACTGCAGCCATGCTAGCTTCCAGTCTTTTTTTCTTAATAGAACGTGCAAATGTTGCACCTCAATGGAAAACATCAATGACTATTGCAACACTCATAACTGGAATAGCTTTTTGGCATTACATGTACATGAGAGAACATTGGATTATCACTGGCGAGAGTCCAATAGTTTATCGTTATGTAGATTGGTTTTTGACAGTCCCATTACAAATTGTTGAATTTTACTTTATTTTAGCTGCTGTAACAACAGTTACAGCAATGTTATTTTGGAGACTTTTGGGCTCTTCAGTTTTAATGCTTGTTTTTGGTTTTCTCGGAGAAACGCAAATGATAGGCGGTAGTTCCATAGTTTGGTGGACTTTAGGAATGATATGTTGGTTTTACATCATTTATGAAATTTTTGAAGGAGAGGCTGCCATTATCAATAAAAACAGCGGTAATGAGGCGGGACAATTTGCATTTCAATCTTTGAAATGGATTGTTACAGTTGGTTGGGCAATTTATCCTATAGGTTATTTATACGGTTTAGATGAAACAACAATATTCGGGGTTACAATTACTAACACAGCGTATAGTGTAGAAGTTATCAATATAATTTATAATTTAGCAGATTTAGTCAACAAAACAGCGTTTGGAGTTGCTATTTGGATAGCCGCAATAAAAGACACTAAAGATTCAGAACGAACGTTTATGATTTAATCAAATTGAAGTAATTGTTTGCCGCCGTCAGCCTAAAGGTGTATTGACATGAACTTAAGCATTAGTGTTTGTCTAAATGCGAAATAACGGCGACACATGTTTGTTAATGAATTTAATTATATCGATATTGGCTGTACAATAAATATACTATATAGGCGCCAAATCTAATTCACCACTCCAAAGGTCGAGTCCTCTTAATCTACAGGGAAATTTTTGTCCTAATGACAAGATAATT
>JBJLCA010000024.1:0-39802 GCA_045567915.1 Candidatus Poseidoniales archaeon | reverse complement strand
GGTATTCTAGGATTGCCGTTAATGATTGCGATTATTGGTGGCGAAACACACCGATTTGCTCCTTTGGTTGAACTTTACAAGAATGCAGGAATTAAAGCCGGCCATGATTCTGAAAAGTTAAAAGTTGGAGTTCATGCACTAGGATATGTTGCTGAAACTAGGCAACAAGCTATCGATGATTTCTTTCCTGGATATGCAGAATCGTTTACTCGCATAGGTCGTGAAAGAGGATGGCCTCCTGTCACTATGGAACACTTTGAATCTCAAATTACGCCCGCAGGGGCTCTAGTCGTCGGAAGCGTTGAAGAAGTTGCTGAAAAAGTGATTAGGCACAGTGAAGCGCTTGGCGGACTTTCAAGATTTAGCTTTCAACTTGACGTTGCTGGATTAACACATGATCAACTAATGAATGCTATTGACTTGTTAGGAAACAAGGTAGCCCCTATTGTTAGGGAAAGTTAACGAAGGCGTCTAGAAACTAAAATTATTAGAACGAGAGCAGGTATAAACAAAAATCCACTTAGAGAACTTGATGAAGACATATCATCTTGATCAGAACCAACCGAACTTGTTGAATTAGATCCAGTAGAGTTGTCATCATTAGATGGGTTTACAGTAATCGTCCCTACCATTTCTAATAATTCGTGAGGTTCACAAATAAAATTGTAAGTATCATTTGTTCCTTTATCAAATGTAAAGGAATAGTCTACTTCTTTTTCCGGTTCACCAGAATTGAAAATACCATTAATCGCTACTGCATTGTGATCTAAAAATTCTCCACTCCAGAAAAATCTAACTGTTTGCCCCTCATTTATTGTAACTTCATTTGGTGAAAACTTAAGATTAGTACTATCTACTGTAATGACTACTATATCATCGTTGAGTTCAGCGGAAACTTCTACTGATGAAAATTGAAAACTTATAAGACAGAATGCTACAATCACAGTAAGTAAAAATTTGTCTTCCAATATTTTGCTCATATAATTCCCTCGATTGTTTACATATAAAGCTTCATTACTAGTGCCAACTTTTTTGTAACTAGTGTCTAAAGTTTAATCCAGTTGATTTCTTAAAGCTACATCGTCGGTAACTGGCTCTCGACAGGCATAGTTTTTACAAATGTAGGCAGTAGATTTACCCCCTAGTGGTCTTTTATCCTTTAGCAATGGAATATCTAATTGTGATGATGACTCGCCAATTATTTTACAAGGCAAATATTTTTCCCTAATGACTTTCAGCAATGAATTATCTCCATTAACAGACGACAAGGCAATCTCATGAGGTCCTTCTGATAAATATCTATTAACAAAGATAGCTGTAGAATGTGCATGAGGATATTTGTTGATGTAAGTTCCAGCCTTTTCCATCGAAGCTTCAACTATTTCTCTGTAGTTCTCATTTCCGAAGTAATAATGAAGCCTGATGAGTAACAGACTGCTGGTGAAATTGTAAGAAGGTGTAGCATTATCCATACTATTTACACTATTAATGACCATATTTTTCGAAAGAGATTGTTTGAAATATCCATCATTAAAGAATTTGTCTACTAGAATATCTGCATATTTTTTGGATAAATCAAGGTATTTAGAATCAAAACTAGCTTCGTACATATCGATCAATGCATTACCAAAGTAGGAATAATCTTCAGCAAAAGCGTCTATGTGACTTAAATTATCTCTGTAAACTCGGTTTAGAGAACCATCCTCTTTAGACATTTTATCAACGATGAATGACACGGCCCTATCTGCAATCTCAAAATATTCTTTATCGTCTAAAAAGGCTGAAACTTTGGCTAGTGAACTAATCATTAAGCCATTCCATGAGACTATAATTTTGTCATCTGTACCTGGTGCAATTCTAGATTTTCTATGTTTCTTAATGGCTAATCTTGATTTTTCTAAGGATGATGAAATTTCACTTTCCGGGATTTTTAATAATGTTGACAGGGAAGACTTCTTCATTATCACATTAGGAATTGAATTTCCTTCCCAATTTCCAGACTTACTAATATCATAGTATTGATTGAAAATCTTTGCATCGCTTTCCGATAATATACTTTCTATTTCTTCAGAATTCCAAACGTAATACTTGCCCTCTACGCCTTCTGAATCTGCATCCATAGATGAATAAAAACCACCATCTTTGTCAATCATTTCATCTTTTAACCATTCCAATATCTGTGAAATAGCTTTCAAGTAGTCTTCATTCTTGGTAAGTTGGTAGCCAACAAGATATGCTTCCATAAGTTGCGCATTATCATAGAGCATCTTTTCAAAATGTGGAACTAACCATTTTTCATCCACTGAGTATCTAGCAAAACCTCCACCAACATGATCGTAGATTCCTCCTTGAAACATAGAATCTAATGTTTTGACTGCTGAATACAGAGAATTCTGATTTCCATTTACATTATAGTCATTAAGTAAGTGCAAAATAGCTCCTGAATTTGGAAACTTAGGTGCCTGCCCAAAACCACCCCATCTCTTATCAAAGTTTGAATTCCAATGTGACAATGCATTACTCAAAATATTGCTACTAACTTTAGATTTTTCGCTATTAGCTGAATTCAGATGATTAACTATAGTATCTGCCTGAGATACTAATTTTTCCTGATCTTTATGCCACAATTCAGCAAGACTAGAAAGTAAAGTCGGAAAACCAGGCCTTCCATACGCATCTTTTGGAGGAAAATAAGTTCCTGCAAAGAATGGTTTCAAATCAGGAGTCAAGAAAACTGTCATTGGCCAACCTCCTTGACCTTGATTCATGACTTGAGTTGCTGACATGTAAGATTCGTCAACATCTGGTCTTTCTTCTCTATCTACTTTGATATTAACATAAAACTCATTCATCAATTTAGCTGTGTCCTCGTTTTCGAAAGATTCTTTTTCCATTACGTGACACCAATGACATGCTGAATATCCGACACTCAAAAGAATTGGTTTGTTTTGCTCTTTAGCCATGTCTAAAGCTTCTTGAGACCAAGGATACCAATCTACTGGATTATGAGCATGCTGCAAAAGATAGGGGCTTGTAGAGTTCACCAATAAATTAGTGTACTTCTTTGAAGCTGACATAACTAAAACGTGTCGATGTGTTTAATTAAGTTAATCCTGCAACTTAGCAAAACATCTAAAACAACCATGCTATTCTCTACTTCTTGTCAACTCCCATGATGCGTCAGTATCACGCCATAAAACGAGAAAATCCAGACTCAATTCTATTATTCAGAATGGGGGATTTTTATGAAACGTTCGGAGACGACGCCAAAATTGTTGCAAAAGATGTCGGAATTTCTCTTACTGCTCGTGACAAAAATTCAGACAATCCTATACCATTAGCTGGAGTTCCTTACCACGCTTTGGATAATTACCTTAGTAAATTAATCAAAAAAGGACATCGCGTTGCAATATGTGAACAGCTAGAAGATCCTAAGGGTGCTAAAGGATTAGTGAGAAGAGGAGTTACCAGAGTGGTTAGTCCTGGAACTGTTGTAGAAGGTTCAATGCTAAGTAAATCTAATAATTTCTTAGCTGCAATCAATGAAACTGATGATGGTTTAGGTTTTTCTATAATGGACATCTCAACTGGTGAATTCTCGACTGCTCAATTCAAAGACAGAGAGTCTTTGGAATCTGAGATGGCTCGATATTCACCCACTGAAGTCATCATTCCTAGTGAAAATGAAAATATTTCAAACTGGATGATGGCGATGGGTGTGAATACCACACCAAGAGAATCTGATTCTTGGGCTTACCCAGTAGCTAAAAAAATCCTTGAAGAAAGGTTTGGAAGTGTCTCTGAGCTGAATACTTATCCAATGGCAATAACTTCTGCTGGAGCTATTCTATCATATGTTAAAGATACACAATTTAGTGATTTGCCGCATCTGAGGCCTCCCTCATTATTGATAAAGGCAAAAACGATGACTCTAGATGCTGTAACCTTAAGAAATCTAGAAATTGTCAAGACAATTGGAGATTCCTCTAAAGACACTCTATTTGCAATTCTAAATAGGACTTCAACCGCAGGAGGGTCAAGAAAGTTAAAAGATTGGTTACTTCGACCTCTACATGACTTAAAGAAATTAAATGAGAGGCATGAAGCAGTTCAAGAGTTATTCGATAATACCTTGAGTCGTCGCGAAATAAAGGATATACTGAAGGGATTCCAAGATGTTGAACGATTAGTATCTAGATTAGGGCATGGATCAATATCACCTAGAGATCTCGATAGTCTAAGAATCAGTTTGAACACATTAAAAGATTTGAAACAATTCCTAAGTGAAGAACCTTTGAAGTCAAAATTAATGAAAAGACTTGTAAAATCAATAGATACCCACAAGCAAGTTTCAAAAAAATTAGAAGAAGCTCTTGTTGAAGAGCCGCCTTTAGTTTTGAGAGATGGTGGAATATTCAAAAAAGGATATTCTAAGGAATTAGATGATTTGAGAGCAAGGGCAAGTAGTGGTCGTGAATGGGTTGTAGCCTTAGAAACTGAAGAGAAGACTAAAACTGGAATTCCCAAAATCAAAGTAGGCTACAATCGTGTATTCGGATATTACCTAGAAGTGCCAAAAGCATATGCCAAAAAAGTTCCAGAACATTACCACCGAAAACAAACTGTTGCAGCGGGTGACAGATACATTACTCCTGAATTGAAAGAAAAAGAAACTTCAATTCTAAGGGCTGATGAAAGATCACAAGCATTAGAAACTGAACTGTTCAAAGAATTAAGGGAATGGATTATGGATTTCTTAGGTTCTTTACAAGCAACTACAATTGCTGTATCCAAAATTGATGGTATTTGCTCAATGGCAGAAGTAAGTCAGTCTAATAATTATGTAAGACCAGAAATGTCTGATGATGGAGCTTTATCAATTTCGGATGGAAGACATCCTGTTATTGAAGTATTAAGAGAAGGAAATTACATTCCAAACAGCCTACAATTAGATAATAAACAAAGACAACTGATGATTCTGACTGGACCAAATATGGGAGGTAAGTCTACCTACATGCGTCAAACTGCATTGATTTCAGTAATGGCTCAATCAGGTTGCTTTGTTCCTGCATCATCTGCAAGATTAGGTATGGTTGATCGCGTATTTACTAGAGTTGGAGCTCATGACGATTTAGTCCATGGCCATTCTACTTTTATGGTTGAAATGTTAGAGTTAGCTAATATTTTACGAAATGCTACACCAAACAGTTTAGTTTTATTAGATGAAATCGGAAGAGGAACTTCTACTTTCGATGGGTTAGCTCTTGCGTGGGCTGTCGCTGAACAATTGCACGCTGGAAAAGGTGTGAAAACATTGTTTGCAACACACTACCACCAACTTACTGACGTCTCAAAGATTCTGGATAAATCTGTAAATTGTCATATGCAAGCAAAAGAAGATGGTCATGAACTAACACTCATGCATCGTGTTGCCGAAGGACCTACTGACGCTTCTTTTGGTATTCACGTTGCAAAAATGGCCGGAGTGCCTGAAGAAGTTCTTGAAAGGGCACGTAAGGTTCTCAATAATTTGGAAGAAGGTTCTACTATTGAAGTTTCTAAGGCAGGACCTGTGCAGTCTGTATTCTCAACTGATTTCGGAGGAAGAACTGAAACAAAGCAAAACCCTGTTGTTGATGAAATAAAGAAAATGGACTTGATGAATTTAACACCATTACAAGCTTTAGAAAAGTTACATGAAATACAGCAAAAGTTGCTCTAAACTATAGAAATACTTGTCTTTGCTATTGCACTATTACCTTCTTCATCTTTTGCAGTAAATGTAAATGAATAAGCTTCAGCATCTAAACCTTGTTCAAAATAGTAGTAATACCTATGCTCTCCACTGATATTAAATGAATTACCAGACCCTAATTCACTCATAGCAGTTGTACTCATGAATCCACTACCTCCTTTGTTAGCACTCACTAAAACATTATCAATTTTCCAGTTATCTTTTACAGATACAACCAAAACAAAAGGAGTATCTGAACCTATTTCGGTTGTCAAATTCCATTGGCCATCCTCTTCTATGTATACTTCATTAACTCCAAATTCAGGATTTGATATATCGTTGAAAGGAGGATTAGAAAATAATATGAACAAACCTAGCCAAGCTAAGAATGACATAAACATAGGCCCAAACCAATTTTTCCTTTCGAATTCACTAGTATCTACGATTAAAGGTAAAATTTTGATTAAACCAAATGGTGCAATAAACCCAAGCAGCATTACGGATCTTTCTAAACTTGTCATTCTAACAAGATAATAAGATATTACTGCGATAACTAATGCATAGAATACAGCAAACAAAATGACCTTAGAATCTCTCAGTTCCTTCTGACGAAATTCATCTTTATCGAATTCTGGAAATGTGAAGCCTTCCTCACGTTTACCTTTCTTCTTGGCCATTGAGCTCCATAATGGAGGTTAAATAAAGCCCCGTGTGGAATACAATACGTGGCTGAAGAAGAAGAAAAGATTGAGCCTACACTAACTGGAATGCCTGCAGAAGTTCTTATTCGTAGACATAGTCAGTTTTTGATAGTACTAACTTTTTGTTTATTCTTAGGCTGGTATACTTTTGCTTTGTTCCTAATTGCTTGGATAACTGGTGCAAGATGGGCTGATAATGAAGGGTATTTAGAAAGAAATAACATGGAACTAGTTTGGGGACGCTCATTCTTAATGTGGAGAACTGATTGGGGTAAAGACTTTATTGAAAAAATATCAAAATATAAATTATTTTGGAGGAAAGTAGGTGATGTTTGGGTTGTAACTGTATTTTTTATTATGATTTTTATGTTTTTCCTGTTACTTTGGCAAGCTACACTAGCTTGGCAGATTCCAAAAAGTGCCTCTGTGTCTCCTAAAATGATGATTGGATTACCTGGATTGAATCCCGTAATTCCTTTGTGGTATGGTATTTTAGCATTAGTAATTGCTATGGTAGTTCATGAATTTAGTCACGGAATCCTAAGTAGAGTTGCTAACGTAAAAGTTAAAGCATTGGGATTACTAATGTTTTTCTTTCCTGTAGGTGCATTTGTAGAGCCTGACGAAGAAGAAATGAAAAGCATGAAAAAATGGGAACGTATGAGACTCTATGCTGCAGGGCCTGGAAGCAATATGGTTATTGCAATAATTTTCTCTTTCTTATTTTCTTCCGTTATGGTTGCTTCGTTAGAACCATCTAGTGACGGAGTGCTTTCAGCCAATGTTGTTCTAGACTATGGTGGTGAAGAGGCTGGACTTGAGCCTTGGATGTTAATAACTGAAGTAAATGATCAAATCGTTTCAAACTCAGAAGATTTCTCTAATGTAATGAATGAAACTTACGCGGGACAAGTCGTTAATGTTTCTGTTCTGAATAAAGGAAATCCTGAAATATATCAAGTAACTTTATCTGACAAGGGAAGTTATTATCTGAAATATTACCCTGATGCTTACGAAACTTGGATGTCTGGAAAAGGATTCATGGGCATTGCGGTTGTTAATCCCGAAGTTATAGCCGATAGTTTGTCCAATCCTGGTAGTTCTGGCGGTAACATGTTACAATATATCACACTACCTTTCCAAAAATTACAGCCATTCCCTGAACATTTCACTTCTCTTTTCGCACCTACAGGCCTGGTAGGAGTTATCCCAGATAGCACATTTTGGATTTTAGCCAATTCATTTTATTGGATTTTTTGGTTAAATTTAATGGTCGGGCTAACTAATGCCCTTCCTGCAGTTCCACTTGACGGCGGATTCATTTTTGCCGACGGAGTGACTGGAATGCTTGGAAAAGTTAGAAGCAGTATGACTGCTGAAAGAAAGGAAGAAATTGTAGATAGATTAGTCAGTTTATTAGCAATAACTGTTCTTTTCCTAATTATCTGGCAAATCGTAGGCCCAAGGTTAGTAGGAACTGAACCTGTAACTCTGAATGCTGACATTGATGCTTCAATAACTAAAGGTTGGAGTGACGAGATATTTGAATTTGATGCTTCTGGATCTGAGGGTGCTTTCATAACTTACGAATGGGACTTTGGTGATGGAAATACTGCAGTTGGCGAGAAAGTGCAACATAATTGGTCTCAAGGTGGACTCTATTTTGTTGTTTTAACTGCCAAAGATGCAGAAGATCGGCAAAGTGTAGCATTCCAAGAGATTAGAATAAACCACAAAGAAAATGGCGAGGGTGAAGTGGATGGTGGTGATGAAGAAGTTATTTTATCAACAATAAATCCGTATGTGAAAAATATACACTTTTATATTAATTTGACTGGACAAAATGGACTTGTCGGAATTGAATCTGATATTACACTTACAATTACATCACCATCTGGAGTTATATTCGAAGAAAGTTATTCGCTAGCAAACAATGAACAACTATTTATCGAAGAAGAAGTAATTGAAGGAGATATGGTCGGAGATTGGGAAATAATTTTGGAATCTAACGACCCTGTATCTGATTTTGCATATAATTATAATTGGGAAACTTATTTCCAAGATAGTGCCTGAAGAAGACTTTAATAATGCGTACTTTTTTTGCCCACTGTTAACAAAGGACATTTGTTCCTAAGATGTGAAAATAATGAGTAAAGACCCAGTTCCACTTAAAGCCGTACATCATGTCGAGTTTTATGTGGGTAATGCAAAGCAAGCTGCCTACTATTACAGGAAAGCATTTGGATATAATCAAATCGCTTACTCGGGATTAGAAACCGGCGACAGAGAAAAAGCTAGCTACGTGCTACAACAGGGTAGAATCAAAATGGTATTTTCTACTCCTTTGAATGGAAATAATGAATTGGCTGAGCACATTCGAAGACATGGTGATGGAGTAAAAGATATTGCATTTCATGTAGATGACGCAAAGAAATGTTACGAAGCTTGTATAGCTCGCGGAGCTAAGAGTGCTCGTGAGCCTGAAACATTAAGTGATGAAAATGGAAGTGTTACAAAAGCTTCAATTTTTACTTATGGAGAAACCTTGCACTCTTTCATATCACATGATGATTACAATGGACCTTTCTTACCTGGATTTATAGAAAATAAAGTAGAAGGTAACAATGTTGGGCTAAAATACATTGATCATATTGTTGGAAATGTAGAACTAGGGAAAATGGAACATTGGGTTAATTTTTACGCAGACGTAATGGGATTCTCACAAATTCAAGCATTTAGTGATGAGGATATTGCTACTGAATATTCTGCACTTATGTCAAAAGTAATGGAAAGTGATAATGGAAGAATAAAATTTCCAATAAATGAGCCTGCTGAAGGTAAAAAGAAATCCCAGATTGATGAATATTTAGATTTTTACGATGGACCTGGTGTTCAACACATAGCTCTCCTGACAAGCGATATTATCGAAACAATAAAGAAATTAAAGCAAAATGGGGTTGAATTTTTAGAAGTTCCAGATACTTACTATGAAGATTTAACTAAGAGAGTAGGAGTAATTGATGAAGATATCGAAGTTCTAAGAAAATTGAAAATTTTAGTGGACCGAGATGACGAAGGATATTTGTTGCAACTATTTACAAAACCAGTAGAAGACAGGCCTACTGTTTTCTATGAAGTTATTCAAAGAAAAGGATCAAAAGGCTTTGGAATTGGAAATTTCAAAGCATTATTTGAAGCGATTGAAAGACACCAAGCCGAAAGAGGTAATCTATAATGCACAGATATCACAAACTAGGAAAAGTAGCTAAGAAAAGACACACTGTTTTTAGAGATGATAATGGAAATATTTATCATGAAGAATTGAAAGGAAATAAAGGATTCGTAGGACCTTCATCACTTCTTTACCATATTTATCCGCCTACTGAGGTTCTATCAACAAAAGAAATAGGAAGTTTTACACTTGAGGAAGATGATGATAAAAGTCTAAGAATGAGACACTTTTACACTAACAGAGCTGACAAAGGTGGAAGTGCAATTATGGATCGAAAGCCTTTCTTATTCAATAACGATGTTATTATGATGATGTGTTATCCTGATAAGAATGATGATTATTACTATCGTAATGCACAGGGTGACGAGATAATCTATGTCAGCCAAGGAAGTGGAACTCTGGAAACTGCTTATGGGAATATGAAATATTCATCTGGAGACTACATAGTTATTCCAAGAGGGATTTTACACAGATACGTAATGAACGATGAAGAACACTCTTTCCTAATTGTAGAATCTCCTGGCGAAGTAAGAACTCCTAAAAGATATAGGAATGAGTATGGCCAAATTATTGAAAGAAGTCCATACTCTGAACGAGATTTTAGGGGGCCTGATGAGCTAGTTCCGCACGACGAAAAAGGTGAATTCAAAATTATTGTAAAACAGCGAAATAGATTTACTGAAGTTACACTAGGTCACCACCCTTGTGATGTTGTTGGATGGGATGGTTACTACTATCCATTTGCTTTCAGTATTCACGACTTTGAGCCCATTGTAGGTAGAATCCACGAACCACCACCGGTTCACCAAACATTTGCTAGCGATAGATTTGTGGTCTGTTCATTCTGTCCAAGGCCTTTTGATTTCGATAAGAATGCAATACCTGCACCTTACAATCATGCTAACATAATGTCAGACGAAGTTATCTATTATGATTCGAAAGAATTTATGTCTAGAAAAGGTGTTGAATTTGGTTCAATGACTTTGCATCCTGATGGATTGACTCATGGCCCACATCCAGGGAAGTATGAAGCTTCAATCGGTGCCAAATGGACTGATGAATTAGCAGTAATGGTTGATACACACTATCCTCTGAAAGTAGCAAAATATGCCTTAAATGTTGAAGATCCAAACTATTCAAAATCTTGGCTAGACGGCGAAGGTTACAAAGACGCCTTAGGCGAATAAATTTGATGAAAAATAGTCTAGAAAAATTCATGAATGGATTGATAGACTATGCAGGTCTATTCCCTCCAGCAAAATTGCCTCTTGATGAAGCGATAGACGAATATATTGCACATTTTAGCGAAGAGAAAAAATGGATGCTAGGGCGGTTTATCATACCTATTTCAAAATTAAACGAACTAGAAAAATATATCTCTAAGTTTAATGAAATTGGAACTCTTCGATTATCCGTTTTAGGTGGACAAAGTACCTCAGATAAGGAATTTCTAGAACAAACTGAAAAGGAAATATCTATAATCAATAAATATAGGGAAAAACATAATGGAAAAATTACAATTGAGGTTATAGAAACGAAACTACCTTCAGAGGCCCCTTCGAAAGAAGTCATGGTGAAAATTGTAAACTTGCTAAATACAAATGATTTAGAACACTATCATGAATTTCCCGAATTACCTTATGTTGGAATTAATTATGCTACAAATGAAGATGAAGGTGATTGGGATGAAAAGATTACACCTACTATTGAAATGATTTCCAAGTTAGAAAAAACTGGAATTAAGTTAAGATGTGGAGGCATTGTAAAAGACGCATTTCCTTCTGTAGAACAAGTTGCTGCCATGATACAAAATTGTAGCATATCTAAAGTACCACTGAAGTTTACTGCTGGGCTTCACCATCCAATTAGACACCACTCTAGTGAATATGATACTGAAATGCACGGATTCATAAACATGTTCGGTGCAAGTGCTTTTGCTTCAACCTTTCCGAAACCTAAAAATGAACAAGAAAAGTTTAGAATGTTTATTTTATTATCACATATGATTGATTGTCAAAATGAATCTGATTTTGAATTTCTAGACGATAAAATGACATGGAAAGTAGGAGATGATCGTGATTCAAGATTTGAAATCTCAAAGGAAAACATTATGCAAAGTCGAGAAAATGCAGCAATTTCTTTTGGCAGTTGCTCTTTTCAAGAGCCCATAGATGACTTAACACAATTAGGATGGATGTAATGGATAAAACACACGATTCAAATCTAAAATCTTGGATAAATGTAAATGAAAACTCAGATTTTCCTATACAAAATATACCCTTTGGAGTTTGTAGCCCAAAAGAAGGTGGAGACTTGCATGTTGTAACTGCAATTGGAGATTTCGTAATTGATTTAGCACACTTAGATGAGGCTGGAATCTTTGAAGGAACTGAAATAGAAGGAGCTGAAATATTTCATGAACCTACTTTGAACGCATTTATGTCCATGGGAAGAAAAGCATGGAAAGAAACTAGGCTAAAAATAAGTGAAATCTTAAGTGAAGACAATCCAACTTTACGAGATAATGAAGAATTAAAGAATGTGGCTGTTATTTCAAAAGATGACGTAGATATGCAATTACCTGTTGATATTGGAGACTACACCGATTTTTATTCATCAAGAGAACACGCAACTAATGTAGGGACTATGTTCAGAGGGCCTGATGCTGCTTTGATGCCAAATTGGCTCCATCTCCCTGTAGGATATCATGGCCGTGCGTCTTCTGTTGTACTCAGCGGTACTGAGATTGTACGTCCAAAAGGGCAAACTAAACCACCTAACTCTGACGAACCAGTCTTTGGAGATTGTAAGAGATTAGATTTTGAACTTGAAATGGGTGTTTTGATTGGTTCAGGAAATCCCCTAAGTGAACCTGTTCCTGTTGATGAAGCTGAAAATCACGTGTTTGGATTATCTCTAATAAATGACTGGTCTGCCAGAGATCTGCAGACATGGGAATATATTCCACTTGGACCTTTCTTAGCAAAGAATTTTGCAACTTCTATTTCCCCATGGATTATTACTTTGGAAGCTTTAGAGCCGTTTAGGTGTAAAAGTCCTAAACAAGATCCTGAACCATTCGATTATTTGAAAAATAAAAGTGACCATAATTTTGATATAGAATTGGAAATACATTTACAAACTAAGAATATGGAAGAATCGTGTGTAATCTCTAAAACAAATTACAACTATTTGTATTGGAATATGGCTCAACAGATTGCCCATCATACTGTTACCGGATGTAATCTTAGAACTGGAGATTTACTAGCTAGTGGGACTATTTCTGGACCCGATAAAGATAGTCGCGGTTCCATGCTTGAAATTTCATGGGGAGGTAAAGAGCCAATCACACTTCCTAATGGTGAAGAACGAACCTTCTTGGAAGATGGCGATATTGTAACTTTGAAAGGATTTTGTAAAGGTAAAGGTTACAACATTGGATTTGGAGATTGCAATGGTGAAATACATCCTTCACTTTAAGCACGATTTAAAGCTGATTTTAGGGTAGAGCTTATATAACCATCCGAGTGGCGCCCAATCCGTCTCCAATTTTTGAGGAGCAGGAAGGACACAACATCAATGGCAAGACAAACACGTCGTCGACGTGACTCTAAGGTAAAGAGTCGCTTCAAGAACCGCCCAACTCCTTCTATCAGCAGAGCTAACTCTGCAGATAATGAGAAAGTAGGTACCTCTATCAAATCCAGTAAAGTTGACTGGAGAACTGTAGGATTATTAATTCTAATTTTTGTATTTTCACTTTACATTAGAACAGCTTGGACTGCTGAACCTGCAACTGAAGATGGTTACCAATTAACTGGAGGTAGTGACCCTTACTACCACAAGCATGTTGTAGATTATGTTGCTGAAAACGGCGAACATCTGGATAGAGACCCAATGCTAAATTATCCATATGGTGCAAATAACAACCGTCCCCCTCTATTCGATTGGTCGATTGCGATTGTTGGCCTAATTTTAACTCCATTCTTCTCATCTACTGAAGATTCAGTCTGGTGGGCTATGCAGGTTTTACCTGCAATTTATGGTGCCTTAATTGTCTTCCCAGTCTATGCGATAGGGAGAGCTCAGTTTGGTAAAGAAGCAGGATTACTTGGAGCTTTTTTCATTGGAGTTAACGCAAGTCACGTAAGTCATTCAAGTTTAGCTCTAGCTGACCACGATTCTTATATCATTCTTTTTGGTACAACTGCTTTCTTTTTCTTTATGAGAGCCCTAACAATATCTAATGATAAAAAATGGGTTTCTGATTGGAGTAATTTTGATAGTATTAAGCAAGGCTTAACTGATCTTGTTAAAAGTGAAAGAGTTGCTTTAGGTTATGCTGGTTTAGCTGGTATGACTATTGCTATGATTGCTATGAGTTGGAAAGGATTCCCGTATATTATGGCAATTATTGCAATTTACCTAGGATTCCAAATGTTGATAAACGCATTCAGAAGAGTTGATAGTTTAACTACGGGAATGTTAGGATTGGTAACACTTGGTTTACCTGTTCTTTTATCATATCCATATTATCAATCAATGGGATTCATTAGCACTTGGTGGGAAGCACCAGCTTACATCTTACTTGGTTACATCATTATGTCTTTGTTGATGGTTACAACTAGAGATTTACCATGGTTATTGGTAATTGGTAGTTCTACTCTTCTTGCACTTTCTTTTTATTTACTCTTAACATATGTTTTCACAGAATTAGGATTCTTACTATTCAGTGGACAAGGTTATTTCGTAAGAACTAAACTTTTCGACACCATTGCAGAGGCTCAGCCTCCACAATTTGCAGATTTTATCTTTGCATTTGGTCCTGTTTCTATTTGGTTAGCAATTTTTGGAGTCATATGGATGGCATACCAACTATTCAACCAAAGTGTCTGGAAGAAGGATTACTTGTTTGTTATGATTTGGGCGTTTATGTCTTTGTTTATGGCCCAATCTGCTGTTCGTTTCATTTTCAATGCAACACCTGTTGTTTCTCTAATAAGTGCTTGGATAACTTGGCTAATAATTCAATGGGCTGATTTCCCCTCAGTACTACAAACATGGACGAGTTATTGGGGAAAACGTGGAAATCTATTCTACGGATTATCCTTACTCTCTCTTGCCCTTGGATTCTGGTTTTTCTTCACAATTAGTGTTCTTGTTGGACTACTAACTGCAGTTATTCTAATTGTTTTGATTATGGTTATTGGGCACATGGATTCTCAAGATATTGATCAATATCGATTCAGAGATAGAATAAGTGGATTAAGGAAATCTTTTGAAATGAAAAGACCGTTAGTCGCTCTTTTCGTAGGATTATTTATTTTACTTCCAAATACTTTCTATGGATATGATGCCGGTGTACCTTATGAGGATAAGAAAGAACATGATTCTGATATTTACAATTTCCTCAGTTATGACTTTTTTAGACCTGAAGAATTTGATTATGGACAAAGAAATAATGCTACTCTCTATCCTGAAGGGACGTCTGGCATGTACACTACAAACTTAAGTTCAAACCAATTATGGTACATGGGTAATACTGGGCCTTCTTTCCCATCTGATTATTGGATTGAAGGACTTGAATGGCTAGCTGAACAAGATACTGAAAAAGCTCCAGAGGATAGGCCTGGATTCATGGCTTGGTGGGATTACGGATTCTGGGCAATTGATATCGGAGAGCACCCTACTGTAGCTGATAATTTCCAGTTTGGTTACCAGATTGCAGGTAATTTCATTGCATCTCAATCTGAGCATGAGGCTATGGCACTTCTTCTTTACAGGATATTGGAAACTGAAGTAGACAGAGATACTGGCAAGTTCAATTCTGAAATAAGAAGTAAAATATTAGACGGATATCTTAATGAAGAAAATGTTTCTGCATTTGAACACATTGTTACAAATCCTGAGGATTACATTCCTAAGAATTCGGATGGAAGTGACAAAGAAATTAACAAAAGAAATGCTGCAATAAGGGCTGGAAATCCAATTTTAATGACTATGGATATTACCACAGTTTCGAATTTATTATGGGAAATAGAACAGCTTACTGGTAAATCTATTCGTTATTTTGCTGCGGATACAAGGATGATGGCATATGGTCCAAAGGCTGGTCAAACCGGTATTCTTTATGCACCAATCAGCTTAGCTGATTACAATATTAACGATTACGTAGAAGTTCAATACACTCTTTCTAATGGTCAAACGTTACCTGCCAGTGAAATTAATGAATTGATCAAAACTAATCCTACTTTGACAATTGAAGCTGATGTTCTTGTTTACAAAGAAAAATTTCTGAACTCAATGTTTTTTAGAGCGTTTGTAGGTTGGTCAGCTCCTGATATTGGCCGCCCAATACAAGACGGAATTCCTGGAATAACTGGAGCTGTGGCACAAGAAGGAAAAAGCCCTGCACCAGGATGGAACTTAACTCACTTTAAACTAGTAAAATCAGCAGGAGGATCTCAATTACGAATGCTGAAATATTATGATGGAGCAACCATCGAAGGTACTGTTGCAACTCCAAGTGGTGATCCTGTAGCAAATGCAAACATAACTATACTTGATGAATATGGTATTCCTCATGGTAGTGCAACTACAGATAAGAACGGAAATTACTCTGTTTTGTCTGTCGCTGGTAATGTCACTGTAATTGTTTCTCTAGGTGAGAAAATTTCTGATGACGAAAAGATTAGGAAGGTTAGTAATAATATTTTGACTGGAACAACGGCTGATGAGTTACTTAAAGTAAATATTTCTGAAGAAGCTGCAATGAGGGTTCCAAATGTTAACTCAACATTTAACATTGATATTGAAATCGAACCGACGAATATCACTGGAAGATTATTCTGGGATATGGATAAAGACGGAACTTTCAGTAGTACTGTCGATGAATCGCTAGCTATTACTCCTGTTAAAGCTACAAATATTCGTTCAGAAGTAGAAACAATTGTAAATACAAACGCAAATGGAAAATATGAATTCATAGGCTTAGCTCCTGGTGAATATATTGTTACAACTGTAGTAGATGAACACGAAGTTGTTTTGGGCTCATATCTTGGTACTTCAGCAACACGAGCTGGTCAAGATATTGAAATTTCTGAAGCACTGAAACCAAGCTCTATTTGGGGTTCATTTGTATCTGCCGATGAAATTGGAAATACTCAAATTACGGTTTCATTGTATGATGAAACTAATGGAAGTTTAGTAAACAGTACATTCTTAAATCAAAACTATTTGGGTTCATCTGAATGTCCAGATGAAAGCGATACGCGTCCCGTTTCTTTCTGTTTTGAAAAATTACTACCTGGCAATTACACCCTAAGACTAGAGAATGAGGGTATTTTAGCAGATAATACTGCTGATTGGGCAAATAACAGCATTGATGTTGTTCTTGAAAAAGGAAGTTCTCTTGGATACAACGCAACTCTAAGAAATGGTTTTAGAATTGAAGGAAGTTTAACACATAATGGTGAGGGAATTGCAGAAGAACAAATTTCTATACGAAATGTTGGTGCGAGAGGCAGTTACAATGTATTCACAAATGAAAATGGATACTTTGCTACTGTACTGCCTAAAGGAACATATGATTTATTCACATTACATGAAGAAGGAAATAATACTCTAGCCTATTTAGAGCGAATTGACAGTAATACAGTTTCGTTACCAATTACTGCAGCTATGGGGCCTGGATATGTTGTTGAAGGAAAACTATTCGAAGACGTAAATGCAAATAAGACCTTAGATGAAAATGAAAAGGGATTTGAAAGTATTGAAATTAAATTTGATTCTATAAGTGGAGGTACTGTATCAACTACTAGTACTATTGGCGGAGATGGACAATACAGAGTTATCTTACCTGCTGGAACCTATAATGCATATGCACTCATGGGTGGAGAAGAAGGTCAAAACCTTGTAGCTTTACAAACTGTAAATTTGATTAATGAAGATAATGATTCCAATATATCCTCAAACTATGGTCAAGATGTAATGATTATAATGTACGAAGAACATCTTGGCAATGAGATTCCTCTAGAAGGATTAATAAATCTAGAGGGGGGAACTGGTTCGCTAAATATTTGGGCTACTAATCCAAGTTCATTAATCATATTGCCAATTAATGATTACTCAGTAGTTGCAGAAAAATACGGATATACATTTGAAAATATTTATGAAGTTTCCACTGAAACCAACGGCACCAAAGAACAAATAACTACTTTTGAGCTAAATTCGCTAAAAGAATTAATTGTTGAAATGAAACGTATCCCTACAACCGTTACTGGAAATTTTGCTTTTGAAGGAAGTGGAATAGCTAATGCTAGTATTTCATTCTCTCCAGTTTCTGATCCTTTGTATCGCTTGAATTTTAGTACTGATGAAAATGGAGATTTGTCTGATGTTATTTTACCGCCTGACAATTATCTATATACTTTTTCATATAATGATAATGGAACAAGATATTTTGCTGTAGGTCAAATTATTATAGATATTGGGCAAACTAATGTCGATTTAGGGGCAATTGAGGCTGAAAAGAAATATGATATCAGTGGATTTGCAAATCTAAATGATAATCCTGAAGATGGTATTGTTACTTTCACCCCTGTAAGTAATGCCAATGGTGCAACTACATTTGATATTACAAAATTCGAAGGATACTCTGGAAGCTTAGTTGGAGGAAACTACTACGTTAGTTTCCAAGATGCAGTCAGCAGTCAACACTACAGTTTCATTGGAACTATTAATCTAAATGGGCCTGAAGAATATAATTTAACATTAAAAGATGAAGGTTATTTCAGAGGTGAAATAATCTCTTCTTCCGATGGTAACTTAATTCAAGATAGCGCTATAGAAATAGAATTTGAATCTGTTGACAATGTAATATTTGTTACTGAAACAATTGCTGATGAAGGTTTATTTGGTTCTACTATCGATTATGGTAAGATTGACTTGCCTAATGGCGAATATTCTGTTGTAGTTGATTTAGAAGGATATGACTTGTTCGAAGATACATTTATTGTAAATGGAGATACAGAGAAGTATACTATTTCCCTAAATCCTCTCGCTGTTAACGTTACCTTAGAAGTAACCTACAACAATGCAACTGGAAGCAAACAACCTGTAACCAATGCTGAGGTAAGATTCACAAATACTTTTGCAGATTATGATGAAACATTTACTACAGATGAAAGTGGAACTATTACAATTCCTGAGATGATTCCAAGAACTTACGAAATCGAAATGACTCATTTTGAAGGCGGCGATGAAGAACGTTTCAAATTGAATGCGCAAAACATTTACGTTAAGGCTGGAAAAGAACAACAAACTTTCAAGAGAGATGCCGATTGGAGAGTTAAATTATCCGGAACTGTATTCTATGATCGTGATTTTAATGGTGTAGCTGATGCTGATGACTTACTAGCAAATTCAGAAATAGAAATATGGAACATGGCTGGTACTAATGTGCAATTTAATGCAACCGCTGATGAAAATGGAGAATACGAAATCTATCTATATACTGGAGCATACCAATCTTGGATTTATACAAATGAAGAAACAAGCTATGTTGATATTGCTGAATTAGAATTAGAGGGAGCCTTAGTCCTTAATGCTTCATTGAATAGAGGTATTAATTTCAAGCAAACATATCTATCTTCTGATGATTCTCAAGCTATAGATTTTGATGAAATAGATATGCAAGGTGCTAATTTTAGCTTTGAAATTGAAATGGAAAACGGAATTATAGATATTACAGTTCCTGATGGAATTTACAGCTTGGTAAGTGAATATGAAGACTTGTCTGGAACTGATGATTATGTTTTCAATCTAAACGATAACGCAAATATTACTGACGATAAAGACGGTATTCTTCAAAACAAAACTATTGAAAGAAAATTGATGAGAGGAATTGACGTAAATGTTGATAGGACGGAAGCTAATGTTGCACTAGGTCAAACTGTCACTTTCAATTTTAATGGAACTGCAAATGGTCATTTGAATACCATTTACAATCTAAATATAGACAATATTCCAAGTAATTGGACTGCTGAATTTACTCCAAATAAATGGGGTGTAAATTATGGAGAAAATGTAACCTCTGAACTACAAATAACTCCAGATCAAACCGTTACTGTTGACACAAAAGAAACATTCAGTGTAACTATTTCCTGGACTGACGGAACAAATAACGAAGTTGAGGATATAACTCACACTTTTGAAATAGGAGTCACTCCTATAGAAGCTCAAGATCCCGATTTTATTGTATCTGAATTATTATGGAATCCTGAAAGCCCTACTGTTGGAACTGAAGTAACGTTAACTGCTAAAATCTCTAACTTAGTTAACAATACAGGAATTCACACCGTACCTATCGCATTCTATGATGGAGACAACATAATCGAAAATGTCGGTATAATCTTTGCTGAATTTGATGGTACTGATAATGAAGAAGTAACTGTTACAGCCGTATGGACTGCAACTGAAGGTTCACATCCTTTAAGAGTCGTTATAGATCCTGGAACAAATTCCACATTAACAGAAGTTGATACTACAAATAACGAAAAATCGATTACTATTTCAGTCAGTTCAACATCTGATGATGATAGCAATTCTTTCAGAATGATTGCTCTTGTAGTTGTTGGACTTGTTGGCGGATTAGCATACGTTAGTTATAGGTCTAAAAGAACGTAGAAATTAAACTGCGTTACTTAGAAAATTGACTGAGAAAATCCCAGACAATATAGCTACTTTGAACTAACCCTTGAGTTCCTGGTAGTAATATTCCCAGGCCTTCCCCTGGATAGTCCTTAGCATATGGGTTATGTTGAGCTCCAAATATTGTCATAAGACGAACTTGAGAATTATTTACACAATTTGAAAACCCCTGAATCGAATAAAGGGGTTGCTGGTCGTTGTAATCTGGAGTAAGGCCTGTACAGCCGTTCAAGTCTGCCCACTCATATAAATTTTCAATAGCTCCAGTTTGGACGGCTTCTGGATCTGTCCATGATTCTGGATTTGTTGGTACGCTTAGGACTGATGATTCATACAATACTACTTGATCCAAAAAACCATGCACTTCCATTATAGGTATTGGACTGTAAGTATTAATTGGAGTCATAAGAAGATAAAATGACATGCAACCTACTGCTGCAAAGATATGGCTTGATTCCATAGCCATTCTTTGTGCCATAGCGCAACCATTAGACCACCCAGAGGCATATATTCTATCTGAATCAATATTATAAATTTCTAAAGAAATGCTAATTATTTCTTCTATGAACCCTACATCATCAACATTTTCACTTGCTGGCCTACCACAACACCATCCTGCATTCCAACCTTGATTGGAATCTGTATCCCAAGGGTTTTGGCTTGTGAGTCCATCGGGATATAGTACAATTGCTCCAAAATCATTAGCAATTGAGTCAAAATCGGATAATGCTCTGTGATTAGTTGAATTAGAAGAATAGCCGTGAATATCTACTATCAAAGGAACTGGAGTACTGGTATCCAGGCCATCGGGTATATGCACCTGCCAACATCTTTGTTCTGAATCATGTTCTATGCAATTATAAATCCCTACTATATCAAAAGGTAAGTTTTCTTCTTCAGGTTCTTCTGTTTCATTACTTACCGTCTGATTCTGAGAAGTTTCGGATTGTTCTTCTTCTACTATTTCATCTCTAACTATAGCATCTTCGGAACTAGAATTACCATTATCATAAATATATACAAAATAACCATAAGATCCTGAGGCTCCTGTAATTAAAAGAAATGTAATTAAGATTAAGCTTATTTTCTTCATTAATCTGTACTGACTCCTAATCGTGATGATTAAGATATAAACATAAAAGCTTCGCTAGTAAAAAAATAAAAATAAAAAAAGTCGTAAGCGAGAGATAGGGGAACTGAGTCCCCTATCCTACGTTACATTTCCTATCTAAACTACTCTAGAGTAATTTAGCGGAGCCAAT
This sequence comes from Candidatus Poseidoniales archaeon, assembly GCA_045567915.1. Taxonomy (GTDB): domain Archaea; phylum Thermoplasmatota; class Poseidoniia; order MGIII; family CG-Epi1; genus CG-Epi1. Next base: position 18,163 of record JBJLCA010000024.1, on the reverse strand, counting down.
AATGTCTCCGGTTGCATCAAATTGGATATCTAGTTTCCAACCATCTTCTGCTGGGCCTGCGTCAGGTCCATAGACTAAGAATTGGTCACCAGATGACAATTTGCCATCGCGGTCGTTGTCAGAGAAGTGCACTGGGAACTGACTACCATTGTCATCGGAGACATTGGTTGCTCTGCTCTTTAATGCTTCATCATCTGCGTTATAGGTCATATCTATACCCATCTCTTCACCGCCCTGGAATTGCATAGCAACTTCACCAAAGCCGTTGCCACCGACATATGTCGATCCAGATCCGTCCTTCAAGAAGAAACTAAATCCGAGTAAATCTTCTTGTTTGCTAACTTTAATCACTTCTACGTGATATATATTTGCACTATCTTGTGATACAAAGAAAGTGGCTATAGGGGCTGATTCTCCTTGCTCTAGGAAACTGGCTGCCCAAACGTACAGCACAGCTGCTAAAACAACTGTAATTGCCACCATTAATATAACGGCAATAACTGGGGAAACTCCCTCATCGTTTTTTTCTATTCTGTGTTCCATGGTTGCGTCCTCTTTCAGACAGTTTTGAACCACTAGTGATTCGACTGTCGGACATTAACATTGTCACAGACTGTATATAAAGTCTAACTTTACTATTCCTTGAATATAGATTTAATATGTTTTAGCTAAGAAAACTCTATTGTTTGTAGGCCTTCCAGAAATAATACATTTTCTTTCTTCAGAGTAAGCATTTGTAGACACTCCCAAGAAAGAAAAACCTGTTTCTTTTTCAATAGCTTCAGCTTCAGCATCATTACCATCAAATGCCATTTCATATACATATCCTTCTTCTAATTCTTCTTCAAGCGAAATAGTTGAACCATGTATTTTTAAATTGGGCATTTTTTTGATGTGCTGATTGAAATGTTCCTTAGCTTTCTCTTTCATGTAGTTGTTAACTAAATTTAATTCTTCTTTTACTGAAGGTAACAAATCATCTATGCTATAACTAGACTTATTTCCTGCTCTTGCAGCACACATAAACGAATTAGATTTAAGATCTCTAGGACCTAATTCTATTCTAAGAGGAACTCCTTTTATTTCCCAATCATAATATTTTTGTCCTGGCCTAATGTCTCTATCATCTAATTTTACTCTAATCTTTTCTGCTTTAAGCTTTCTAACTATTTCATGTGCTGCAGAAATTATTTCGTCTGAGCCTTCCTTAGAAAGAATAGGAACAACCACTACTTGAATTGGGGCAATTGATGGTGGCATTATGAGTCCCTTATCATCGCCGTGCGTTGCTACTGTAGCTCCAAGTAATCTTTCAGACATACCGTATGTTGTTTGGTGAACATATTTTTGCTCTCCCGAATCATCTTCATACTTTACATCAAAGGCTTTGGCCCATTGGTCTCTGTAATGATGCACTGAGGCAACTTGCAAAGTTCTCCCATCAGGCATTATCACATCTATGGCAATAGTGTACCAAGCACCTGGGAAGGTATCCCAAACTGGTCTTTTGGTTACTAGAACTGGAAAATTCAATTCATTCATTAAATTCTTTACAATTTCTAAATCTTCGTTTATTTGCCTTGTAGCATCTTCTTCATCTATATGTGCTGTATGGGCTTCGAAAAAGTGTATTTCTCGAACTCTAATAAATGAACGTGTCTGCTTAGTTTCATATCTAAAAGTATTTACTATTTGGTAAGTTTTCAGAGGTAAGTCTGCATGAGAACGTATCCATAAAGGAAACATAGTATACATGGCAGTTTCACTTGTTGGCCTCAAAAACATAGGGTTGTCTAATTTAGTTTCACCTGCATGTTTAATCCAATAGACTTCTTTAGCAAATCCCTCAGCATCATCTTCTAATCTAAGCTCTGAAGGGTCGACTCCAGCTTCTCTAGCTTTCTTTAGTAAAGAGACTAGCTTGTTTTCTTTATCTAATAAGTCCTCAGGTATTAGAAGAGGAAAATGAACTTCCTCATGGTCTGTTCTTTCCATTTCATCGTGTGTTAAATTATCTATAAGTCGCATAGTTTTCCAACCATAGGGCCTCCATACGTCCATTCCCTTTATTGGATATCTTTTATCAACTAATTCTGCAGCTTCAACCATAAAAGGGTACCATTCTTTGAAATTTTCCTTAGATGGAATTCCGCGTTTGGCTGCGGCCGGTGATTTAGACATGCTAATACATCGCTACTTAGGAATACTTAACGTTTAGCCTTATTTTTTCCTGCAGATTCTAATCTTTTGTCTCTTACTTCTAAAAGTTTACCTACAGAATAAGGTCCTACAAGAATAATAATTATAGAAATCCAAAGCATTGATTTACAGCCCGACGGTGCTTTATCATAATTATCCGGTTGAGTTACTTTTAATTTAATTAAACCAAACCATGGCAGCTCTCCTCTTGCCATTCCAACAACCCAATCTGGATCTACAGGTTGAACTGGATTGTTATTAATATCTCTATGAGTTAACTGATCCGGATGCGGGTTTCCTGTTGAATCACCCTTTGTAATGTAGCCTGAATTTTCTAAATCTTTAAGGTGAGCACCTCCACTGAGACCTATCTCTGAAAATTCTATCTTAGAACCAAAATAAGTTTCTATTTCAGGAATGTAATAATAATCAGTAATATTATCGCCATCCATGTCTTTTGGTTCTTCTAGAACATCAACCCAAGCCATTGCTCTATGAATTACAGGAGTTACAGGACTGCCATCGAACTCTCTAATTCCATTTTTATAAAATACAATTACGTCTCCATAATCTCCATATTTTTTATAATCTGTTTTTTTGCCTTGAAGATATGTTACTATATCTGATTTTTCAGCTTCTTTAACTACAACTAAATCTCCTGTATCTATTGTTCCAAGATGTGTAAACCCTGGTTCATCATACAAAGGATTATCTGTGTGCTCCATAGAACCTGATTCAATGACTACCATAGGTGGCCAATTGCCACTGTAAGCAAAGGTTAATAGAAAAACTAGTAACACGCTGCCTATGGCAATACCTATATCTTTTGCAGTCTCAGGTATTTGTATTTTATCAGAATCTGGCATCTGAAATCCTATTATAGCTTGCGAGGTCTTTTAACTTTCCTAACTTTACGGACTTTCTTACGATTACTATGACTTGACCGTTGAGCACCAAAATCTGTTGAAGGGCCGCCATCGTCGTCACTAACCATTCTAATATTATTAGGTAAATCTTCTGATGTATCATCATCATTTTTGTCAGCATTCGGACTAAAATCGCCAAGAAGATCATCAAGAGGATCTCCTACATTTGAATTACCTGATACTGGACTTGAGACATCCTGAACTTGTGAAGTCTCTTGAACCTGAGAAGTAGGCTCAGGTAATGAACTTTCAGCTTTTTTCATCTCTCCCCCACACGATGGGCATTTACCCCATTTTTCTTGAAATTCTTTCCCACAAGTAATACAAACATATGCTGAAGAAGATGCTGAAGATGATTGTGATGATGGAATACTGGCTGCTGATGTAGGTGCAGACTCATCTTTGTTTACATAAGGATTAAAATCGCCAGATTCACCTAAAAGATCATCTAAATCTTCTTTACGTGAAGGTGACTGAGATTCTTGCTCCTGATTTGCTAATTCGGGATTTGAAGCACTGCCACCTAACTTGCGGCGTTGCTCTGCATAGTAAGCATCTCTTTCTGCAAAAAGTTCTTTTGTTTCTTCTGAGTAATCAAATTTTTTCTTTTCTTCTTTCTTTTTACCAAACCAAGCCATACGGCTCTAAGTACGCGTGATAAATAAAGCGTTCGGTTTAGAATAAAGACAACTTTCCGGTGATTTCATTGATTTTTGACTCATTACCAGGACCTATTCCTAAACATGTAACTGTTCCTGGGGGAACTTCAGTCAAGCCGGCATCACTTATCAAACTGGAAGTTATTCCTATATCTCTAGCATGCTGTTGTAATTGCCTTAGTAGTGACTCATTTGTCCCTTTGACAACTACTTTTTTCTGACCATCATTGTACCATCCCTTAAAATTAGAGATATCTGATTTTTTCGATTTAAGTGAACAATTTACAGCTGCATGTGCAACTTGTGCAGCCATTTTACCTTTGGATATTCCTAAATCTGTTCTAACTACTATTACTAGCTTATACTCCAAAATTATTCCTCTTCGCCGGAAGCGTCTAAGGAATTATCCTGTATTACATCTGCAGACAATCCCTCACCTTCTCCAGGTCTATTCAATTGTTGATCTATATCTGCCATTTTTGAGTCTATATCTGCTAAATCTGCTAAAAGTGTTTTTTCCTTTCTTTCATAGTATTTCTTCATAACTGAACTTCCTGACCTTTTTCGAGTTTCTACTTCAGCTAATTTGCGCTTGACGTTATCTCTATCATGTTTCAAACCCTGAAGTTCAATTAATTCTGCAGGTATGTACTTTCCTGCAACTGCTAATTCAGACTCAATCCTAATTCCTGGAGGGGCTCTTGCAAGGTTAGGGTGAATATTTGCAGTCCAAGGGTATGCTCCTCTGTACCATCCAGCTACAAAAAATAAGGTAGATAAAGCTAATAATGAAACTGTAACAAAAAATGTTTGGAAGTATCCTTTGTCATCATCTGAATTCCCCCATGATGGTGCATTCCCCAATGCTGGATTCCCTAAAATAAAGCCCACTATTATGACTATACAAATCGACATTGCCATTCCCAAAGTAACTCTATAGAGAGTATCGAATTCTTCATCCAATTCGCCTCTTCTAGGAAACATGGCTTGAATTAAAGTGTAACCTGGAATGAACAAAACAAGCAATAGGCCTGCAAAAACTCTAAGCCAATTTATTTCTTCCATTGATAATCGCTAGAATAACCCCATTAAAAATGCCTGCTCCCTGCAAAACCGCTTCTATATCCATGAGGTTCTGAACCATTTCTTCTTAATTTCGATTGCTTAACTAAAGTATTCCAACGGGGTTTACAATTACAATGTAAACCTTTCAAATTACCCAAACCAAGACGATGATTCTTTAGGGCTTCTAAAACTTTCTTATTGCAATCGTGACAATTGTGAGCGCCTCTACGAGTACCTCCGCCAGTTGGGTCTGAATATACTCTAATTGGTAAATCTTCACATTTTCTTAAAACTTCAATAACTGACCAGAGCCAAGGTGCCGTCCATTCGTTTCTAAACCATAATTTTTCAACTACAGTATTCTTCTGAACATTTACGGGATTGATTGATATTTTATCAACATGGGGTGCTGCATCAATTGCAGATTTTACTGCATCCTCTATACTCTCCTTTTCACTAAGATAAGGAGGTTTAAGCAGAATATAGGCTTTAACTTCAGCCCCATTATCGCGTGCAAGTTTGCATACTTTTACAAAATGTGGCCATCGTAAACGCTTGTTAACAGATTTATCTAAAACAACTGAACTCGAAGATTCTAAACCAATTGCAATTTCTAACTTTGGTGAATTTGTATATGCAAAATTCTTTGGATTAACAAACTCAGGTAATGATTCAATTAGAACTTTTTCAACTCCCATTTCAGACATGTCAGACATTACTTCATCTGCAAAATCAAAAGGTACTTCTGTTGGATCTATAAATGAGCCTGAAGTATATATTTTAGCATACTTTTTTCCTTTCAATGTTGGCCTTACTTTCTTCCATTGCTCCCTAAGCATCTCATCACTGACACCTCCTGGAACGGTATCGTTAAAATAACCGCACATTGAACAACCTTCTTTTATTGACCAATAACAACCTCTTGTCCTTAGAATGACAACTCCTGCTTCAACTACTTTCCCGTTCAGCACTTCCTCTTCAGTCCATTTTGCAACAGGTTTGTCTAACGGATGTGCACTAGGCTCTGATTTCGCCTCGTTAACAAAATCTGTTAAAGGAATAAATGCCTCAGGCATGGTGTCTAACCTCCACTGCAATTCCTCTATTCATCGCAATCATCTCTTCTGGTGCCATTTTCGCAATTCCTACTCCTGTTACATCATCATTCTGTTTAATAACTACTTGATCTCCAATATTCCAATTTCCGGTATAAGACTTGACTCCTACTGCAAATAAATCTCCAATTAATTTAAAATCTTCTGCAATAATAATGGGGCCGCCCTGCAAACTATACTCGATTCCTCCTTTCAAAGTCAAACCAAAACCACCCACTACTGGAGACATGGCTGCTAAATCTCCACAGCGTAATTTATAAGGCATACGTCCACTTATATCTGAATTAACAAGGAAATCTGAATTTTTACCATATTGAAATTGGGCTAAGCCTTTAGCTTCTCCTTTAGCCCTATCCTTGGTATTCAACAAAGGGATATCAGATAATGTCATTCTTGCAATATTTTGAAGAATTTCTAAACCTTCAAAAGAAGAAGGTCTTTCTACTCTAGTATTTACTACATCTATTCCTAATTCTTTAACTAAATCCGTCATTATTTCAGAAGACGAACCTGCATGAACTATAGCCTTAGCATAATGTTTTTTAGGATTTAATTTGGCTAATTGAGTCCTAAGCATTTCAACTTCTGATGCATTCCAATTCCCTGTTACTGCAATATCGTAATGTGCTGCAGGATAGCAAAATTCTAATTCTCTAGGAACTAAACCTAATGGTGAAGTTACTGAAACAACATGGAAAGCTAAATGATTATCCAGTTCACGAAGGGTATTGAAAAATCTTTTATGGCTACTACTCTTAAAATATGGTTTTCGTGCAGAACAAGGTAGAATTAACAAGACCATCTCCTTTGCAGGAGGTTCATAATCGGACAATCTACTTTGGAAATCAAGAATAGCGGGATGATTCAGACTTAAATCGTTTGATCTTATTGTTGAATGAACTCTAGCTCCTTTATCAATTAATAATGATGCTGAATGGTATAATATTTGAGACACTCTAGGATTGTGTAAACTAGTAATTTCTACCAGTTCTCTCAATTTTCCATTTGCTATAGCATTTCTGATTTTTAAAATCCAGCGACTAAGCTCAGCTTGGTTATGAGAAAATAAATCATCTATTTTTTCTTTTTGTTTTATCCATTCACCACTATCTAAAACCCAGCCAGTTGAACTACGCAGTTCAACATTTAAATCATCAAAAACATCTACTCCTAGATATGCCAGAATTGGCATTTGTGACGGTTCAACTGCAGGTGCATAGAGTAATCTGGAATAACCTGCTTCTAGCCTAAAGTCTGATGCGATTTGAACTAGTTTTTTAGGCTGAATGGAATAAGCATTATCAATAACTGCAATATCTTCAGACAATTGCAGATAAGGTGATTTATTCGAATCGAGACCTAATGGGCTCGGAGGTAGATGAAATTTTTTACCAATATTAATGGTTCCTCCTGATTCTAAATCGCTAGACTCTTCTAAGTCTAAGTGACTGAATACAACATGAGGAGTTTGCAAATCTTCTTCTAACTTTAGAAGTCTGCCTAACCCTTCGTGACCTATTGGTTCCATTATATCTTGCCAAATTGGCTCCTATATATTGGATTCTTTTCTTATGCTTCAGGTTCTTTAAGCTCTTTAGGTGGCTGTGAAGCCGTCATCTGATCCTTGATTCCTTCGTCTACAACTTGCTGAAGTGCCTCATCAGCTTCTTCTTTGATTGCATCTAACTCAGCTTGCATTTCGTCAGCTGTAGGAATAGTTCCGAGAACATCTTCAGATTTACCAAGTGCCTTTTCAATATCTTTTACTTCAGATAATTGTCTATCTGGAGCTTTGCGCGCATAACCTACATAATCTGCTGCACCTTCGAATAATTTTGTTAACTCAAATGGAAGTACAAACTTTGTAGAAGCTCCTGCTCCAATTTCTTTCAAGGAATCTAAACTCAAAACAGTTAATGCTTTTGAATCTAATGCTGATGCTCCCATGGCTGTAATTCTCAAACCTTGGGCTTCCCCTTGCTTTTCTAGAATAGTTTGTGAACGTTGACCTTGAGCTTCTAATACTTTAGATTGTCTTACACCTTCTGCTGCTAGAATGCGTGATTGTTTGTCTCCTTCTGCAGTTAAAATTCTAGATTGTTTTTCACCTTCTGCTGAAAGAATTGCTGATCTCTTTTCACCGTCTGCTTTCAAAATAGCTGCACGTCTTTCACGTTCTGCTGAGGTCTGCTCCTCCATTGCTGCTTTAACATTTGGAGAAGGATCTACTTCTCTGATTTCCACATTATCTACTTTAACACCCCAAGGGTCTGTTTCAATATCTAATTTATCTCTAAGAATTGCATTAATTTTATCTCTGCTTGAGAAAATTTCATCCAATTCCATATCTCCAACTACGCCTCTGAGTGTAGTTTGTGCCATATTGACTATAGCTGCCCTGTAATTTGCGACATTGAGTACTGCTTTTTTAGCATCTGCAACTCTATAGTAAACGACTGCATCCACCATTGTAGGTGAATTATCTTTAGTAATAACTTCTTGACGTGGAACATCAAGAACTTGAATACGTAAATCTACTTTGAAAACTTTTGTAATCAATGGAATAACAAAATTCCATCCTGGATTGAGCATTGTGTGGAACTTACCCAATCGTAGCGCGACTCCTGATTCGTACTGCTCAACTTGAACAATAGTTGTCATTAAAACAACAACTAATACTGCTCCAAGAATTAACAGTAAGAATATTATTTCTCCTATCATTTTTATTCCTCTCCTTCTAAAGGTATTACTGTAACTGTGATTCCTTCTGCATCTGTAACTTCAACTTTAGTACCTACTGGTATATTCTGATCTGATGTAGCTCTAAATTCTTCCATACTAATTTTAACTTTACCAATTCTATCATTTGCAACGACCTCTTTGGTAACGATTCCTTTTTCTCCAACTTTGCGTTCAATACTCATTTCGCTAGGCGTGTCTGGAGGTGCTAAAGACTGGTAGAGCATCATTGTTCCATACAAAGAGCCTAAACCTACTGCTAACCCAATTGGTAAAAGCAGTAAACCATCGACGACATTGAATGAAAGTAAAATTCCCAATGCTATGAAAACTGTAGCTGGAACTGCAATCAAAAATCCTGGTTGAAATACTTCAACAACAAACAAAAGCACTCCCACAATTACAAAAGCTAATCCTAGCTCACTGCCAAATAATTCATCTGCCATGCATTAAAGATAACAGGGCCATATATAAGGAGTCTTCAAAAAAAAATTATGACAAATACTTTTTCTCAAGCTTGTCTAAAGATTTAATTATCACTCCATCTTCAGTATATACTAAAATGCAATAATCTTTTACTAAATCTTTATGTATAAATTTTTCTCCGCCTATATTCATAAAACGTAACTCAGGTCCAAAATGAATTAGATTGTTATCTATCCTAAAAACACTATGATTATTATTTTTTGTTTCTAGTAAATATTTTTCTGATGACAGAGATTTGAACCTGTGCCTTAACATTGAATCTTTCCTTTGCAAATCTTCTGTATTATTAGGATTAAAAAGAGATTTAGCACAGTCAGTAACTGTACAGCTAGGATGGTCTGCAACAAAAGATAGTATTGATATATCTAAGTCATCAAACTTAACCATCTAACATTTACCAAAAAATGATAAAATTGTACTATTGCCCTCTCCAGAGGCCACATCTGAAACAGTTAAACTAACTATTAATCCCAACAAAATAATTGTCAAATTAAGCATTAAAACTGCCATTTGAGGAGTATTTGCCCAGCCAGGAAGCAAAGATTCTTCAGCTTTATTCAATGGAAGTATTCGAGCTTTCTGATATCCTGTAAAATCTTGCATTTCATTATCATCTGCCATAAATTAGATTAAGTTGTACTTTATTTAAAGTATTTTCAAAAAAAGATTTTGAATAATAATTTTATAACTAGTCTGTAATTATTGAAATATGGCTAAATTGACTGAGCTAAATCAATATCTAATTCGTGAAAAATTTTTGAAAATATTTGGAAATAAATTTCACATTATGGATGAAAATGATCAATTGTACGGATTTTGTGAGCAAAAACGATTTAGAATTAAAGAGGACATCAGACTTTATGATGACGAAAGTAAAAACAACGAATGGTTGGTTATCAAGCAAAGAAACTTAGTAGATGCATGGGGAGGATTCGATATATTTGATCCTAAAGCAGGAGTTTTATTAGGAACTGTAAGAAGAAAATTTTGGAAATCCATTCTTAGAACTAAATGGCAAGTTCTTGACGCAGATGGCAATGATATTGGAATGTTGTTAGAAGATAGTCTTGCTCAAGCCATCGCTCGAAGAGTTTTATTAGGAATTCTACCTAAAAAATATACGCTTCACACCATGGGAAATGAAAAACCTATTACTATGCGTCAAAAATTCAATCCGATTATTAAAAAATTAATCGTTAATATTCCGCCTGAAAATAATTTTAACCGTAAATTTATAGCTGGATTAGCAATAGTAATTTCTGCACTTGATGGTCGGAACGCGAATTAATTTTAACTAAAATATTTAATTGCTGAACTTCTTATAATCCAAGTAATTGTGAATCCAAAAGTAACAAACGCATAATCGCTATACTCGTTGACACCTACCAAAGTTATCAATAATAGTACTACAAGTAAAAGAATTGAAAAAATTTGCATTTCTTTCTGTATCTCTTCATTTGAAGTGCCTCCCTTTCCAAATCTTCTAATTGAATAACTGACTGCCAACCAACTGATTAAGAACGTTGAAATTGCAATACCTATTTCGGTGAAATCGGAAAGGCCTGCAAATAGAATTAAAATTCCAAATATCGCTAGGGTGCCAAGCGCCCATTTCTGTTCATCATTGTGTTTTAAAGACATTTAAGCACCAAAATTATCTTCTAAAGGAACTGGCCCTTCCCAATGATTGGTAACGACATAAGTGTTAGCAAGAATATCATGCAAACCTTGTTTATATTCTGTAAAACCTATCATTACTACTCCTAAACAAAGCAAAAAAGCTTGAGCTCCAATTATGTAAAGAATTGTTCGAACAAATGAAGAGGTCATAGTTATTTTTTGCCCATTTTTATCAATAACTTTCATTCCTAATGCATATTTACCAAATGTGCCTTGATATTCAGAAGCTTCCATTATTGGCTTGTAAAGAATCGTTGCTAAAGCCGCTAGAAGAAAAACAAGAAGGAACATGCCGAATCCTGCACCCTCTCCTAATGCTGCACCAAATATGACTAAGCTTATACCAGCTAATAATAAAACTAAAATTAACAAAATTATCCCGTCAATAATTGAAGCTACAGCTCTAATCCAGAAACCCTTGAAAGGGTAAGGTTGTAGTGATTCCATAACAAGCATTTGCACAGCATATATTTAAAATATTTAGAAAGCAACACATCTTTATTAAATGTCAATCTACATCTTATAGTGAATGGTCAGCTTAGAAGAAATGCGCAAACAATATGACATTTCAGGATTAGACAGAAAAGATCTATTAGAATCTCCAACTGAAATGTTTCGCAACTGGTTTGAGAAAATCGAAGAATTTGACACATTGGAACCTAACGCGATGACTTTAGCTACTGCAAGTAATGGTGGAAAACCAACAAGTAGAATTGTGCTTTTGAAAGAATATGATGAAAAAGGTTTTACTTTTTACACTAACTATGAAAGCACAAAGGGAGTCCAAATAGAATCAAACCCTTATGGGTCTTTAACCTTTAATTGGCATCCCTTGGAAAGACAAATTCGAATTAGAGGGAAAATTCGAAGAATATCGCCAGATAAGTCTAAAAAATATTTTGCAAGCAGGCCTAGATTAAGTCAAATATCGGTTTTGGCTTCAAAACAGAGTACCACTGTGGAAAATAGGGCTGAACTCGAACTACTTTTCAAAAAATATGAAGATAAATATGAAGATAAAGAAATTCCAATGCCAGATTACTGGGGTGGCTACAGACTTGAACACAAAGAAATTGAATTTTGGCAAGGTAGAAGAGATAGAATGCATGATCGGTTTGTTTATACGAGACATGGAACTACATGGAAAATTGAAAGGTTAGCGCCATAATGTCTGAACCCATTCCTATTTTCCCTATAGATGTAGTATTGTATCCTAATCAAAATGTCCCATTGAAAATATTTGAACCTAGATACAGACAAATGCTAGATGACTGTATGAGCTCAAATCGAGTGTTCGGAATCAATATATTAGATGGGCAAAAAACCGAGGGAGGATGGGCTTGCCCGGTTAAAACCGGAACTTTAGTTTACATCGTAAAATGTGAAGACTTGGATTTAACTGGTAGTAATTATTATATTGAAATTTTGGGTAAAAAACGTTTCTCAATAGACCGCTTAATCTCTCCTTCTATTGAGAAGCCTGTTGAATATTTTCCTCCAGATATGCCTTCTATGAAAACAATGATGCAAAAATCATCTGGTGAGGCTCTTTACTTCCAAGCTAATGTCACTTATTTAGATGAAATTCAAGATGATGTTAACTTAAAAGATTGGAATTTTATGTTAGGTAAACTAGAACTTAGAATTATTGAAATTGCGAGTAACATGGGGATTGAATTTGAAAATTTTACAGATTTTGTTGTTAGCAGTGGGCTAAAATTAGAATCTGCAAATGTGCAAGATTTGTACACTTTAACATCAATGTGTAGCTTATCACTTGAAAATCAACAAAGTGTATTAGAAGCGAATTCTGCTAATGAAATCATACAAATATTGCAAAAAGAAATCTAATTCTTGCGCAGTATTATATACCCCCTTTTTCTCCCGACAAATCCTTGTAGTTGACTAATAGTTAATATTTGACAATTTCAGGGAGATTGTGCACTCGATCTTGAAGATTAAGACCGGGGAAGATGGCATAGGTCTACCTCCTAACAGTGAGGGTAAACGTACCAATGATTGTCAGATCATACGCAAACCCGGACGAATGTTGAAGCCGACGGCTACAAGCAGTTACTACGCCACCTGGTGGATGACTAGGCTCGGTTGCCGAAGACGGTCGTGCCAAGCAGCGATATGCTTCGGGGAGGCGCATGGAGCCTTTGATCCGAAGATTGCCGAATGGGACTTCCCAAACTCTAGTAGTTTAATCCGAAAGGATGGGGAACGCTCCGAATTGAAACATCTTAGTAGGAGCAGGAAAAGAAATCAAATGAGATGAGGTTAGTAAAGGCGATCGAACACCTCATAGAGCAATCCGAATCTTCTGATGAGAATCAGTAGAAATGTGGAGTGGCCTGTTTACATCTTAACACAGTTATCCGAATTTCGTGTGGAACACCGGCGCCAAAGAGGGTGATAGCCCCGTAGGAGACGCAGTGAAAGATGATTTCCAGGACCCAAGAGTAGCGTGCATTGGATATTGCGCGTGAATGTGGGAGGTACTAACTTCCAACTCTAAATACAAACCGAGACCGACAGCGCAATAGTAGCGTGAGCGAAAGTTGTAAAGTATCCCTGACGGGAGATTAATAAGATCCTGAAATCAGGTGGTAACAGACTGGTATGGCATGCAAGGGATTAAGCGGTTACACCGCCGCACCGATGTCATACCGTTCGATTCGAAAATTGATCCGTGGAGTTTCTATCATTGGCGAGGTTAAGTACGTAAGTACGAAGCCGTAGGGAAACCGATAGCCCGCAGCGCAAGCGAGGGGCAAGGTGTGCTCGCCTAGAGTCAATGGTTGGATACCCGAAGCCGGTCGATCTATGCCTGGGCAGGGTGAAGCCTTTCGGAAGAAGGGTGGAGGCCCGAACCAGTACTGATGTGCAAATCGTTTGGATGACCTGGGTATAGGGGCGAAAGACCAATCTAGACCGGTAATAGCTGGTTCCTCTCGAAACTGCTCGCAGGCAGACCTCAGCTGAGACGGGGCATGCGGTAGAGCACTGATTGCGTGTTTAGGAAGCGAAAGTTTTCGGCATGCTGTCAAACTCCGAATGTGTGTCCGTTGTAGAAGCTGGGCAGTGAGGGCATCGGGGTAAGCTTGATGTCCATAAGGAAAACAAACCAGACCAAAGTTAAGGTCCCTAAGTAACAGCTAAGTGTTAAAGAACAAATAGTGTTTAACAGCATAGACAGCTGGAAGGTTGGCTTAGAGGCAGCCATCCTTTAAAGAGTTCGTAACAGATCACCAGTCAAGTTCTTGAGCCTAGAAAATGGACGGGACTAAGTTGTTCACCGATACTTTGGGCCACCGAAAGGTGATGCGGTAGAGAGGCGTCGTGCGCGGGTGGAAGTGGGGCCGTGAGGTCCTGTGGACCGCGTTCGAATGATAATCATGGAAATAGTAGTAGCGTAGATGGGTGAGAATCCCATCCGCCGGAGGGGCTAGGGTTCCTCGACGATGTTCATCAGTCGAGGGTTAGTCGGTCCTAAGGTTCCCCCTAACAGGAGGAATCGAAAGGGAAGCAGGTTAAAATTCCTGCACCAATTCATATTTTGTCCAGTTCCTGACACATCGGGTCTTGTGGAGCACTCTTGTCGGAGTGTTGCCTTGAGCAATAAAATTGTGGAGTACCGTAATGGTGAGAAGCAAACTAAGCTTTTGGGAGGCGGAGTATTCCGCTTCTGCGTTAGCCTGGTGTCCGTGAAAAGGGAGCTGGAGCCGTATGAGTTGTCCGTACCGAGATCTGACACAGGTGCCCCTAGGTGAGTAGCCTAAGGCGTCGCGGCAGAATCCGGGCGAGGGAATTCGGCAAATTAGCCCCGTACCTTTGGTATAAGGGGTGCCAGCTCTGAAGAGAGCTGGTCGCAGTGACTAGGGAGCTCCGACTGTTTATTAAAAACACAGGTGGCTGCTAGTCCGTAAGGATGTGTATAGCCGCTGAATCCTGCCCAGTGGCAGTATCTGAAACCAGGTTTCAACCTGACGAAGGACTGCTAAACGGCGGGGGTAACTATGACCCTCTTAAGGTAGCGTAATACCTTGTCGCTTAATTGGCGACTTGCACGAACGGCCTAACGAGAGCTCTACTGTCCCCGCCCGGAGCCCGATGAAATTGACTTACTGGCGCACAGTCCAGTACGTCCCAGCCGCAAGCGAAGACCCCGTGGAGCTTTACTGCAACCTGCCGTTGTGGCACGAGTTGTTATGTGTAGCGTAGACGGGAGACATTACACAGGTGCGAGCGCTAGCTCGTCGCCGAGTCAACTATGAAACACCGTCCTTTTCGATTCGTCCCACTCACCTCTTAGGAGGAACCCCGGTAGGCGGGCAGTTTGGGTGGGGCGCCACTCCCTCGAAAAAATAACAAGGGAGCCCAAAGGTCAGCTTAGGTAGGTCAGGAATCTACCGTTAAGTGCAAGGGCAAAAGCTGGCTTGACGTGGTTTGGCAACACAACAAACCACGATGTGAAAGCAGGGCCTAGCGAACCAACCAGCGCCGTTAGTAGGTGCGGTTGATAACAGAAAAGTTACCCCGGGGATAACTGAGTTGTCTGGAGCAAGAGCCCACATCGACCTCCAGGCTTGCTACTTCGATGTCGTCTCTTCCTATCCTGGGTGTGCAGAAGCACCCAAGGGTGGGGTTGTTCGCCCATTAAAAGGGATCGTGAGATGGGTTTAGACCGTCGTGAGACAGGTTTGTTGCTATGTGCTGGGACTGTCCAATGCCTGAGGGGAAGGATCCTCTAGTACGAGAGGAACGAGGGTTCGCAGCCACTAGTTTACCAGTTGTCTGACAAGGCACCGCTGGGCAGCCACGCTGTAAGGGATAAGAGCTGAAAGCATCTAAGCTCGAAACCCGCCTCAAAACGAGGCATTTTGACACTTATAGAAGATAAGATTGATAGGACCGGGGTGTAAGCACCGAGAGCTATGGTGTTGTTTGAAGTATTACTTCGGTAGTACGGATAATAACATTTCGAGGTGTTCAGCCCGTCGGTTACTAATAGTCACAACTGCTACTAATGTCGTCGGCTTCAACCGTAAAAGGGTTTGCGTATGTACCCTAATTTTGGTACTAAAAATTATAATAACTACTATTTTAGATATTGAATAATGAACAATCAACCTAAATTAGGTCGCTTTGATAAATTATCAAGAAATATATTGCTAGATACTAGTAAAATGCTAAAGGATGCAAAGGAAGAATTGTTCAGTGATGTTCGAGGGCGTGTGTTAGAAGTTGGAGCTGGAATTGGTGTTAATGTATTTTTCTTGAATAGACCTGAAGTTTCCAAATGGGTTGCAGTGGAACCTGACAACAAATTAACTCCAGAATGTAGGAATATGCTGGAAGTAATGGGAGATCGTGCTAAAGTTTTCGAAGGGTATTTACATGATTTAGATGAAAAACCAGGTTCTTTTGATTGCGTAATATTTAGCACTCTCCTGTGCAGCGTACCTGATCCAGCCAATATTGTTCGCGAAGCGCATAATATGCTTAAAAAAAATGGCAAATTATACTTAATTGAACATATGGGTGATGGAATAGGAGTTCGTGCTGCCTTTCAATTGGCTGCTAAGTTCCCTTGGCAGTGGACTACCGGATGTAATTGCAGAAACGACCCTATAACTGCAATATCTCAACCTGGCTTATGGAAAGAGGATGTGAAGCTCAAAACTGCACCTCTAAGAATTAAAAAGTTTTCATTAATGGTGGAGTTACTGAAACCATTTGGAATGATTAAGCTAACGAAAGCATAGTAAATTTGTAATTTTAACCAGGTGGCCATGTCATTTGTCTACCTGCTATCAGGTGCATGTGTATATGGAAAACTGTTTGTTGTCCATCCTTGTTACAATTAAAAATCGTCCTATATCCTGATTCTGCTATTCCTTTTTCAATAGCTATTTTTTTAGCAGCTAATAGAATTTCACCCATGGTTTGCGTATGACTATCACTTAGATCATTAAGTGTAGAAATATGTACTTTAGGGATTATTAGAATGTGTATTGGAGCTATGGGATTTATATCGTTAAAAGCAATGACATGATCATTCTCAAAAACGATATCACCTGGTATTTCACCATCTCTAATCTTACAGAAAAGGCAATCGGTCATATTATACCTAGAAGGGCATATTATTTGAATATTTTCAATTAATCATTCCAAGATGTGATGAAATCGCACCCATAGCTGTTCCTGTCTCAAAAGCTACATTGGTGCCAGTTAACTCAAAATGGTACGATGTTTTATTGACAAATGATTTAGGAAGGCCTTTCGGACCTAAACCCATTACCATACACAATCTTCCTTCAGGTAATGATGATTTAGAGGTATCTGGATTAGCTGTAGTGGCAACTACACTTCCTGACCAATTTTCGTTTATCTCTTTCTTGAAAAATTGTACTCTACTTTTGTCAAATAATGCCTTAGTATATCCTTCGTTAGGCAATCTCATTTCTTTCTTAATCTCTTTTACTAATTTTTCTGGAGATATTTCGGGAAAATTGATCAAAGCTAAATCTAGATTAAAAGCTGCGCATAAATTTGAAGCTTTGAAAATAGATTTGAAATGTGGATGATTCCAATTTCCTCCATATGTGTTATAGAGACCTAAAGTATGCTTACCGCTGTCAGATATTTCGCTTAGATTCTTAACTTTTTTAACCTTTGAAGGAATATGAATACCTCCTAAGCGTTCTGCAGTTAAATCTAGCTTAATTCTTAGCTTATTCTTAACTCCTGATTCTGGAAGCATTGTGTATTGCCCCTCTGCTTTATCATAAAGTTTTTTTGCTAATTCACTTAAATTTTTTCTGTCAGCCCTAGAAGTTAATGAAATTAAAAGAAATAATTTGTCTTCAGGTGACGTATCTAATATGTGCTTTTCAAATAAAGCAATATCCGAAGGCTTACTACATACTCTAACAAGATACAACAATGATTCTTGGGTTGTTGCAGTTTCAAGAGCCTTAGAAAGGGCTTTTGAATCTTCATTCCTATTTGATTTAAATAATTGTAAATGTAAATATCCAAGAAGTTTAGTTCTAGATTTACTATCAAATTTTAATAAATCGTCAATTAAGGAAAGTTTGGATTTCATATTGACTCCGTGTCTTATGATTATTTTTCCTGTTTCAAACTCACTTCCTTCTAATTTGCTTGATAAAGATAATAGATCGTTCAAGAAAATATCTGGAAAGTTTTTTGAATATTTTAATAAGAATTCTTTAACATCTTTATCTCTTTCATTACCTACTTTATCTAATATTTTTGAATAAAG